>NZ_NHPJ01000101.1 GCF_002252985.1 Halorubrum halodurans | reverse complement strand
CCGCCCACGTCGACGTGGGCGGGGACGTCGACGTCGGCGGCGACGTGGACGTCGGAGCCGGGGCGGACCTCGACGACGCGGAGGGACCCGACCGCGAGGCCGACCGCGACATCGAACTGGAGTCGGAGTCGGAGAGCCCCGGTCGGTGAGGCCCCGGATCGGCGAGAGCCTCGATCGGTGAGCCCCCGGCGTCGCTCGCGGGGGCCTACCAGTCGAGCGAGCCGCCGGACTGGTACTCGGTCACCTGTCGCTCGAAGAAGTTTGCCTCGCGGTTGAGATCGACCGCCTCCGACATCCACGGGAACGGGTTCTCGGTCCCGTACGCCTCCGCCATCCCCAGCTGGGTGAGCCGCCGGTCCGCGATGTACTCGACGTACTCGATGAACCCCTCCGCGGACATCCCCAGCAGGTCCGGCGGGCACGCCTCCGCGGCGTAGGTCGACTCGAGCTCGACCGCCTCGCGGATCAGCCCGTCGATCTCCGCCTCGAACTCGTCGGTCCAGACGCCGGGGTTCTCCTCGCGGATCGTGTTGATCAGCTCGACCCCGAAGTTGAGGTGGAGCGACTCGTCGCGCATGATGTACTCGAACTGCTCGCCGACCCCGACCATCTTCCCGCGCCGCTTCAACGCGAGCATCATCGCGAAGCCGGCGTAGAAGAAGATCCCCTCCATGATCACGTAGAAGCCGACGAGATCCCGGAGGAACTCCCGGACGTCGTCGTCGGTCTCGATCGTGAAGTCGGGGCGGTCGATGGCGCGGGTCAGGTCGACGACGAAGTCGTCCTTCGCCTCGATGGCGGGGATGCGGTCGTACATCCCGTAGAGGTACTCGGGATCGAAGCCGAGCGAGTCACAGCAGTAGATGAACGTGTCCGTGTGGACCGCCTCCTCGTACGCCTGTCGGAGCAGGTATTGACGGCACTCCGGCGCGGTGACGTAGTCGTAGACGGCGAGGACGAGGTTGTTCGCGGTCAGCGACTCGGCCGTCGAGAAGAACCCGAGGTTCCACTCCACGAGCCGGCGCTCCGCGTCGGTCAGCTCGTCGCCCTCCCACTGGTGGACGTCGTCCGCCATCGGGATCTCCTCGGGCACCCAGTTGTTGTTGACCCCGTCGCGGTAGTACTCGCGGGCCCAGTCGTAGTCGATCGGCAGGATCTTGTTCGGGTCGTGCTGGCTGTCGGTGTTGATGAGCGGCATGGTGTGGGTCGTGTGGTTCGCGTGGTGTGGTGTGGTGTGGTGTGGTGTGACGTGGTGTCAGCCGTCGTTCGTCTCCTCCGGCTCACTGACAGGCGTCGCAGGTCGGGTCCTCGACGGTCGGCAGCCCGTCGACGCGGTCCGCGTCGCCGTCGGAGTCGGTCCCCGTGTCGCCACCGGGCTCGCCGTCCGGTTCGTCCCCGCCGTCGAATCCCCCGCCGCGCGACTGCGTGTCGTCGTACTCGGCCATGTCCAGCGTCGACTGCTCGATGCTCGACGCGCCGAGCGTGCGCAGGTAGTAGGTCGTCTTCAGCCCCAGCTCCCAGGCGGTCCGGTACACGTCGTCGAGCAGCGAGCCGTCCGTCGACGGGAAGAAGACGTTGTGCGACTGGCTCTGGTCGATCCACGCGCCGCGGCGCGCGGTGAGCCGAAGCTGGTGGCGGGGATCGATCTCGAAGGCCCCGCGGTAGAGGTCCGAGAGCTCGCCGGGGAGGTCGAGGTCGCCGACCGCGCCGTCGTGGTACTTCAGGCGGTCGAGCGCCTCCGACCCCCACTGCCCCTCGGCTTTGAGATCGGCGACGAGCCGCTCGTTGACGACGGTGAAGTCGCCGGACATGTTGGACTTGACGTAGAGGTTCGAGTACAGCGGCTCGATCGACGGGGAGGTGCCCGCGATGGTGGAGATGGTCGCGGTCGGCGCGACCGCGGTGGTGTTGGAGTTTCGCATGCCGTGTTCCGCGATCCGCTCGCGGACCGCGTCCCAGTCGAGCGTCTCCTCGCGGGCGACGGGGATCTCCCGGCCGCGCTCCTCGGCGAGCAGGTCGAGGGTGTCCTGCGGCAGCAGGTCGCGGTCCCACTTCGAGCCCTCGAAGGAGTCGTACACGCCGCGCTCGCCGGCCAGTCGCGCGGAGTTGTCGATCGCGTGGTAGCCCAGCAGCTCCCCGGCCCGCCCCGCGAACGCGAGGGCGCGCTCGGAGTTCATCGGGACGCGCGCGAGCTGGAGCGCCTCGTGGAAGCCCATCATCCCGAGCCCGATGGGCCGGTGGCGGGTGTTGGAGCGCTCGGCCTTCTCCGTCGGGTAGAAGTTGAGGTCGACGACGTTGTCGAGCATCCGCATCGCGGTCTCGGCGGTGTCGGCGAACAGCTCGGCGTCGAGTTCGGCCGCGTCGCCGTCGACGCCGACGGCGACCGGGCCGCCCGCATCCGCGTCGTCGCCGTCCGCCCCGCTTCCGCGGGCCGCGGCCGCGACGTCGTCGGGGGCGGGGTGGGCCTCGGCGTCGCCGCGGAAGGTCATGTGTCGCGCGAGGTTGATCGAGCCGAGGTTGCAGACGGCGGTCTCCTCCTCGCTCGTGTTGAGCGTGATCTCCGTACAGAGGTTCGAGGAGTTGACGACGCCGGCGTGGTCCTGGGGCGACCGGACGTTACACGGGTCCTTGAACGTGATCCACGGGTGGCCGGTCTCGAAGAGCCGCGTCAGGGTCTCCCGCCAGAGCTCGCTCGCGTCGACGGTCTCGTACTGGCGGAGCTCGCCCGCTTCGGCGGCCTCCTCGTACGCCTCGTACCGCTCCTCGAACGCCTCGCCGTAGGTCCCGTGGAGGTCGGGCACCTCGTCGGGCGAGAACAGCGTCCACTCGGCGTCGTTCTCGACCCGCTTCATGAAGAGGTCGGGCACCCACGCCGCGGTGTTCATGTCGTGGGTGCGCCGGCGCTCGTCGCCGGTGTTCCGCCGGAGGTCGATGAAGGCGGGGAAGTCGAGGTGCCACGCCTCGAGGTAGGCGGCCGCGGCCCCGCGGCGCTTCCCCGATCGGTTTATCGCGCCGGTCACGTCGTTGGAGATCTTCAGGAAGGGGACCGTCCCGGTCGACTCGACGCCGGTCGAGGAGACCAGCGCGCCGTCCGCGCGGAGCGGGGTCCAGTCGTTGCCGAGCCCGCCCGACCACTTCGAGAGCTTCGCGTGCTCCTTGTACGCCTCGAAGATCCCCTCGAGGTCGTCGGGGACGGTGGTGAGGTAACACGAGGAGAGCTGCGGGTGGGTCGTCCCGGCGTGGAACAGCGTCGGCGTGGAGTGGACGAACCGCAGCGTCGAGAGGACCTCGTAGAACTCCTCGGCGCGCGCGGCCCGCTCCGATTCTTCCTCCCGGAGCGCGACCCCCATCGCCACCCGCATCCAGAAGACCTGCGGAAGCTCGAACGGCTCCGCGTCAGGCTCCCGAAGGTAGTACCGCTGCTCGAGGGTGTCGATCGCGGTGTACTCGAACAGCTCGTCCCGTGCCGGCTCCAGCGCCCCCGCCAGCCGGTCGAGGTCGTACTCGCCCATCCGCTCGTCGAGGAGGTCCGCCTCGAGGCCGCGGTCGATCGCCTCGCGGAAGGCGTCGCGGTACGCCGCCGCGAGGGCGTCCTCGTCGTCGGGCGGGCGTTCCCCGGTCACCCGACGGAAGTAGTCCTCGCGGGCGACGCGGGCCGCCATCGCGTCGTAGGCGGGATCGCGCTCGATCCGCGCCGTGAGCGCGTCGACGGTCGCCTCGGCGACCTCGTCGGCGTCGGCCCCGTCGTAGAGCGCGCGCTCGATCTCGGCGACCAGCCGGTCGCGTTCGTCGGCGTCCAGTGCGTCCTCGGTGCCCCTCCTGGCTCGGTCGAGCAGGTCGCGAACCGCGGTGTCGTGTGTCGTCGTGCTCATGTGTGCTCGGGGTTCCACGGACCGACGTGCCGGAGAGCGTTGCCACTCTCGGCGAGCTCTCCATCCGGCGCGAACGCGTGGCTACCCGTTGAAACCGGGCGAATCGCTCCGGGCGAACCGCTCCGTGTGAACCGTGTCGAACGTCTCCGGCTGCACCGGCATAAACATTACCAACAGAGTTTCAATAACACAAACGTAGTTGCTTTCCGCACAACTGAGCCCGTGCTGTCGCCGGTCGGTCGCGTCCCGCCCCCGGCGGTCGGCGCCCGGCCGGGAGACCGGGGAGGCGTCGCCCGTCGCCCCGCCTCACGGCCGCCAGCCCTCGGCGTCGAGGACCCACAGGAGTCCGATCGCGCCGCCGCCGCCGAGGAGTCCCGCGGCCAGCGCGAGGGCCGGCGCGGGCGCGAGGCCGATCCCGACGAACAGGAGGACGGCCCCGGCGAGCAGCGCGATCGTGTCCTCGCGGGTCGCGCCGAGGACGACGGGCGCGAGCGAGCCCCCGATGGCCGCCCCGGCGACGACGAACGGCGTCACGCCCGAGACGCGCAGCGCCGGCACCGACACGACGGCCGGCCCGACCTCGACGCCGAGGGCGACGCCGACGACGACACAGAGGAGCGGGGACGCGAGGCTCGCGCGCGCCGACAGCGTCCGACCGCGGACGGCCGCGACCCCGGAGAGGAACGTCACGGCCCCGGCGGCCACGAGCGCGGGCGGCACCATCCCGATCAGCGATCCCGGCTCCGCGAGCGTCGGGATCGCGGTGCCGACGGTGGCGGATCGAAGCGCCAGCGGCTGGACGAGAAGCAGGCCCGCGATCGCGAGTTGGACCGCTCCGCGCACGCGGCGGGAGACGGCGAGGCTGGAGGTCACGTTCGTGCGACGCCGGCGACCTGTATATATTCGCCGAACCGACCGATCCCTCGGCTCCGGCGACCCGAGGAACCGCCGGCTCAGACCGTGACCCCGGCGCGGTCGCCCTCGATCGACACGACGACGCGCTCCGGCGGCCCGCGCTCGTCGGCCAGCCGGACGAGGAGCGTGTGAACCGCGAGGTCGTCCTCGTCGCCCGGCCGATGGCCGATCTCGTCGGCCGCGACCCGCAGCGCGCGCTCGCCGATCCGGCTCACCGAACCGAGTCGGACGTCGAGCCCCGCCGGAGCCAGCCGCTGGGCGATCACGAGCACGGCGCCGCCCCCGTCCTCGACGAACCGGGTCGCGTCGACGAACGACAGCGTCGCCTCCGCGTCCGAACGGACCGTCCGCCTCGCGGCCGCGGCCGACCGGAACGAGAGGGCGTGCGTCAGCAGCTCCGGCGGCAGCGCCCGCACGCTCCGTTCGGGAACCAGCGGGTCGTGGTCCACGTACCGGCTCCTGACCCCGATGTCGCCCGGAGCCGACGCCGCGAGGTCGTGGATCCGGTCCGTACACCCTGCGGTCGCGACGGCGAGTGTGCCGGCCACGACCGCGCGACGGTACATGCTCCCCGGTCGGTCGGTGGCGGGTAAAAACCCCGTCGCCGCGGCTCGCTCGCGTGATAATCGGCGGACCCGACGACGGGACGCTCCGCGAGGGCCGGTTCCGGGTCCGTTCGTGCGGTCGTGCGTTCCAGCCGGGTCGTGCGTCCCGGTCCGATCGTTTCTTCCCGGCCGTCAGCGCTCGTGACGCCGCGAAAGCGACCGCCGCTCACTCGTCGAGCATCGGCGCGGGAACGCCCTCCTCGTCGCCGTCGAGTTCGAACGCCCGCCGGAGCTCCGCGATCCGGTCGCGGATGTCCGCGGCCAGCTCGAACTCCAGATTGCTCGCGGCCTCGTTCATCCGCTCCTCGAGCGCCTCGATCCGCGCCGCGGCTTCGTCCTCGCTCTCCACGTCGCCGACGCTCACGCCGCTCGTGTCCGTCTTCGAGCCCGGCAGGTTGGTCTCGCCGACCGGCTTGTCGATGGTGGTCGCCTCGTGGCCGTGTTCCTCGTTGTACGCCAGTTGGATCTCGCGGCGGCGCTGGGTCTCCTCGATCGCCGCCTCCATCGAGTCGGTCGTCCGGTCGGCGTAGAGGACGACCTCGCCGTTGACGTTGCGGGCGGTCCGTCCCATCGTCTGGACGAGCGTGGTGGTGGAGCGTAAGAACCCCTCCTGGTCGGCGTCGAGGATGGCGACGAGGCTCACCTCGGGGATGTCGAGCCCCTCCCGAAGCAGGTTGATGCCGACGAGCACGTCGATGTTCCCGAGCCGCAGGTCGCGGATGATCTCGTGACGCTCCAGGGTGTCCGTCTCGTCGTGCATGTACGCCACGTCGATCCCCGCCTCCTCGAAGTACTCCGTGAGGTCCTCCGCCATCCGCTTCGTGAGCGTGGTGACGAGCACGCGCTCGTCGCGCTCGATCCGCCCGTCGACCCGGTCGAGGAGGTCCTCGACCTGGCCGGTCGCGTCGGCCACCTCCACCTTCGGGTCGACGAGGTGTGTGGGTCGGACGATCTGTTCGACGACGTTCGCCGACTCCTCGCGCTCGTACTCGCCCGGCGTCGCGGAGACGTACAGCGTCCGGTCGACCTTCTCCTCGAACTCCTCGAACGTCAGCGGACGGTTGTCGTAGGCGGTCGGGAGCCGGAAGCCGTTCTCGACGAGCGAGTCCTTGCGGGACTTGTCGCCCTCGTACTGCCCTTTGATCTGGGGGATCGTCTGGTGTGACTCGTCGATCACGGTGAGGAAGTCGTCGGGGAAGTAGTCGAGCAGGGTGTAGGGGGCGTCGCCGGGGTCGCGGTCGTCCATGTGGACGGAGTAGTTCTCGATGCCCGAACAGTAGCCCGCCTCCCGGAGCATCTCGACGTCGAAGGTGGTGCGCTCCTCGATGCGCTGGGCCGCGACGAGGTCACCCTCCCGCTCGAAGTGGGCCACGCGTTTCTCCATCAGCTCCTCGATCTCGGCGATCGCCCGCTCCAGCTTGTCGTCGGGG
Source organism: Halorubrum halodurans (assembly GCF_002252985.1). Taxonomy (GTDB): domain Archaea; phylum Halobacteriota; class Halobacteria; order Halobacteriales; family Haloferacaceae; genus Halorubrum; species Halorubrum halodurans. The sequence continues at coordinate 6,782 of NZ_NHPJ01000101.1, read as the reverse complement.
ATCGAGTAGTGCTCGGCGGGATGGAGCATGACCGCGGGCTCCTCGCTCACGACCTCGCCCTTCATCGGGTCGACCTTCACCATCCGGTCTATCTCCTCGCCCCACAGCTCCACGCGGACCGCGTACCGGCCGTACATCGGGTAGATCTCGACGGTGTCGCCGCGCACCCGGAAGGTGCCCTGCGTGAAGTCCACGTCGTTGCGCTCGTAGTTCAGGTCGACCAGATCCGCGAGCAGCCCCTCGCGACCCACCTCCTCGCCGACCTCCAGCCGGAGGGCCATCTCGCGGTAGTTCTCGGGGTCGCCGAGCCCGTAGATCGCGGAGACCGAGGCGACGACGACCACGTCGTCGCGGGTGAGAAGCGAGCGCGTCGCGGAGTGGCGTAGCCGGTCGATCTCCTCGTTTATCGACATCTCCTTGTCGATGAACGTGTCCGTCTGCTCGACGTACGCCTCCGGCTGGTAGTAGTCGTAGTAGGAGACGAAGTACTCGACGGCGTTGTCGGGGAACAGCTCGCGGAACTCCTCGTACAGCTGGGCCGCGAGCGTCTTGTTGTGGGCGAGAACGAGGGTGGGCTGATCGAGTTCCTCGGCGACCCACGAGACCGTGTTGGTCTTGCCGGAGCCGGTCACGCCGAGCAGCGTCTGTTTCTCCGCGCCCGCCTCGAACCCCTCCACCAGCTTCTCGATCGCCTCGGGCTGGTCGCCCGCGGGCTCGAACGGGGCGTCCACCCGGAGCGGTCTGTCGGCGGTCGGGCGGTCCTCGGAGAGGGGGGAGTCGGCGTCGCTCACGATACGCGTCGTTGGCGGCGGAACCACTTGAGCGGCGCGGCCAGGCGGTCGACGACGCGGTTCCCGCCCGAACCGATCCGTCGGGAACAAGACGGATCACGGACGGGCGCGAACGCCCACGTCCACTCCTCACTCACGGCTCTCGTTCCGGTCCATCATCTCCACGACCTCCTCCCGCGAGACGAGGTCGGATTCGTCGGTCCGGAGTTCGTGTTCGCTGGTCGCGATCTGTCGCCATCCCTTCCGCGAGAAGTCCGGATGTTTTACGGCGTCGCGGACGGCGTATCGCAGAAACTCGCTTCGCGAGTTGAATCCCTGTTCCTTCCACGTCGCGTCGATGTCGTCGAGGAACGGCTTCCCGAGGCGGAGATTGATCTGTACCGTCTCCGGGCCGCCGTCATCAGCCCCCGTGTCGGCGTTAGACATATACGAACGCTTTACGCACGTATACGTATAGCTGTTTTGCGGAGGGCGACCACGACCGGACGAAAACGTTTCCCGCACGCCCCGCGACCCTCCCGTATGCGCATCGCCGTCCCCAACAAGGGCCGCCTACACGAGCCGACGCTCTCGCTGTTGGAGCGCGCCGGGCTCCACGTCGAGGAGACCGCGGACCGACAGCTGTACGCCGAGACGGTCGATCCCGACGTGACCGTCCTCTACGTCCGCGCGGCCGACATCCCCGAGTACGTGCGCGACGGCGCGGCCGACCTCGGCGTCACGGGGTTGGACCAGGCCGCCGAGTCCGGCGGCGTCGTCGACGATCCCGCGGACGCGTCCGACGACGACCTCGTCGACGTGCTCGATCTGGGATACGGCTCCTGCCGGCTCGTCCTCGCCGCGCCCGAGGACGGCGACGTCGAGACGGTCGCGGACCTGACCGGGAGGACGATCGCCACCGAGTTCCCGACCGTCACCCGGAGCTACCTCGAGCGCGTGGGCGTCGACGCCGACGTGGTCACCGTCACCGGCGCGACCGAGCTCACCCCCCACGTCGAAATGGCCGACGCCATCGTCGACATCACCTCCACGGGGACGACCCTGAAGGTGAACCGCCTCGCCGTGATCGACGACGTGCTCGACTCCTCGGTCCGGCTGTTCGCCCGCCCCGACGTCGTCTCCGACCCGAAGGTCGAGCAGGTCGTCACCGCCTTCGAGTCCGTGCTGGCCGCCGACGGCCGGCGCTACCTGATGATGAACGCACCGACGGACCGCCTCGAGGAGGTGAAGGACGTGATCCCCGGACTCGGCGGCCCGACCGTGATGGACGTCGAGGCCGACGCGGAGGGAAACGGCATGGTCGCGGTCCACGCCGTCGTCGAGGAGCGCGACGTGTTCGCGACCATCTCGGAGCTGAAGGCGGTCGGCGCGAGCGGCATCCTCGTCACCGAGATCGAGCGGCTGGTGGAGTAGCGACCGCCGCGTCCCGCGCCGACGTTCGCGTCAGCGTTCCTCGCCGCCCCCGCCGATCAGTTTTCCCCGGCGATCAGTTCCTCCTTCCCGGCACGCGACAGCGACTTGATCGCGTGTTCGCGCGAGAGCGCCGCCGACCGCGAGTCGAACGACTCGACGTGTCGCAGCGTAACCGGGGTGCGACCGCGGGTGTACTTCGCCCCCTCGCCCGCGTCGTGTTCGGCGACCCGCCGCTCCACGTCGGTGGTGTACCCCGTGTAGAGGGTGCCGTCGGCACACTCGATCACGTACACGTGGTGATCGGACACGGGTTCAGGTCCCGCCGTCTATCGCGCGGGCGATGAGCCCCGCCTGCGCGCCGGCGACGAACCCGGCGTCGACGTTCACCGTCGTGAGGGCGGTACACGACTGGAGCGCCCCGGCGAGCGCGGCCGCGCCCTCGCCGCCCTCGCCGTACCCCGTCGACACCGGGATCGCGATCACGGGCGCGTCGACCAGCCCGGCGACCACCGTGGGCAGCGCCCCCTCGCGGCCGGCCGCGACGACGACGACGTCGGCCTCCCGGATCCGCGCCACCTGATCGAGCAGCCGGTCGAGGTTCGCGACGCCGACGTCCTCGATCCGGTCCACGTCCGCGCCGATCTCGCGGGCGACGACCGCCGCCTCGCCCGCCACGGGCGCGTCGGCGGTCCCAGCGGTCACGACCGCGGCGGTCGCGGCCAGCTCCGGCGGCTCGAACCCCGCGGCGTGGACGACGACGGTGCGGGTCACCTCGTCGTGGTCGACGTCGGCCTCCGGCGCGGCGTCCCCGACGGCCTCCCTGACCGCCGCCGCGTGGTCGGGGGTCGCGCGGGTCACGAGCGCCCGGCCCGTCGTCTCCAGCGCCGTCGTCGCGAGCGCCCCGGTCTCGGCGGGCCGTTTCCCCTCCGCCAGCACCGCCTCCGGGATCCCGCGGCGGTCCTCGCGGGCGGCGTCGAACCGGCCCGCGTCCGTCGTCGCGTAGCCGGCGATCCGTGATTCGGCCTCGGCGACGCCGATCTCTCCGGCCGCGAGCGCCTCCAGCGTCTCGCGCGTCCGCGATCCGTCCGCTTCCTCCTCGCTCTCCTCGCGCATGGTCGTCCCCTCGAGACGCAGGGGTTCGTAGCCGTCGATCCGCGGCCGCCCGGCTCCCGGCGCCGCGTCCACAAGACATATATACCCACTCCACGGCGTCCCCGCCGTGAACCGCCCGCACGACGCCCCTCGCGGGCGAATTCAGGAACTCTTATTAACTATCGACGGATACTCTCGGCCGCATGGCAGACCTCATTGTCAAAGCGGCAGTCAAGGAAGCCCTGGACGACAAGAACGTCGCTTCGGACTTCTACGACGCGCTGGACGAAGAAGTGGACGAGCTGCTCGAAGACGCCGCACGCCGCGCCGAGGCCAACGACCGGAAGACGGTCCAGCCTCGCGACCTGTAAGGCGTCCATTCCTGCCGTTTTCTTTCGACTCGCGTCCCGGACAGCGGCCGTGCCGCCGGATCGGGGATCGCGTGTAGTCACGCCTTCCGACGGCCACCCCTTCCGACGGTCACGTCTCCAGTATCCGAACGCCCTCCGCGGTTCCGACGTGGATCTCGTCGGCGAGCCCGACGAACAGTCCGTGTTCGAGCACGCCCGGCGTCGTCGCGAGCGTCGTCGCGAGCGCCTCCGGATCCGGGATCTCGCCGAACTCGCAGTCGAGAAGCAGGTTCCCGTTGTCGGTGACGACGGGGCCGTCCTTCCGCTCGGCTCGCCGAAGGGTCGCCTCGCCGCCGGCCGCCCGCACCGCGTCGGCGACGACGCCGCGGGCGCTCGGGAGGACCTCCACCGGGACCGGCCGGTCGAGTATCTCGGTCTCCTTCGAGGGATCGGCGACGACCACGAACCGGTCCGCGGCCGAATCGACGAGCTTCTCGCGGGCGTGTGCGCCGCCGCCGCCCTTGATCAGGTCGCCGACGACCCGGTCGGTCCCCCTGACTCGGTCGGCGACGCCGTCGCCGAGCGCGACCCGATCCGCGCCGTCGATGGCGACGTCGATCCCCCCCGCGTCCGGGCCCGTGACCTCGTCGAGGTCGCGGAGCGGGATCCCCGCCTCCACGGCGAGTTCGCGGCTCGCGAAGGAGGTCGCCACGCCCCGAACGTCGAGCCCGCCGTCGACGCGTGCGCCGATCGCGCGGATCGCGTGGGCGGCCGTCGACCCGGTTCCGAGCCCGACCACGTCGCCGTCGTCGACGGTCTCCGCGGCCGACTCGCCGGCCCGCCGCTTCATCGCGTCGCTGCCGCCGCTCGTCTTCATGCCCGGCCGTGCGTGCGGGGAGGGTGAAAAGGCGTCGGCCCGCCCCATCGACCGCCGTCGGGTCGCTCACTCCAGCCGGTCCAACACCGCCTCGGCGTCGTACGCGAGCGTGAGCTCGCGCGACCGACCCCGCCCGTCGACGTCGGCGTACTCGGCGTCGATCACCCCCAGCTGGTCGAGTTTGTTGATGATCTCCGAGTAGCGCGTGTAGCCGAGCCCCGTCTCCTCGTGGAACGCCTCGTACACCGCGCCGGCCTGCTCGCCGTCGTTGGCCGCGAGCACGCGGACGAGCGCGCGCTCGGAGTCTGAGAGTCCCCGGAGCGACCGCGAGAGGTGGACGTGCTTCGACTTGTCGTAGGCGGACTCGACGTCCTCGATGGCGATCGTCTTCGAGGCGCGCATCTCGGCGTTGAGCCCCGCGCGGCGCAGGAGGTCGATCCCGACGCGGAGGTCGCCGCTCTCGGCGGTCAGCTCCGCGATCCGGTCGAGCTCGGCGTCGCCGACGACGCCCTCGTGGAAGCCGCGTTTCGCCCGCTCGCCGAGGATGTCGTAGATCTCCGTCGCGTCGTACACCGGGAAGTACACCTCCTCGGGGCGGAACACCGACTGGACCCGGCCGTCGAGGTCGTCGATGACGTCGAGCGAGAGGTCCGAGGAGACGACGATCACGCCGATCTTCGCGCCGGAGTGCGCCTCGTGGGCGCGCAGAAGCGAGTAGAGCGTGTCGGAGGCCTCGTTCTCGTAGAAGAGGTAGTTCACGTCGTCCAACGCGACCACGAGCACCTCGTCCTCCTCGACGAGCCGGTCCGTGATCTGGCCGAACAGCTTCTTGAAGGATATCCCCGAGGAGGGCGGCTCGTACTCGAAGATCCCCTCGAAGAGCCGGGAGAAGACGGCGTAGCGCGTCGAGTCGACCTGGCAGTTCACGCGGACGGTCCGCACCTCGGTGCGCGCGCGCAGCTCCGAGAAGAGCTTCTGTACCGCGGTGGTCTTGCCCGTCCCCGGCGGCCCCCGGACGATCGTGTTGAGCGGGCGGGAGCCGCGGACGGCCGGGCGGAGCGCGTACTTCAGGCTCTCGAGTTGGCTCTCGCGGTGACGGAACGTCTCGGGGACGTGGTCGATCTCGAACACGGACTCGTCGCGGAACACCGACTCGTCCCACGAGAGCATGTCGTCGCCGGCGTCCCCTGGCATGGAGGAACCACTCCCCGCCGGTTACTTAATCGTTGCCCGGCCGCGGCGAAACTGAAAACCCGTCCGCAGGCGGTCGAATCCTACGGTACCCGGACGTTCGGTTTCACTCTCACGTCGATTCGACCTCGAGGCTCGCCCGCGGTCACGTCGCCCGCGACGAGCCCCGTTCGCGCTCCAGGACCAGCACGTGTCTCGTCAGCGACCGGTGAACCCGGCGCTCGAAGGCGGCGACGACCTCCCATCCCGCCTCGCGGGCGGGCCGCCGCCAGTCGCGGTCGGCGACCATCACGGCGCGCGGCGCGACGCGGGCGGCCTCCCCGAGCGCGCCGGCGACGAGGTCCGCGAGCTCGTGCCGGGCGATCTTCGACTGCCTGCCGTAGGGCGCGTCGAAGGCGACGCCGTCGACCGCGTCGTCGACGAGCGGGAGGGCCGTGGCGTCGCCGCGGGCGACGTGCCACCGGGGCCCGTCGCCCGCATCGTTCACCTCCCGATCGTCGCCACCGTCCCCGCCGCCCTCGCCGCCCCTGCCGTCTCCCACGTACGCCCGGAGGTTCTCCCGCGTCCCCCGGACCATCTTCGTCTGGGCGTCGCAGGCGACCGCGTCGGCCCCGACGAGCCCCGCCTCCAGCGGGAGCCCGCCGGTCCCGCACATCGGGTCGAGCAGGGTCCGTCCGGGGGCCGCGCCGGCGAGGTTGACGTAGGCGCGGGCGTCCGCGGGCGCCATGCTCCCCGGCTGGAAGAAGGGTCGGTCGGTCGGGTCCGGCGCGAAGTCGCGGGCGGCCTCCCGCGCGACCCAGCCGAGCGCGCAGACGGAGGCGCTCTCGCCGTCCGCCCCGGCGACCGCGTCGTGGGCCGCGCGTTCGCCCGCCGCGAACAGCGCGCGCAGGACGTGGTCGGGGTCGTCGAGGTCGACCGAAAAGCCCCGGTCGACGAGGACGCTTCCGAGCGCCCGTTCGGCGTCGGCCGTGGAGACGTCGGCCGTGTTCCGGACGTTGCGGGCGCGGACCGCGACGCTTCCCGTCCGGTCGAGCGGCGCGGCCTCGAGGGCGGCGACCGCCGAGGCGA
>NZ_NHPJ01000028.1 GCF_002252985.1 Halorubrum halodurans | reverse complement strand
CGTCGGGCGTGCCCCGAACCCCACGGTCTCCCCCTCGTCGTCGCCGAGCTCGTAGAGCCCGTACCGGTTCGGGGCACGCCCGACGGTCGAGCGGTCGAGCTCGCGCCAGGGTTTCGCGAGGCTCATCGTCAGCGGTGGGCGTCGAGCCCCGCCTCGGGGCCGGAGACGATCTCGTAGCTCTCCTCGGTCCAGCCGTCCTCGACGAAGACGAACACGCGACCGCCCGCGACCTCCGGGTCGGCGGTCACCCGGTTGCACTGCCCGTCGCGGCCGACGATCACGCCGGGGAACACCTCGTCGGTCTCGCCGGACTCGACCACGACGCGGCCGACGCCCGAGTCGCGGAGGATCTCCTCGCCGGTGTTGTAGTCGTTCACGTACGTCATCACGCCCTCCGTCTCGGTCGGGTCGGTGACGAGCACGTGGGTCTCCTTGCCCGGTCCCGCGGTGACCGTCCCCGCCACGGAGTCGGGGACGCCGCGGTACAGCGTGGTTCGGCCGTCGAGGTACTCGACGACGATCCCCTCCTCGCGGAGGTCGACGCCGATCGAGGTCGGCGGGACATCGCCGGGTGCGGATGCGGACATGTCGGTCGCTCCGGTCGCCGACGTGAAAAGGACCGCGCTCGCGCCGGGGAGTGACCCGCCCTCGACAGCCTCGCCGCGACCGCTAACCCTTTGGGGGCCCTCGTCGGGAGTGCGTGTATGGAGGGACGGGCGGCCGCGCTCGGCGCGGGAACCGTGTTGAACGCCCTGGCGACGGGAACCGGTGCGGCCTTCGGGCTCGACGTCGAGACCCGCGCGACCGTCGAGCTCGACCCCGACGACGACGCCGTCGAGGGGACCATCGCGGAGGACCCCGACGGCGACACGGCGCTCATCGAGCGCTGCGTCGCGCTCGCGACCGATCGGTGGGGCGACGGCGAGGGCGGCACCGTCCGGACCGACAGCGACGTGCCGCTGGCGGCGGGGCTCAAGAGCTCCAGCGCGGCCGCCAACGCGACCGTCCTCGCGACCTGCGACGCGCTCGGGCTGACCGTGGGCGACGCGGCCGGGGACCCGACGACCGCCGGGTCGGCGAGCCCCGAGTCGACCGTCGACGTGACCCGGCTCGAGGCGTGCCGCCTGGGCGTGCGCGCGGCCCGCGAGGCCGGCGTCACCGTCACCGGCGCGTTCGACGACGCGACCGCCTCGATGCTGGGCGGCGTCTGTCTCACCGACAACGGCGAGGACCGCCTCCGCGCCCGCGACCCGGTCGACTGGGACGTCCTCGTCTGGACCCCGCCCGAGCGGGCCTACAGCGCCGACGCCGACGTCGAGCGCTGCGGGGCCGTCTCGTCGATGGCCGACCTCGTCGCCGACCTCGCCGACGACGGGCGGTACGCGGAGGCGATGACCGTCAACGGGCTCGCCTTCTCGGCCGCGCTCGGCTTCGACACCGACCCCGCCGTCGAGGCGATGCCCCGCGCGTCGGGGGTGTCGCTCTCGGGGACCGGCCCGAGCGTCGTCGCCGTCGCGGACGCGGCCGACCCCGACGCCGACCTCGACGCGCTCGCGGCGGTGTGGGCCGACCGACCCGGAACCCTTCGACGGACGACGACGCGGAACGACGGCGCGTACGCCGGTGATCCACCATGAGCACTGATACATCCGACCCCGAAGAGATGAGCCTCGACGAACTCCGCCGGGAGATCGAGGACATCGACCAAGAGATCGTCGAACTGATCGCCCGCCGGACGTACGTCGCAGACACGGTCGCGCAGGTGAAAGCGAAGCGGGACCTCCCGACCACCGACGAGTCACAGGAGGCCCGCGTGATGGACCGCGCCGGCGAGAACGCCGAGCAGTTCGACGTCGACGTGAACCTCGTGAAGGCGATCTTCAGGCTGCTGATCGAGTTGAACAAGGCCGAGCAGAGAGAGAGCCGGTAGGACACCACCCTCACGGACATTCGCCTCGCTATCGAATCGGTCAGAGAGCGCGACCGGCCAAATTGATTTATTGTTACCACCTCTATCCGGCCATATGGGAAGTTACGCAACGCCGCCGGATTGGTCGAAGCCGACGGACGAGGACGACAAGTCGGCAGTTAAACTCGGCGACCGTCTGTCGAGACGACTGGCTGATGTCGACATCGACTCCGTGGAGGCGGTACGCGAAGCGCGAGAACGTCGATGAAAGCATTCGTCGATACGAACGTTTTCATCGCTAGCATCACCGACGGACCGGGTCGCGGTGATGTAGCGACTGAACTGCTGAACGAGAATCACGACTTTTGTACGTTGATTCTCAATCTTATGGAAATTCGGTCGGTGTTGACGAAAAAGAAGCGTGTAGAACAGGAACGAGTCGAAGAGGTACTGGCGGATATCTACGGAGGCGTCGATATCTACGCGCCGGAAATCAGCGACCAGATTTCGGCGTATAGTCTCCAGCAAGATACGTTACTGTACACACTCGACTGCGTTCTTCTCGCTCTCGCCGAGGATATCGACGCCACGCTGGTCGCGTTCGATGGTGAACTACTGGAGAACGGTGCTATCTCTCCAACCGAGTTGATGGAATAAAATGACACCCAAAACGTTCACCAGATAACGGCAACATGTACTGTATCTGTTACACCAGCTGACTCCCTGAACAAGGCCGAGCAGAGAGAGCCGGTAGCTCAGTCGAGCCCGAGACTCAGTTCCGGCGTCTCGTCGATATCGGTCCGTGGCGCAGTCGGGGCTTCCGACGACGGAGCGGACACGATCGGAGGCGGACACCATCGCGTCCCGGATCGCGGCGCTCCCCGATTGCGGGTCCTCGCGTTCGCGCTCGGCGTGTTCACGCGTCGGTCAGGGTCGCCGTCTTGAGGCTCACGCGTTCGAGCCGCCGTCCGTTCGTTCCCCCAGCTCGACATCGAGCGGGTCCTCGATCTCGCCCATCACCGCCTCGAGGGCGTCGGTGGCGGTCACCAGCCCGATCACGCGCTCGCCCGTTCCGTCGCCTCCGTCCGCCCCGTCACCGCCGCCGCGCACGAGCGCGAGTTCCTGGCGTTCCGCCTGGAACCGGTCGACGACCTCGCTTATCGGCGTGTCCTCGCGGATCGTCATCGGATCCGCGGCGACCGCCTCGAGGGTCGTCCTCCCCTCCCGCAGGGCGTCGATCCGGTCGACGACCGCGGGCACGTAGACGATCCCTCGGAACGCCGCCGGGTCGTCGCCGATCAGCGGGAACCGGGTGTGCGGGCTGCCGCCGATCCGGTCGAGGTTCTCCTCTATCGACGCGGTCGTCGAGAGGAACACGACCTCCTCGAGGGGGGTCATCACCTCGCTCACGGGACGCTCCCCGACGGTGAGCGCGTTGAGGATCTCCGTCTTACGCTCCTCGGGGAGATCCCCGCGGTCGAGGACGGAGCCGAGCCGATGTCTGAGGTCCGCGCGCGACTCGATCCGGTCGGACTCCGCCTCGAGCCACGCGCCCGTCATCTCGATCCCGAAGAGCCCGAGCGTCCACTTGGCGACGCCGTCGCCGATCGAGATCATCGGCGAGATGAGCTTCGCGAACCAGTAGAGCGGGGTCGCGCCGTAGCGGGCGACGAACCGCGTCCGCTCGACGCCGAGGTACGTCGGCGTCTGCTCGCCGTGCGTCAGGTGGAGCAGGTTGATGATCAGGAAGCCGACGATCCCGCCGGCGCCTATCGACGCCAGGAGCGTGTTCTCGAAGACCGGCTCGATCAGCGTCGCCAGTGCCGGCTCCGCGACGATCCCGACCGCGATGCTCGTCGCGGAGATGCCGACCTGACAGCTCGTGAGATAGATCTCGAGGTCCTCGGTCATCTCCCAGGCCCGCCGCAGTCCCGGCGTGTCGAACGCCGACTCGGGAT
>NZ_NHPJ01000014.1 GCF_002252985.1 Halorubrum halodurans | reverse complement strand
GCCGAGGTCGTCGGCCTCGCCGATCGTCCCGGCCGGATCGGGATCGCCGCCGGAATCGATCGGGGCCTCACCCGTCGGCGGCGTGGAACGAACGTCCCCCGTCTCGTCGCCGGATCGGGACGTCCCGGTCGGTTCGGTCTCGGTGTTCGTCCCGGTCGATCCGTCGGATCCGGTGGTCGTCTCCACGCTCCGATCGGCGGTCTCGTCCTCGAGCGGGGTAGTGCCGCCGTCGGTGCCGGTGTCGTCGCCGTCGGTGCCGGTGTCGTCGCCGTCGGTGCCGGTGTCGTCGCCGTCGGTGCCGGTGTCGTCGTCGCCGTTCGCGGCGTCGGTCGACTCGGACCCGTCGGAGTCGTCGGTACCCCCGGATCCGTCGGGTCCGGACGTCCCGCCGGAGTCGGCGGGAGTGCTCGAGTCGGCGCCGTCGGCGGAGCCACCGGTGGCGTCGGTGGAGTCACCGACGCTGTCTGCGGGGTCACCGGCGGCGTCCGTGGAGTCATCGGTGCCGTCGGTGGAATCACTGGCGCCGTCGGGATCGGTGGCCGCGTCGTCATCGATCGCGGCTCGGGCGTACGTGAACGGGGCGGACTCGGAGTGGGACGCGTTCGGTCCGGCGGCCGTGCGGAGGCGGTCGTCGACCACGTCGAACGTCGCCGCGAGATCGGTCTTCCCGGTCGCCGTGACGGCCTCTCCGAGCGTCTCGGTGGCGTTGGCGACGAGGAACAGTCCCGTCTCGTGGGAGTGGATCGTCGTCCCGTTCGCGGTGGCCACGCGCGTCGAGTTCGATCCGGGAGCCGCCGCGGTGGTGACCGCGAACTCGAGTCCGTCGAGTCGGTCGAGGTCGGTGCCGGTCTCGAGGGCCGGCGCGTGAATCGAAGCGTAGCCCGCGAGTCCGGCGGCATCGACCGCGTAGACGACCGTGTCGCCGTCAGTGATCGTCGCCGCGGGCGTGAGCGTTCCGTTCGCGATGGCGTTTTTGACCAGGTCCGACGTGGAGAAGTCGGTCACGGCGGACCCCGCGGTCGAATACACGGAGAGGCCGTTCGTCGATCGGCTTCGCAGGGTCGCCGTCGCGGTGTCGGTCAGGCCGCTCGGGGCCGCGGTCGCCGTGAGCTCGTACTCGCCGGGCGGGAGCGTTCCCCCGAGATCTCGAGTCGTCGTCGACTCGATGGTCCCCGGCCCGTCGATCGTGAAGAGATCGTCGGTGAGATCGGGGTCTCCCGCTGCGTACGTGTTGAACCGGAGCGTGGTGGGCTCCCCGCGGGGTGTCGTGACGCTCGCGGTGGCCACCGGCGTGTCCGTACTCGAATTCGTGATCGAGAGATTGGTCGTGTTAGTGTATGTACCCGAAAGAATACTAACCGAAACTACATCTCCTACAAGATAATTTATAATATCTGTATTAATTTTAGGTGGTTCAGGATCAGTAATATCAATGGTTTTCGAGGTTTTGCTTCCTGAATGCTTGTCACTGGCTAGTAGTGTGTAATTTCCCGAAGACTGTGGATCATACGAAATGTTTGTGGCCCCAGAATCACCAATAATATCTGACTGTTGTGCTATTAGAGCTCCAGATTCGTTTCTAAGTTCAGTCAATACTTTTCGATTCGTTGGGGATGACCGTACTGACACAGTTATATTGTCACTACTCCAGAAATTAGAATCTGATATATTCAGAGTTAATTTTTGTTTTTCGACCGAGATTGTAGTCTCCTGTTTGAATGTAGAAGTAGAAATGAGATAACTATCCTCGGCTAAATTCGAAGAATTATATGGAATGATTTGTGTTGGCAGATCTGTTTGGATATATGTCTTGTTAGATTCATTAGTCAGTCCGATCTGAAACGGACCTTGTTCAGCAGCCTCAAATCCGATTAGGTCACCATCAACTACAGTGGAGTTGGAACCATCCGAAATGATCTTGTTGAGATTTCGTACCTCAAAGGAATGGTTATTAATCGAGTATCCCCCCTCTTTGGGAATAATATTGCGGAGTGTTATAGATTGAACAGGGATATGTTGATCACGTCTAAGCTCCGGCGGATACAACAGAAGTCGGCCATCTCGAATACTGTATTGATCTATAGAATTTTCAATATCAACAGTTATATTTCGAGAATTTTGTAATTCAATCGTCACATCCCCACTCTTCTTGATACTATTACTGAATATCACCTCGACAAGGTTCCCATCTATAGAATTCGAATTATCAGAGTGTGACACGTACTGGATCGGAGCACGCTCTACCTGAAGTTGGATTGGAATCGCCACTGCTTCGGAATCCATCGCGTAGATAGTCTCATAATTTGGAGTTGAAGAACCAGGATGAATTACTGCGGCAATTTCAGTATCTTGTTCGAGATTATCAATTCTCATAGAGAAATTGCCACTTTTTCCTTGTATCTCTCCGAGTGTTCTTTTTAATTTACCAGATTTTCCGACCTCCCAAATGACAATATAGTCTCCTGATCCAGTTTCGAGAGAAACATTTGTTAATCTAATAATATCCTCACGACTGTTGTACGAACTGATAGAGACAGACGAGGAAGACGAGATATCAAATGATGATCGCGCTCTGACGTCGTTCTGAAGGATTTGATACTCCAGATTAGAATTAATCGACGATTCTGAAGTCGGATCAAGACTTACACCTGTTGTGTCAATTTCGGATATGACAAGATCAAATCTGTTGAATCCTTTGAGTGCAGATGGTTCAATTATGATCGCAGGATCAGATGAATCCGGATTTACTATCCTCACCTCATTAGTATTCGCCGATTGACCATTTATGATATCGTACGACGATGAATTCGGATCAAATTCAGCACCAGCAGCCGCTAGTTCACTGATATTGATTGAAACCTGTTCAGAATCACTACGAAGGACTATATCAGAAATGACTTGTCTTTCATTAGCACCGATTCCGATATTGTCTACAGTTCCGATACTGTAAGGATATCCACCTACCACAGAAGCCTCCAGTCCGATCCCGGCCAAACTGGCGACGACGGTTAGAACGGCGACGATCGCGACGATCCGAAGCGGGGTCTCACAGGTCATGATTGAACCCGCGAGCGCTAGTGCTGTCGCTAGCGCGGATGCTCACACGTCGATAACGCCGACGCTCAACGCCCGCGCGACCGCCAGACGGTCACGCGCTGCGGGATACTCGTACTCAACCCGGTCCACCATATATCGGTTACGACACTGAACGTTTCCGGCTGGCGAAATTTCCGGGGGAGGGGCGTCAGAACTGCCGTTCGCCGGATCGGATGACAGCGTGTTCGCAGGACGACAACGTCCTCCTCCGCCGCCTCACACGACGACGGAGACGACGCCGCCGCCGAGGATCGCGAGCGCGCCGAGCCCGAAACAGACGGCCCAGAAGGGGACTCGCTCGACGACCCGCATCAGCGCGTCGATGGTGGCGTACCCGACGACCGCGCTGACTCCGAGTGCTACGGCGGCCGCGCGGGGATCGATCCCCGGAAGGCCGCCGGCGTCGAGGAGCGTCAAGGCCGCCGCGCCGAGACTGGCGGGGATCGAGAGCAGGAACGACAGCCGAAACGCCGACGGCGGGTCGTAGCTCCGGAACAACAGCGTGCTCGCGGTCATCCCCGACCGGGAGATGCCGGGCAGGATCGCGAGCCCCTGGGCGGCCCCGACGAGCAGCGAGTCGACGAGCGTCGGGTCACGCCGCCCGCCCATCGACACCGACTCGGAGACGTACGTCAGGAGTCCGGTCACCAATAGCAGGACGCCGATGGCGGCGATGAACACCCCGCCGGTGAGCCGACTCGCCAGGTCCACGGCGAAGACGTACAGGGGGATGCCGACGATCCCGGTCATCGCGCTGGCGAGAACGAGATACGAGACGAGCGCGGCGTCGCCGTCGAACGCGCCCGCGGGCCGCCAGCGGGGCGCCGCGCGAAGCGCGGTCAGGAGCTCTCCGCGGTAGTACGTCGCCGCCGAGAGCGTCGTCCCCACCTGTAAGAAGAGCGCGAGCTGGAGGGCGGCCTCCGGCTCGGTGCCGACGAACGTCAGGAACAGCGCGAGGTTCCCCTGACTGGAGACCGGCAGCCACTCGACAACGCCCTGGACGATCCCGGCGAGGACCGCGATGAGGAGGTCCGTGTCCGTCACGTCCGGTAGTCGCGCGATCCGGGCACTTAAGCGGCGCCGATCCGGTCGCGTGGCCGGGAGCGACGGGGAGGACCGTCGGCCCCCGAGGGGATCGAGGTCCCGGTGAGACTACCGGTCGGAGCGAGCGTCGTCCGAGTCGGGGCCGGCGACCGGATCGTCGGCGACCGGATCGTCGGCGTCGGAACTGGAGTCCGGCTCGGGGCGCGGGTCGTCCGTCTCCGGGGGAGCCGGGGGTTCGAGCGCGCGGATCAGGAGTTCGACGGGGCGGGTATCGCGGAGTTCGCTCCAGCTTCGTCGGTCGCGCATCGCCACGAACCCGACCGCGTAGAGGACGAGCGCGCCGGCGAGGAGTGTCCGCGAGACGGCGTCGCCCGCGACCGCGGCGAGGAAGGCGATCGATCCCGCGCCGACGGCGAGAGCGCCGGCGACGCGAAGGGGCGTCTCGCGGGTCCGCTCGACTGCGGTCGCGGCCGCGGTCGCGACGATCGAGCCCTCCACCGCCCCGATCAGGAGGTCGAGGACCCGATCGAGGATCCGGAGAAAGGGTCCGACGGTCCAGGTCTCGCGGAGGTCGATCACTATCACGTCCGGGTCGGGTTCGGCCGTGAGCCAGCGGTACAGCCACGAGGCTCGAACCGCGGCCGCGACGCGCTCGCCGGCCGATCGGGCGCGATCGAGAACGAGCGATCCCGAGCCCATTCGCGAGAGCGTCCCCTCCTCGCCGGACTCGGCCGCGGTCCGCGCGACGTCCCCGTCCGCGTCGCGAGTCGTCATCGAGTAAACCGATCGAGCGGAGCGTCAAACCGGTTGTGATCGCGGCGGCCGCCGGTCGAGCGGGAGGGGCGGCCCCGGCGGGCGGTCCTCGGATCGACGGCGCCGACCCGCGTGAACCGGCTACCCGCTGACGTTGACCACCGTCGCGCGGACGGTGACGGTGCCGAGGTCGAGCGTCACGGTCCGACCCTGCCGGAGGGGGTCACCCTTGAACCGCGGTCCGGAGACCGTCTCCCGAACCTGGAGCTCCGTCGTGAGCGTCACCTCGCGGTCGATCGGATGATCGACCACGTTCACCGTCCCGTTGTCGCCGGTCGCGATGATGAGCGAGGGGCGGGTGTCGACGGCGGTGACCCGCGCGACGGTGTCGCCGCCGGCCTCCTCGGCCATCCCTGGGTCGATCGCGTCGGCCATGTCGTCGCGGACGTCGTCCATCCGGAGCGTGACCGTGCGGGTCGAGGCGGACCCGAGCTGGAGCTGGCCGCCCACGCGCTCGATCCGCCCGTCGATCGTGTAGTCGCCGGTCGACAGCCGGACGTTCTGGCCGCGACGTACCGGGTTGCCGCCGAAGCGGCGGTCGTCGCTCTGTCGGTGCGTTTGAAGCGTGGCCGCGACGAACACCCGGCGACGGTCGGGGTCGTTGGTCGCGAACTGCGTCACGTTCTCGATCGTCGCGACGGTCCGCCCCGCGAGGCGGACCTCGTCGCCGCCGGCGATCTCCTCGGCAGTGGCGGTCGCGAGCGTGTCCCGGACGACGACCGTGGCCGGCTCGCGCTCGAGCGCGTCGTCGTCGCCGACCGCGCGGATCCGCCCGTTCAACTGGTATCGGTCGGTGTTGAGCGCGAGGCTACGGCCGAGCCTGAGCGGGCCCTCGTCATAGGCGATCGAGCCGTCGTCTCCGAGTTCGCCCTCGAGCTCGACGCGGAGGACGACGCCGATGTCGTTCCCGCGCGGCGTGAGGTGGACGTCGGTGACCGTCATCGTCGAGACGTCGTTCGGGCTGTAGGTGTCGCCCTCGTTGACCGCCTCGACGATGTACGCGGGCTGTAACCCCACGTCGAGCGTGGCGTAGGTGGAGTCGAGGTCCGGCTCGGGCTCGGGGTCCTCCGAGAAGACGAGGGCGACGCCGGCGACGCCGACCGCGAGGACCAACAGCACGACGAGCGCGTCGACGACGTTGATGACGCCGAAGAGGTCACCGTCGTCGTCGATCAGTTCCATGAGGGACCACCCGAGAGTCGCATTATGCCGTGGGTGTTGGGCGGAGAGTAAAACGGTTCCCCTTTCGAGGACGCCGAGCGCCGCGGCCAGCGGAGGACCGCGGCGACCGGCCAGCGGGTCCGGGCCGCTCCCAGTCCCCCGTCCGTCGATCTCGATCCCGACGGAGGGCGGCCCCGACGGCTACCCACAACCCTTTCATCCGCCCGTCGAGTGTGATGGAACATGACCGACCCTTCCGGCCCCTCCGCCGACGCCCCGACGGACGACGGGGCGGCCGATCCGGGCGATCGCGGCGACGGTGACGGAGCCGGCGGCGACGACGCCGAGGACGTCCCTCGGGACGTGCGCAAGTACGAGCGGTTCAAGAAGATGGACGGCGCGCGATACGAACGCGTCAACGACTTCCTCCGCGACCGGACGTACATCACGGCCCGCGAGTGGGCCATCGCGCGGCTCTGTGCGGACTTCCGTACGGAGACCGGCGTGGAGATGACGAAGATCGGCGAGAACCTCCCCGAGCTGGTCCCGTTCATGACCGACACCTACACGCCGCAGGCGGTCAACCAGGCGCGGTACTCCTTCGAGGAGAAGGTGACGAAGGCGGGCGCGACGTTCCTCTACGGCGCGATGTCCGGCTTCTTCACCGCGGAGGACCTCGACGAGATGATGTACGAGGTGACGGAGGTCGCGAAGTTCCTCCTCGAGGTCGAGGGCGTCGATCTCGCGGTCGCGGACGAGTTGGACGCCGAGGACCGGATCAGCGAGGTGATGCGCGAGGTTCGCGCCTCCTCCGCGGACCTCCGCGGCGAGGAGGTCCGCTGTCCGGAGTGCGGTCACGTTCACGAGCCGGCGGAGGAGTAGCCATGGACCGGTTCCCGGAGGCGCTCGACGGCCTTCCCGACCCGGTCCTGATCGTCGACGCCGACGGCGTCGTCCACGCCGGCAACGGCCGCGTCGAGGACGTGCTCGGGTACGACCCCGCCGAGCTGGAGGGAGCCGACCTGGCGTCGGTCCTGTACGACCCGTACGACGGCGGCTCCGGCGACGACCTCGATCGGTACGTGACCGACCCCGAACCGCGGTCGATGGCGGCGAGCCTCGACCTCGTCGCCCGCCGAGCCGACGGAAGCGAGGTCCCGGTGACGGTCAGTCTCGGACCGTTCGAGCGGGACGGCGAGACGTACCTCGTCGTCACGATGGTCGACGTCCGGGAACGCCGGGAGAAACGGGCGGACCTCCACCGTCGGACGCGGACGCTCGAGGCGCTCCACGAGGCGACCCAGGAGCTGCTGAAGACGACCGACCGGGTCGTGGCCGCGGAGGCGGCCGTCGAGTACGTCGAGGACGTGCTCGACCACCCGATCGCGGCGATCTGGCTGTTCGACGAGGAGACGGACGCCCTCGAACCGGTCGCCTGGACCGACGCGGCCGAGGCGGTCGTCGGCGACCACCCGCGGTTCACCGCCGAGGAACAGAGCATCTCCTGGGAGGTGTTCGAGTCCGGCGACCCGGAGTACGTCGCCGACACCCACGCCGACCCGGACCGGTACAACCCCGACTCGCCGATCCGGAGCGAGCTCGTGTTGCCGCTCGGCCGATACGGCGTCATCGACATCGGCTCCACGCGGCGGGACGGCTTCGACGGGTCGGATCTGGCCGTCGCACGCCTCTGGGCGGCGACCGTGACGATGGTGTTCGTCCGGATCGAACGCGAACGCCAGCTCCGGGTGCGCGAGGACGAGGTCGCCCGCGAGCGCGACCGACTGGAGGAGTTCGCCGGGCTGGTCTCACACGACCTGCGAAACCCGCTCAACGTCGCGCGGGGGAACCTCGACATGATCCGCGCCCGGCTGGAGGAGGGAGGCGAGGAGCCGCCGGAGATAGACACCGTCGCCCGGTCGCTCGACCGGATGGACGCGCTCGTCGAGGACATGCTGGCGCTCGCCAGACAGGGCGAGGGGATCGACGAGACGGAGCCGGTGACGCTCTCGGCGCTCGCCGAGGAGTGTTGGGCGAACGTCGACACCGCGGACGCCTCGCTCGTCGTCGGCGAGGACCTGCGGTTCCGGGCGGACCGGAGTCGCCTGCGGCAGGCGCTCGAGAACCTGATCGCCAACGCCGTCACCCACGGCGGCGACTCGGTCACGGTCGAGGTCGGCGCGCTCGCGGACGGACGGGGGTTCTACCTCGCCGACGACGGACCGGGGATCCCCGCGGAGTTCCGCGAGGAGGCGTTCGCCGCGGGGGTCTCGACCGATCCCGACGGGACGGGCTTCGGACTGAAGATCGTCGCCGAGGTGGCCGACGCACACGGCTGGAGCCTCTCGCTCGCCGACGACGCCGAGGGCGCGCGCTTCGAGTTCCGCGGCGTCGACTCGGCGGCCCCCGTCACGGAACGCGCGGAGTGACGGTCAGTCGTCGGCCGTGCCCGCGGCCGGACCGACGACGTCGTCGTACCCCGGAACGGTCCCGTCGTCGTTCCAGCCGCGGATCGCGTAGTACTCGGAGAGCCCCTCGTCGAACCCCTCGATCTGGTCGGCGTACGGGAGGGTGTCGTCGTCGCGGTCGAAGCCGCGGGCGTTGTTGAACGCGCGCTCCATCTCGACGACCCGGCCGCCGGTGGCGATCAGGTCCTCGTAGTCGGCGTCGAGCAGCGCCGCGAGCCGGTCGTCGGTGACGACGCCCCGCGAGAACTTACAGATCACCGCGGAGTCGAGGATCGCGTTGCGGTTCTCCTTCTCGACGATCTTCGGCGGCTTCCCGTCCAGTCCGCTCGGCTCGAAGGCGTCCTCCTTGCTCACGAGCGGGTACTCGTACGGGTAGAACTCGGCGTACATGTGGTCGGCCCCGCGGTTCGCGGTCGCGAACGCGAGCCCCTGACCGTTGAGCGACCGGCCGTCGTGCGCGGAGAAGGTCATCCCCTTCACCGTCCAGTCCTCCGCGCCGAACTCCTCGTGCGCCCGGTGGATCCCCTCCGCGAGCTCGTCGCCGACGCCCTCGCGGTAGGCGATCTGCTCGACCACGGAGCGGACGAGCTCGGCGTTGCCGAACTCGTCCTCGCTCTCGAGGAACATCGAGACCACGTTGCCACAGGAGATGGTGTCCATGCCGAGCTCGTCACACAGCTGGTTCGCCGCCATCACGTCCACCATCTCGTCGACGCCGGCGTTGCTGCCGAACGCCATCACCGTCTCGAACTCGGGACCCTCCGTCTCGATGCCGCGCTCCTCGTCGCGGGTCGGCAGCTTACACGCGAACGCGCAGTTCGAGCAGGTGCCCTTCTTGTACTTCTTCTCCTCGACGCGGTCGCCGGAGATGCCCTCGACGCCCTCGAAGGACTGCTCGGAGAAGTAGTAGGTGGGGAGCGCCTCCATCGCGTTCGACAGCTCGGTCACGCTCGTGGTCCCCTGCCGTTTCATGATCGAGTCGGAGGTCGCCGCCTCGCGGTGGATCTCCCCGGCGTCGTCCGGCCAGTCGAGCTCGATCCCGGCGTCGGCGTCGCCGTCGAACGTGATCGCCTTTACGCCCTTCGCGCCGAGGACCGACCCCAGTCCGCCCCGACCGAACGCCCGCGTCTCGGAGGTCATGATCGACGCGAAGCGGACGCCGTTCTCGCCCGCCGGGCCGATACACGCCAGGTGTTCCGGCTCCAGGTCGTGTTCGGCCTCGACGTACTCCGACACCGCCGGCACCTCCGCCTGGTCGAGCTCCGGGACCGCCTCGAACTCGACGACCGGGTGGCCGTCCTCGTCGGCCTCGCGGACGTGGACGGCGAGCAGGTCGTCGCTCGCGCCGCGGATCTCGACGGCGGCGTACCCCGCGCCGGTGAAGTTCCGCGAGAGGAACCCGCCCGCGTTCGAGGAGAACATCCCGTTCGTGAGCGGCGAGACGCTCGTCGCCGCCATGCGCCCCGTGTACGAGGTCGTGGAGTACTGCATCGGCCCCGTCGAGAGGTACAGCCGGTTCTCCGGGCCGAGCGGGTCGGCGTCGAACGGGATCCGCTCGTAGGCGAGGCGAGTGTTGAGCCCTCGTCCCCCGATGAACTCCGAGAGCACGTCGGCGATCGGCTCCGTCGTGACCGTCCTGTCCGTCAGGTCGATCGAGAGGAGGTCCCCCTGTGCGTGTTTCATACGCGTTCCTACGACGGCCGGGCGATAAAAGTTCAGGTGTCGGGTGACGACGCGATCCGCGGAGGGCGGGACGGACCGTACCGTCAGTCCCCCCTGGTCAGCTCCTCGATCGCGTGGTCGCGCCGTCGTTCGCTCTCGCGGATCGCCTCGGCGAACTCGTCGACGTTCGCCTTGAGCCCGTCGCGAACGTCGTCGGGGGCGAACTCCTCGGACATCGACAGCAGACGGACGAACGCCCGTAGCTCCTCGTCCGTTATGCGCTCGAACTCGTCGGCCTCGATCTTCGCTATCACCTCGTCGACGTCGATCTGGCCGACGGGGTCGACGTTGAACTCGACGCGGACCATCCGGTAGTCCGACCCCGCGAGCCGCTGTTCGGACTTGGCGACGCCCTCGGAGAGCATGTCCTTGAACGGAGTGACGTACCCCATCGTTCCCAGATGGAGGAACGCGAGCATGTCGGTTATCCCCCGCGTGTAGGCCTCGCGGTCCTCGTCGTCGGGGTCGAAGACGGTCTGCCGGTCGCGGTCCTCCAGACACTCGTAGAGGATGCTGAAATCGAGGACCGCGTTGCGAACCCGCCGGCGGATGCGGTTTCGCTTCTGTTTTCGGGAGTGCTCGGTGTAGTCGGTCTTTCGACCGAGGAGGAAGTCGCGGTCCGAGGGCGTCAAGATCCCGCGAGGGCGGTCGGCGTCCGCCGCCGTTTCGAGCGACGGGGGCAGCTCGTCTTCGGACATACCCGGAAACCTGGGGCTCAGCGGATTAATGGTTGTGGTCCGATCGATCCCGCCGGTTCGTCGTCCCTCGGACCGGTCCCGGTCGGGATCGATCGCTGCGGGAACCGCGGGCGCCGCGGTCGTCGAGTCGTCGGATCGTCACGGGCGCCGCGGCCGTCAGGACCGATCGGCGCCGAGCGCCGAGACGACCTCGGTCAGGAGTTCGACGCCGACGTCGAGCGCCCGTTCGTCGAGGTCGAACGTCGGCGTGTGGTGGCTGGTCGGGTGGTCCGCGCCGACGATGAAGTACAGCGACCGACCCCCGTTCCGGTGGACGCGGTCCATCAGGAACGTCGCGTCCTCGCTCGCCTCGAGCGGGGCCTCGGGGACCACCTCGCCGATCGACGGGACGGTCCGGGCCACGCCCGCGACGAGGTCCGCGAGCGTCGGGTCGCCGTCGACCCGGATCGACTCGCTGATCCGGCGGATCACCACGTCACACTCGTGGAGCTCCGCGGCCGCGTACAGCACCCGTTCCAGCTCCGTCCGCATGTACTCCATCAGCGCGGTGGTCTCGCCGCGGACCTCGCCGTCGAGGGTGATCTCCTCCGCGATCACGTTGCTCGCGCTCCCGCCCTCGACGCGCCCGAAGTTCACGCGGGTGAGCCCGTCGCCGTGGCGCGCGATCCCGTAGGCGTTCTGGACCGCCGTCGTCATCGCCTGCATCGCGTTCGTCCCGCCGCTCGGCTCCTTGCCGGCGTGCGCGCTCGCCCCCTCGAAGGTCGCGTTGATGTGCGCCATCGCGAGCGGGCGGGTGGCGTTCGCGACGACCGTCCCCGTCGGCCGGCCGAGTCCGAGGTGGAACGCGAGCAGCTCGTCGACGTCGTCGACGTACCCGCCCTCGGCCAGCGGCTTGCCGCCCCCGGCGACCTCCTCGGCCGGCTGGAAGAACAGCCTGAACGTCCCCTCGAAGTCGCTCTCCGTCACCGCCTCGAGCACGCCGAGCGCGATCGTCGCGTGCGCGTCGTGACCGCAGGCGTGCATGTACCCCTCGTGTTCGGAGCGGAACCCCTCGTCCGCGGGACGGTGACCCGCGGCGTCGGATTCCGGGATGGAGACGCCGTCCATGTCGACGCGCAGGCCGACGGTCGGCCCCTCGCCGTTCCGGACGGTCGCGACGACGCCGGTGTGGCCGCCGTCGGTCAGCTCGAGCAGGGCGGGGTCGACGCCCGCCTCGGCCGCCCGGTCGCGCCACTCGGCGAGCGTCTCCGAAGGCGGAACCGCCATGCGGTGCTCCGTGGAGAGCGCCTCCCGTCCGATCGCGAGGTCGTCGACGCCGATCCGACGGAGTTCCTCGACGATCCGGGCGGTCGTGCGGAACTCACACCAGCCGGGCTCCGGATGCCTGTGGAACGCTCGTCGGATCGAGGGGAGTCGGTTCCGCACGTCGTGAGACATTGGTTCTCCGGTGGTACACTGCGAGCGTATATAAGTCGTTTACTCGGGGCGTTCGCTCGCGGCGGTTTCCCCGCCGCGGGGGCGGCGCGTTCGAGGCCGGCGCGTTACCGCGACGCCGCCGTCTCGGCGGTGGCGTGGTCGATCGCGTCGGCGATGACGTCGACCGCGGTGTCGGCCAGGTCGCGGGTCAACACGAGCGGCGGCAGCAGGCGGAGGACGTTGCCGTGGCGGCCCGCCGTCCAGACGAGGACGCCGTGCTCGAAGCAGTACTGCTGGATCGCGTCGACCGCGTCGCCGTCGGGCTCGCCGTTCTCGTCGACGAACTCCGCGCCGNNCGAGGTCGCGGGCGTGCGCGAGGAGGTCGTGCTCCTGGATGTACTCGATCGCGCGGGTGCCGGCGCGCATCGCGACGGTGTGTCCCCGGTAGGTGCCGGCGTGGCCGCCGGCGTCCCACGTATCGAGGTCCTCGTGGTAGATCGTCGCCGACAGCGGGAAGCCGACGCCGCCGAGCGCCTTCGCGGTCGTCATGATGTCCGGCGTGACGCCGTGCCACTCGCTGGCCCACCACTGGCCCGAGCGGCCGAGCCCGCTCTGGATCTCGTCGAACATGAGCGGGATGTCGTTCTCGGTGGCGATCTCCCGGAGCCCCTTCAGGAACCCCTCCGGCGGGACGATGACGCCGCCCTCGCCCTGGATCGGCTCGACGAAGATGCCGGCGGGGTTCGCGAGCCCGCCGTAGGGGTCCTCGATGATCTCCTGGACCTCCTTCAGCGCGCGGGCACACGAGACGGAGCCGCAGCACTCGCCGTCGGCGACCGGGCAGACGGCCTCGGCGTCGCCCGACTCGTGGCGGTCGATGAACGGCGACGGGTACTTCGCGTGGACCACGTCCGGGATCAGGGGAGTGTAGTCGTTCTTGAACCCCTTGTTCGCGGTGAGCGCCATCGCGCCCGAGGTCGCGCCGTGGTAGCTCCCGCGGAAGGCGATCAGGCCGTCGCCGCCGGTGTTGTACTTCGCGAGCTTGATTGCGGCCTCGACCGCGTCGCTGCCCGTGGGACCGCCGAAGACGACCCGATTCTCGCCCTTGAGGCCGGGCGGCGCGATCTCGTCGAGCTTCTCGATCAGGTCGAGCCGCGCCTCGGTCGGGAAGTCGACGGTGTGGACGAGCTTGTCGGTCTGTTCTCTGACCGCCTCCAGCACGTACGGGTTCGAGTGGCCGACGTTCAACACGCCGATGCCGGCGAACATGTCGATGTAGGTGTTGCCGTCGACGTCGCGGACCGTCGCACCCTTCCCCGAGTCGAAGGCGATCGGGATGTCGCCGGGGTACTTGACCGCGCTGCTGTCGATGCGCTCCTGTTTCTCCAGCAGCTCGCGGCCCCTCGGACCGGGGACCGCGTCGACGTTCGGTGCGTCATCGAAGTGGATCTCATCGATCGGTGGTCCTGCCGTCATACGTCCACCCACGGCGGTGGTCGTTATATAGGTTGTCCACGGATACGGAAACCACCGTATACGAAAATCGATATCGGGATTACCGGTCGGACCGCCGATCGGGCCGACGGTCGAAGACGGCGAGGACGCGCTCGGCGTCCCCCTCGGCGAGCCGGGGGAGCCGGACCTCGCGGTCGCGCAGCTCGATCGCGACGGTCTCGGTGTCGGCCCGTTCGTCGAGGCGGTCGCGCTCGACGCGCAGCCCCTCCTCGTCCCACGGTTCGATCCGCCACAGGGCCGTCCCGCAGAGCCGGTCGTACCCGACGAGTGCGGGACCGCCCGCGACCCCTCCGCCGTCGGCGACGCGGTACTCGACGGGGCCGTACCGGATGGTCGAGTCGACCGCGACGACGGCCGGCGGGAGCGCGGCCGCGAGGGCGACGAGCCCGGCGGCTATCCCCCACGCCCGCCCGAGCGCGAAGAGGAGCGCCACGAGGAGGGCGAGGACGGAGAGGTACCACGGCCCCGGATGCTCGGCGAGCGCGTGCGAGTCCCCGAACAGCCGGCCGACGGGTGTCGGGCGGATCCGGCGGTCCGCGTCCGCGAGGTCGTTCTCGATCCGGTCCCGCGTGGGCGGCTCACGCGACCAGCCGAGGAGCCCGCCCGAGGACTCGTCGATCGCGGCGAGCCGGTCGCCGTACAGCCCCACGAGGTCGAACGCGAGCTTGACGCACGCCGCGCCGACGAGCACCGGCACGCCGAACGCGACCGGGTCGGCCGCCTCCGTCGCGGTCGCGTCGCCGTCGACGCCGATCGCCTCCGCGACGACGGTCACCGTCATGATCCCGCCGACGAGCACCGTCGCGAGCCGGAAGAGGACGCCTGAGACCGCCGTCCCCGCGCTCTCCTCGCGGTAGCCGCCGCGGTGGAAGTAGTCGACGGCGGTCGTCCCGGCCTCCGAGAGGAGGACGACGACCACGGCGAGCGTGACCGTCTCGAGGGCGGGACCGGAGAGCGAGCCGGCGCCGACGAACCCCAACACGACGCCGCCGAGGACGAACCACGCCGCCCCGAGGATCGGCGCGATCACGGCGAGCGAGAGGACGGAGGAGAGGTGGATCCGAACCCCGGTCCGGGGGATCGGGAGCGAGAGCGGCTTCGACGCCAGCGCGCCGAGCACCAGCGCGCCGGTGTCGAGGTCGCTCGGGCGACCGGCGAACAGGCCGCGGACGACGGCGAAGAGCGCGGCGATGCCGAGTTCGAACCAGTAGAGGGTCACGAGCGCCGCGGCGTTCCAGCCGAGCGCGACGACGCCGACGAGCGGCAGGAGGTTCGCGACCGCGACGGCGATCGCCTCGGATCGATTCGAGCCCGCGGGTCGGTGGAGGGCGACCACGGCCCGGCTATGTGCGTCTTCGGATAAAACCTATTCGAGAGCGTCGGGGTTCAGCGTCGTCTCCGGGACGCCGCCCTCGTGGACGGTCCGGACGATGCCGGCGGCCGCCCGGCTCATGTTCTCGAGCGCGTCGCGAGAGACGCCCGCGTTGTGCTGGGTGAACACGGCCGAGTCGCACTCGAGGAGGGGGTCGTCGGGCTCCGGAGGCTCCGTCTCGTACACGTCGACGCCCGCGCCGGCGATCGTCCCCTCCCGGAGGGCGGCGACGAGCGCGTCCTCGTCGACGACGCCGCCGCGGGCCGTGTTCACGAGGACGGCGTCCGCGGGGAGCGCGCCGATCTCCTCGGCGCCGACGGCGTGGTACGTCTCGTCCGTCAGCGGCGCGTGGACGCTCACGTCGTCGGCGCGCTCGAAGAGGTCGATCGGGTCGTCGACGAGCGAGACGGTCTCGGGGAGGTCCGCGGGGTCGACGTACGGGTCGAACGCCACGCAGGAGACGCCGAAGCCGGACAGCAGCGTCGCGACCCGGCGGCCCGCGTTGCCCGCGCCGAACAGCCCGAGGGTCCGCCCGGAGAGGTCGCGGCCGCGGAAGTCAGCGCGCCGCCAGTCACCCTCGCGGGTCGCCCGGTCCGCGCGGACGACGTTCCGCCTGGCGGCCAAAAGCAGGGTCACGGCGTGTTCGGCCACGGAGTTCGTGTTCTCTCCCGGCGTGTTCGCGACGATCACGCCGCGGTCGGTCGCGGCGTCGATGTCGACGTTGTCGACGCCGGTCCCGTGCTTGGCGATCACCGTCAGCCGGTCGGCGGCGTCGATCAGCTCCGCGGTCACCGGCCGGGTCCGGGTGACGATCGCGTCGTATCGGTCGACGTCGGCCAGCAGTTCGTCCTCGTCGGCGTAGTCGGCGCGGCTCGTACAGTCGGCGATATCGGCGAGCGACTCCGGGCCGACCGGATCGATCGTGGG
The DNA here is from genome assembly GCF_002252985.1 of Halorubrum halodurans. Lineage (GTDB taxonomy): Archaea > Halobacteriota > Halobacteria > Halobacteriales > Haloferacaceae > Halorubrum > Halorubrum halodurans. The sequence goes on along the minus strand of NZ_NHPJ01000014.1, from coordinate 2,146 downwards.
CGGGAGCAGCACGCTCCACCGTCGTGTCATTGCGCACCCGGTCGCCGGGAGCGCGTAAAGGCGCACGCCTTCCGGAGAAACGTGTGCGGTCGCTCGGACGATCCGACTCGCTCGACGCTCGAGGTTCCAGGAAACCCTTATTGAGCCGCCCGCACCTCCTCGGACATGACGAGCGAGAAGGCGAAGATGTTGGACGGGAAGCCCTACGACGCCGCCGACCCCGAACTCGCGGCCGAGCGGGAGCGCGCTCGCGACCTCACGTCGCGGTACAACGACACGACCGCCGGAGACGACGTGGAGCGCCGGGAGCTGCTTGACGAGCTGTTCGGCTCGGTCGGCGAAGGGGTCGCGGTCGAGCCGCCGGTCCGGTGTGATTACGGATATAACGTCCACGTCGGCGACGACTTCTACGCCAACTTCGACTGCGTCCTCCTCGACGTCCGCCGGATCGAGATCGGGCGGAACTGCCTGATCGGGCCGGGAACGCACGTCTACACCGCGACGCACCCAGTCGACGCCGAGGAACGAGCCGAGGGGCTCGAGTCCGGCGAGCCGGTGACGATCGGCGATGACGTCTGGATCGGCGGGCGGGCGGTGCTCAACCCCGGCGTGTCGGTCGGCGACGGCGCCGTGATCGCCGCGGGCGCGGTCGTCGTCGATGACGTTCCCGACGGCGTCGTGGTCGGCGGAAACCCGGCGACGGTCGTTCGAGAACTGGACGGGAGCGACCTGGACGGGGCCGAAACGGCGGGAGGGTGACCGCGGCGACGATCCGGCTCCCCTCGGTCGCCCGCGACCGCGAACCGGGAGGGGTCGCTCCCGGCGGTCGGCGCGGTGAGGAGCGAGACGCCGACGGCGAGGACGGCGGCGAGGATCATCACCCCCGGCGCGACGTCCCACCCGCCGGATCCGGCGACGGAGACCGTTCCCACGGATCCGAACCCGCCGATCCGTCCACTCGTCTCCCCCCGCGGTCGACGGTCCCTGGGTCGACAGGTACTTTTCCGGACCGATCCTACCCGAAACGGGACGGCGACCCGCCGTCCGTTCACATCACCATCACTCATCACATGAACGACACAGCCAAATACCTGATCCGGGCCACCATCGCGGCCGACGGCGTCGTCGAGCGGAGCGACGTCGTCGGCGCGGTGTTCGGGCAGACCGAGGGGCTCCTCGGCGACGAGCTCGACTTGCGGGACCTCCAGGAGTCCTCGAAGGTGGGCCGGATCGACGTGGAGATACGGTCGGAGAACGGCCAGTCATTCGGCGAGGTGACCGTCGCCTCGAGCCTCGACAAGGTCGAGACCGCCATCCTCGCGGCCTCGCTCGAGACCATCGACCGGATCGGGCCCTGCGGGGCCGCCGTGGAGGTGACGAGCATCGAGGACGTGCGCGCGGCCAAGCGCCGCGAGGTCGTCGAGCGCGCCAAGGAGCTCGTCGCGAGCGGCTTCGAGGAGACGAGCCTCGCGAGCGACGACGTGTTGGAGGAGGTCCGCGACGCCGCCCGCGTCGAGGGGATCGTCGACTACGAGGGGCTCCCCGCCGGCCCGCGCGTCGGCGACTCCGACGCCGTGATCGTCGTCGAGGGGCGCGCGGACGTCTCGACGCTGCTCGAGTGCGGGATCAAGAACGCGGTCGCCGTCGAGGGGACGAACGTCCCCGACGCGGTCGCGGAGCTCACGCGGTCGCGCACGGTCACCGCCTTCCTCGACGGCGACCGCGGCGGCGAGCTCATCCTCCGCGAGCTCGCGCAGGTCGGCGAGGTCGACTACGTCGCGTTCGCCCCGCCGGGCGAGTCCGTCGAGGACCTCGACCGCGGAGCCATCTTCGAGGCGCTCCGCGGGAAGGTCCCCTACGAGACGCTCGCGGACGCGCCGAACCTCCGGGAGGCGGCCGGTAGCGTCCCCGAAGCCGACGCGGACGACGGGGACGCCGCCGCCGGCGCCGCCGAGGCCGCCGACGCGCTCCGACCCGACAGTTCGACGGAACCGCCCGATCCGACCGGGAGCGACGGCGCGAGCGACGCCGACGGACCAGAGGAGACCGACGACGGGTCGGGCGAGGCGGCCGGGGACGTCGACTCCGCGTCCCGCTCCGCCGCCGACGGTTCCGACGACGACGATGCCGGCACCGCCGGCACCGC
>NZ_NHPJ01000072.1 GCF_002252985.1 Halorubrum halodurans | reverse complement strand
GGGCTCGGAGATGTGTAAAAGAGACCGCCCCACGTACGACGCCCGCCACACACTCGGTTATTGCGTGTGGCGGGCTTCGTACGACCCCGACCAAAACTTCTCACCAACTCTCTCCTACCACGCTCGACACCCCCCAACCCCTTCCCCAGAAAACAAACATTAGTCCACCCCTTCGCCTCACTCTGCAACCACGCCCCTACTCACAGTATCTCGTATTCCCCGTGATTCAAGGATTAAAACTCCAGATAATGTTGGAATACGTCTTGTAATTCCGTTTCAAAACACGGGTCGTTATTCCACCCGTAGGAAATCACCGGGAATTCACCGCGTTCCAACCCCCGGTCTGGCCGCGGCACTCCCGGTCGTGCCGACACGCATCTCACACCGTCGACGATCGCGCACCGGCCACGATCCGCGTCTCGAACACGACCGGGTGAGAAGCATACCTCGGAGAATATCGCATCGTCACTGCGGACTGAATGACCAGTGACGTGTTCCTCACGCACCGCGTGTCGAACCGGGGAGCGACCGTCGATCATTCACCAACGGCACCCTGACCATCCTACGCTAACCCTATGACAGGAAACAGATACGTTCTGGTCTGTGAGAGAGTCAAACCCGCTCGTGACCGCACACCGAACACACGCACTCACCAAATCCAGCACGGATGAATTCAAAATGAATTCGTAACGTACCCCGGCCGGCACCCCCGGCACCACAACAACCAACCCACACCCAAACTACACTGACCAGCGACCCGAACTTCACAAGCACTCCACTGTGAAACACACCTCGACAACCGGTCACCGGTCACCGCCCACCATCATCATACGACACCTCGAACGTCTCCCCACCAACAGTGATCTCATCAACCAACCACCCACGACGAACTGCCTCTCGAACCACCCGTCCAGGTGATGTGAACGCCACCTCAGAATAATCAACATCAAGGAACTCTACAGGACGAACACACCCCACATCCTCTGCCCCGTCCCACCGGTCACGATCCACATCGAACGCTGTCTCTCGAACCGTAGACTCCTGCTGGAGCGATACACCCGTCACCCCGTCAACAACGGACCGGGACACACGGATGACATACCTTGCAGTATGCCGGGTACTGTTCTTTCGGACACCGTCGATGATGAGCTGTTCATCAACACGGAGCGTTGCGTGACTACTATCACTGGCACTGAGTACCGGTATCATATCCTAATATTAACCGAGACCCCGTATAAACGCTTGACATTATCTACCATTCACACGGCTCCGTACAGTCACACGTCACATATTCGCAAATCATTAAGTACACAGCACCGATACGAACAAGACAGAGGCTGACACGTATGCGTACACAGGGAGACGTAGCACCTGACGCGTTCCTACTCGACACCACACCTGACACCGTCGCCGGGAACCGTCACGACACGGACACAGTACAGAACTGCATCGCTGACGCCGTCGAATACTACCACGACAATCTCCCCGGCGAAATCCGCGAACACATCACGGAGAAATGGGGGATCTCGAATGAAATAATCGACACGCGGAAAATCGGGTTCGAAAGCTCCGGGAACGCCGTTATCGAACACCTTGAAAACGCCGGGTACGACCCAGTCACGATCACCCGCGCCGGGATCGGGACAATCCCCGTATTGAAACACGTACTGGAATGCAGCGGGATTTCCGGAGAAAACACAGGCATACTGACTCACCTCGGTACGAGTGACGACATCCCGGACTCGATGCGGGACGAACACGTCGACAGTAACTGCTCGCACACGAACATCCCGGAGCCAATCGACCGGTTAGCGCTCGCCGTTTCAACGAACCGCATCGAACCAGAAACCATTGACGTGGACGCTGTCGTATCGTACTACAACGACCACAGTGACACCGGGGGCGTGTCCGTGTGGTCCTGGTGGGATAACCGCATCATCTTCCCATACCGCGACGCGGACGGTGACTTCTGTTACCTGATCGGTCGAGCAACCGACGACACCGACGATAAAGTGTACAGTAACGGTGTCGTGGACCGGTCCGACCAGGTCTGCACCACGATCGCGGACACGGTACTTGCTGACGCTGCAGTCCGTGACCGTGACGACATCCCGTCCGAAGTCCTCGATGACTTCATCGTACTCCCGCACGCAGTGACACGATTCAATTCACCGTACAAAGACGAGTACGCTGAATTCACGGACACAGTACTGGACGTGTTGGAACGTCACGCTGCGACCGGAGACGTACCGGGTACGGAACTCCGGGAACTCGGTCTGCTGCACGCTCCCGATTCAGCAGCTGCATTACGTGAATCAGGCACAACGCAACTCCACGTCCTACCTCGTGACGTGATCGGGAACAACACGCACGGTAGCGACTCGGCGGAGTTCGAGTACGTGTTAACCCCGCCGGCTGTTGGTGTGAGTCCCGGGACAGCGGTTGACGTAGTGAATCACACGGATGCGGACGTGACCGTGACCTCAACACTTCTCGACACCCCACCTAACCCGGACGGTGACGGTGAGCGTGTTGCGTTACGGGAGTTAGCAGATGATCCTGACAAGTTCAGTGATTCGACGGTCACTGTCCGGGGTGTTGTGACGGAGTTATTCGAGTTAACGGACGCGCAAACAGACTGGATAGCGCAGCGCGGTGTGATCGCTGACGGGACCGGAACTCGACTCTTCACCATCCCTGACCGCGCTATCGATGCTGGTGACGTTACACGCGTCGAACCCGGGTCAGCGTACGAATTCACCGGTGTGACGGGGAACCTGTACGACGGTGACGTGTCCGTTACAGTAACACGTGACTCGACGGTAACGGAACTCACCACGGATGTCACCGGGACGCACCGGATAGACTGCGCGGACCGTGGCCTGCATCGATTCACGATCGACGTGGCCGGTGAACAGCATCACGGGATGTTCACCGTGTTCGATGACGTGCATACTGACCGGCGGTCACCGATCATCGAGGACTGGGTCGGTGGTGAACCGACGTTCGACGTTGACGTGCCGAAATACTTGAAGCAAACAATCGACCGGGAATGGATTAACCGTGACGCGGTTCAGGAACCGATTTTCGGTGTGGAGACCGTTCACGAGGGGAAACCGTTAATCGTGACTGAGGGCGTGACGGATGCGATTATGGCGCATCAACACGGGTTCCCGTGCGTTGCACCCGTGACAACGAATTTCAAGAAACATCATTACGAGGAGATCTGCCAGCACGCAGCGAAAACCAGTGGTGTGTTCGTGGTGAACGACACGGAGATTAACGACGCTGGGATCAACGGTGCGTTACGCACGGCGAAAGTCATTGAGAACGACGGGCACACAGTGAAGGTCGGTGAGTTACCGCTCCCGGACGGTGAACGGAAAATAGACGTGGCTGAATTCCTACGGACACACGATAGTGACGCGTTCCTGGACGTGCTGAATGACGCGGTTGCACCAGAGGACCACGCCGTGTACGACGCGGAACGGCACGACCCGGAGCACCGAACCGGTAGGCAGTCAGGATCGAACGGTGCCGGTGAATCGTCGAACACCAGTACGAGTGATTTCGATGCCGGTGCAAGTACTGGGAACACGTCGGCATTGTTCTCGCTTGAACTCCGTGACGTGATCGATCTCAACTCGCTTGATACCGGCGGGAACGCCGGGTCGACCGTGTACCGCGGCTCGCACCCGATTCAGCATCACGGGGACAGTACCGGGTACTTCGTGATCCGCCGGCAAGACGACGGCGGGATTTCCGCGAAGGACTACAAGATTGAATCCAACGGTGACGGGTACTACTATAACGCGTTGACGTGGCTGGCGACAGCTGCGCAGTGCGACTGCGGTGCCGGGACAGCGTGCGAGTGTACGCGTTCCGTGACGCGGCCAATGGGAGAAATGTCGCACAGCGAGATTTGGTGGGCGTGGCATCACGCGAAAACCGCTGACCACATCCCGATACCGGATGATGACCCGGTGCCGGTGCGAGCGATGTGGTTCCTCGCAGAACACCATAACGTGATCCCGTCGGAGTTCATCCCGGAGACATGGGAAGATGGGAAGCAACTCCCGCAATCAAAGTACAACGAAGTAATCGGTATCATCCGTGACGAGTACGGATTGAATCCGGGGCGGGGGAAACGGTGACTCGACGCCACCGGCACCACTCGACCGGCCTGCACACCGTGCCTTATGTAGCATAGAATCGCTGCTTTCCGCGTGCCGTGTTACATAAGGCACGGGAGTCGAGGTCAGCGGGTTCGAGCGCGTCGCAGCGGACGTTTACCGGTCCGCACGGCGTATCTGTACGTGTATGAGTACCCGAGCGGAGCAAGCAGAAGAATTCGTACACGACACAGTCCAAGCATACTACGACGTGTACACTGACCTCGTGATTGAACAGACCAGGAACGCGTTGCAACGCGACTGGGGATACACACCCCTCGACCGTGACACAGACACCGCCCGTGCCCCGGGACCCGGTGACGAACCCGGTGACGTGTTCAGCATCCCGGACACGAGTCCCGGTCGCTGCGTTCACACTGACCTGCACGGAACCGACGTACTCACCGCGATCTCGACGCGGACTCCAGCCCAGGTACTTACTGCCCCAGTAACCACTTCGAACCACTCACCCGTAGTCCTGCACGTCCCGTATTTCAACTCACGACCGGTCGCACGTGCCTATGAGGTCCTGACGAGCGATCTCGGGTTCGAGGACGTTACAGTGACGTTCAACGGTGCGACGGGGTACACGGTCACTGTCCGTGACGCTGCCACGCGACGGTTAACCCGTGGTGAACGGGAGAGTGTTGCCTCGTACGTCCGCGGTGATCTTGACGCGGATGCTGTAACCGGGCGTGAACACGTCTCGATCCCAGGCAGTGGACCGGAGCGTGTTGAGGAACGCATCACTGTCACGACGCACGGGTGGGGTGACCGGATCCGTGACCGGTGCGGTGAAGTGACTGACAGAGTGACGGCGTCGACGCCCGGGACGCCGGCCCGGCGAGCGGTGATTCGTGATCTTACCGGGTTGCCTGGCGTGTCACCGCGGACTGCGCAGCGTGCGGTGGAATCGATTGCTGGGAACCCGCGCGTGTTCAAAGCCGGGATCGTGGATATGAACGACGCCGTGTACGATGTCGTGCTCGGTGTGGCTGACCGTGTACTTGATGAGCTCGGTGTTCCGGTCCGACTGGCTTCAATGACTGGTCCGGGGATGTACTGCACGGCTCCCGGGTCAGTGAACGCGGCGACTGGGCTGCGAGTGTGCCGCGTTCCCCGCGAACGCCTTCTCGATGCAGAGTTCGATCCGTATACTGACGGGGCTGTACACTGGGAGCGTGTCCCTGGTGTCCCGGGGACGGTACCGGTCGTGCCGACGGACACGGCACCACCGACACTCCCAGTAATCACTGCGCGTGAGGATGGTACTGGTAGTTACGGGGCAGGCGGTGACTGTGTGGTTCCGGTGACGCCCGGGGAGATAGTGACAGTGCCGACCGGGACAGCGGTGTACGGTGCCGCGCAAGGGTACGCGGAGATCGTGGAGCGTCAGTAACCCGCCGCGGTGACAGTCGCGTTCGTCTACCGTGCCGGTACGGTCTGTGGTCCGTGGTGTGCCTGTGTGCCGTGTTACTTGCGTGGATTACCACATCCACGCATCATCATCACCGGTATCTTCCTGACCGTCTGCTTCATCTTCTTCATCCTCACCGGTGTTCTCACCGGTCGTGGTGTCGTCGCTGGTGCTGCTTGTCTCCGCGGTATCTTGCTCAGTATCACTGGAAGTGCCGGTGGTGTTCGTGTCTTGTGAGTCGGTCTCCCAGGAGTCTTCCCGGTCCGGTGACTGTGTGGTCGTATCGTCGTCCTGGACAGGGTCATCGAGCAGTGCTTCGAAGTCCTCGTCAGGAATGGCTAACGCCTCGTCATCATCGCCGTCCTCGCCGGAGTCACTGGGACCGTCCTCGTCACTCTCGGTTTCATCTAACGCAAGAACCGGGTTCGACTCCCCGTCCTCGTCCGCGTCACGGTCACCGTCACTCGCAGTGTTACTGGTCGTGTCGCTGGGTTCGTCGCTCCAATCGTCTTCGTCACGGTCTCCGTCGGCTGGAAGCATCATCTCATCCTCGGTACCAGGTTCGTCACTGGTGTCGACGCTGCCGGGTTCGTCGCTGTCGGTGTCGGTGGTCGTGTCGTCGCTGGTTTCGTGTGCCGTGTTACTGTCACTGGCAGTACTACCGTCACTGGTAGGTGCGGTGATCTGCCCGTCAATCGACACGCCGTTGAAATCCGGTGTTAACTCTCCGGCATCACCGGTCCCGGTCTCGTTCTGCTGATCAGTCGCACCACCGTCCTGCTGACCGGTGCCGGCAGCATCACTCACCGCGCCGGAGTCTGACTCACCGATCACTGACTCCGGCACATCCACACCATCAACACCGGCACCGGTACGGGCCCGGGAACCGTCCTCAGTTGAACCGTCCTCGCCGGAGTCACCGGGACCGTGACTCGACTCGTCACCATCCCGGGACACCACGGTCTCCGTGTCCGCAGTACCGTGCCACCCAGCAACCCGGATCGGTGTCCGAGTCACACCATCATCACCACTCGTGTCCCGTGCAACGTGTTCGTCTTCAACGGTGAACACGCACGGTTCCGCCCCGTCGTCCGCAGCTGTATCGTTCGGTAACACGACCACGCACCAATCGTCGACGGTCGGTCGCCGGTCGAACATGAGCTCCGGAACGAACGGTCGCGTGACGGTACTCCACTCATCCGTGAAGTCACTCTTCGTTTCGTACACGCGTTTCGCCACAGTCCCGTCAGCCTGGAGTTCACGGACGATGTACACACCATTCTCCCGATCTCGACGCATCCACGCCCCGGCACCGGTTTTCGGAACCGTGCGGTCCTCAACAGTACCGGCATTGATGCGCAGGACTTCATCACCGCTGGTGGTCTCTAACACGAATTCATCAGTCGGGTCGACGGTGAACTCGTCACGCTGCACTGCATCAGTACGAGTTCCTCGCCACCGTGTCCGCTCCCCGGTTTTCTCCCGGACTACCGTCCACGTTTCACTGTCGTCCGTAACCGTTAGTTCCTTCGCACCGGTGTACAGGTACCGTGTCCCGTCACCGGTGACGCGTTTACAGAACGCCGGGTCGGTGATACCGCGGATGATTTGCTTCGCAGCACCCTCATCTCGAACGACGAACACGCAGCGACGATCGTCTGCAACGGCTTTCCGCAGGTTCCGGAGTGTCAACGCGAACTTACTGTTCGTGCTCGTCTCCACTTCAACGTATATGTGGTTCCCGTCACTAATCACGGGGAGCGCGTCGTGATGCTCGGCTAACCGTGCTGGGAGTTCTTCCTCGATGTACTGTGTAGCGCGTTGTTTCGCTTGTTCGAACTCGCTGGGTGTCAAGTCACCGTATGACGTGATGTCCCGGTCAATCCCGAGGTCGAGCGTGTCGAGGTTCGGTTCGACTGGTTCTGGGAGTTCAATAACGGCATCCGGGTCGTGTTCCGAGTCGAATCCTTGGTCCGGGACCGTCACGTCACACCGCAGTCGGGTGAACAGGTTCCGTGTTTCCTGGACGAGTAACTGGTGTTTCGCACCGCCTGCAGACGCTGCATCACCCGTACCTGTCCCGCGTGCTTGCGCTCGACCGTCGTCTGTCAGCGAAACAACGACACCGGCGTCGGTTTCTTTCGTTGCGACGCGAGAGTCCGGGAGTTGCACGATCGCTTTCTCAATCTGCCGGGTGCTGAATTCCTCAGCGACCGTGTTCCGGAGTTCTTCGGCCACGTCTTCAACCGGGACGTACTCACCACTCGTCGTTGCTCCGCGGAACAACTCGACGCGGTCAATCGCGGTGAGGTACTCGCTCATATCAATGTCTACTGTCCCGGCTTGCACCGTCCCGGTGCCGCGGACAACTTGCTCGATAATCGTGGATCCGTGCGTGATTCCATGGTCAGGATCCACACCGTATTTCTCCAGTGACCGTTCGACAACACGGTCGACCGCGTCGTATGACCGTAGCTGCGGGTACGGTGCGAGTAACTGTAACCTGACAGGGACGGACGCACCATCTTCATCTGGGAAGTTCACGTACGCGTTGTATTCCGGCATTTGCCGGATGTCTTCCTCGTAAATCCCGTCGAACAACCCGGCGAGATCTTCTGCAGTGTCACTATCTGGAAGCCGACCGACGATTTTCGTGTTCGTGTTCTTTGTCACTGCATCCCGGTGATCCGGTGCGAGTTGCTCCGGGTCCTGTGTTGCAAGTGTCAGCCCGAGCCGGTACTTCCGAGCGTCCTGTAGCATCGTATCAATCGGTGTGGACTCCGGAACCGAGATACCGAGCTCATCAATCGCAAGGAAAAACGGTCGGCGTTCACTCGGAGAGTTCGTCGTCGCAGATCGTGACTCGACAGCGGACCAAACACGCTGCGTGACCGCTGTCCCGATTGCTTTCGAGATGGATTCACCGACCTCGGACTTGTTCGTATTCACGATGATGATCTTCCCATTCGCAACTGCCTCAGAGATATTCACGGATGAATGGGGGTGTGAAATGACTTTCCGACCGATTTTATCCAGAATCCACTTATCTAACCGTCCGATTACTGGTTCAAGATCATCTTCTTCCAACCGTTCAATGTACTTCATATAGTCGCTTATCCACGCATCATCGATGTACGGAGCGAAATCTTCCTGTAGCTCTGGATCGGTCAGTAACCGGTAAATGCTGAGTGGTGTGTAATTCTCATCGGCTTTCACCATACTGTGCTGAACGGCTTTCAGCACGCGTGTCATCCGAGCGTACATATCCTCTTCACCGCCGATCACCTGGATGTTCTGATTAATGATCTTACTGACGCGTGCCTGGTATCGTTCCTCTGGTTCATCATCGTACCGCGGTACATCGAGGAAATTCAACGCCGCGATTTTATCGTACTCACCGGTTGGTGGTGCGATGTAAATCACGTCGTCTAACCGGTGTTCGGGGAGCGCTGCAATAACGTCTTTCCACGTGTCGTTATGCGGGTCAATGAAACAAAACCCGTACCCGGCGTACGCGAACGTGGTTAACATATTCTTGATCGCGGTGCTTTTCCCAGCACCAGTCGTCATAGTGAGGAACGTATGCGTGAATAAATCGTTGAGTTCCACGCCACCGAGATTCGATCTGAGTCCTTTCGAATCGTACTCGTTCCCCAGCCATACGACACTGTTTTCCCCGCGAGCTTGCTTGACTGCTTGTAACTCGATTTGCCTGCGGGCTTCCGGGCCTGCACACACATCACCAGTCTCGGTGAGCGTGGTCGTGTACTCATCGTCGCGTCTGAATTCGTTACTGTTCAGGTACGGTGTACCGAAGTAATTCTCTTCCCACGCCCACCGTTCTGCGTTTGCTGGTGTGTACTGGTGGTCGGTCGAGTCGGAGTCGACGCGTTCACCTAACGGTGACGTGTTACTTCCCGGCGTGGTGTCTCGGTGTTCATCGCTACTCATACGTGCCAGTAGGGGTGCGGGACCGGTAAACGTGTCTTCAAACAGACCGGGTGACAGGAACGACCGGTCCCCCGCCTGGTTTACTGTTGTTCGCGTTGCTCGGTGTAGAGATCAGTGAATTCACCGATACCGTACACCCAGGTCAACGAAACTTCCCGTTCACCACTCCCAGCTGTGTACAGGTTCACCGTCCCGGATGGTGTGTAGAACCATTTCCCAATCGTGTTCTGGAACAGGTTCTTATCCACCTCGTATTTCTCCACATCTCGGTGCTCGTACTGATCAACGTTTTCTCGCACGATTCCTTTCTTGACGTAGATACGTTTGTCCGTAATAACGTGCCACTGCCGGTTACGGCGGAGTTTCTCGTACCACGCGATCACAAGACCAATACTGACAATCATAATCGCGCCGAGAACGAACTCCATCACACCGGTTTGCGCGGCGATCACGGTACCGGCGATACCAGTCATTGAAAGTAACGCAGCGACGACGTACGCTCGTGCGGACACCCACCGTGACTGGTTACTGCAGTACAAGACATCTTCACCTGGACCTAATCGGTCCTGCAGCCACGACGGGTACCACGGTTCACTCTCACCGGTCACGTCACCACTCGACCCGTCCCGTTCTTCCGGACCCTGCCCGTGTTCGTCTTCGTCTCCGTGTTCTTCATACACGGCAGGGTCTCCACGGCCCCGTTCACCGCTCGCAGTACCTGTACTACCCTTAGATCCATTATCGCTGCTCGCAGCTCTGTTTTGCCGTGTCTCAGGCGGCCCGGTCCGGGACTCTTGTACAGCGGCTTCGATCCGCGCTGCAGCATCTCCCGGAACGTCAATCCCGTCAGTCGAAACCGGGTATTGCGCCGGTTTCCAGTCCGCCGGGGTTGGATTAGTAATCGTGTCTGTCGGTGTCGGTGCGGACGGCGGGATTTGATGCCCAGTTGCACTCCGTGACCATTTCACCGGTGCATTCATCCGATCGTCACCGGGTAAGTGGGCTAACAACCCGAGCTCACCACCGGATACATATACCGAGTCGTTTACTGATCGAAGCACACCGTCACGCATCACGTTCCGTAACTCACTCCCTGCCGGGTACTTCGCTTCGAGTGACTGTTCCCCACCGGAGAACTTACTCGTCACAGTCCCGGATACGTCACGGACAATCCGCCTGACCTCATCAGCATCATCACCAACACCAATCACTCGAATCGCGGTTTCGAACCCGTTGTTATTGACACGGTCTTTGATTTTCGCGGTGAAATCCCGTTCACTACCAGTCGGATCGCGTTCTTCTCCGACCATGACGCGTTTCCCTTTCCCGACTTGTTCTTCGATGATCTCCTCGTAATGTGTGCGGTGCGGAGCGTAGTACCACCATTTCGGTGACGCCCAGTTCTCCGATGCCGGGCGGAACACTATCTGCATAATGACGTTATTGTTCCCGGTGGACCGCATTTCACTCAGTACTTCTGAGTACGGATCGGATTTCGAGTTCTGGTAATCGTCTTCTGACCGGATAGCTTCCTCTTCCTCACCTTCCTCGTGCGATTTCAACGGGTACGGACGCGGATGTGTGAGCTCGAATGTTTCCGCTGCGAAGTACGATGCAGCCTCATCCATTACCGGTGGGAACGGGATGTATTCATCGGACAGTGTCACGTCAGGATTGAATTCATCCTCACCGTCCGGGGTGTTCCGTTTAACGTACGCAGAAACGGTTTCAGCATCCCATACGCGTTCAATAGTCGCATCTTGATACTCACCACCGATTTGTTTCTTCACTGTGTCCTCGTAGTCGTCATCTGGGATGAACATATTGAACGTGATTTCATCGTCCACCATCCAAATCTCGAACGACATGATAGGCGACTTGTTTACTCGATGCGGGTACGGGAAGAACGTCCAGTGAATATTCTGCAGCGACGCGATGAATTCCCACATTTCAACACCGGACACGATACTCTCCCCGCCTGGGGATGGTTTAATCCGGAGTAACCGCGGGGTGTCACTACTCGCTACAGCATCCATTTTGACTTCCTGCTGGATTGCGTACCGGTCAGCATCAGTTATTTTTCGAACCGTTGGTTCTGACTGGCGGTTTACAAGCGCTCGGAACCGATCAATCACGTTCGTGGTGACACTACGCTGCGGTGGTGTGTCTACAGTAAGCTCACCACCAGGGTTGAGCTGCTCGTCACCGGTACCGGGCGTGTTGTTCGCGGCGTTACGATTGCCGGGGTTGTTCTCATCCCGATCGTCAGGAGTGTCCGTGTTCGTGTTGTTCATATCACTCGCTCCCATTACGATACACTTCGTCGCCGCGACCGGTAAACCCCCGCACGCACCCCTACCCGACACAACCCACGGCTTCTCTCTCACCACACCGCGTGTGCCGTGTTACGTGTTTGAATCAGACGTGAAATCCTACCCGGGGTTTACCGGTGACCGGCGTTAACAGGCAAGTATGCCGCAGAACACAACAATGCAGTACAGTAACGACGATCTCGAAGCGCTGCACAACGCCGCCCGGACCCGGACAGTCCTGACCGTGATCGCCGCGCAAACCGGTGTGATCGAGAAACCAGAACTCACCGCGAGTCAACACCCGGACGACGCGGACTCGCAGGCAACCACCCGCGTCCATCGGGAAGGCACGACCACCTCGAACATCCGCGCCGTGACCGGGCTCTCGAACGATGAAGTGAATTACGAACTCCGGAAACTCAAAGGCACCACGACAGAAAGCATCACGACACAACTCATCGAAACACGGCAGCAAGGAACCGACGATACCGGGCGGCAACTCCCGAAACTCATCGTCCTGACAGACGCCGGCGAGCAAGCATTCGATCACGGTGTCGTTGAAACCGAATCCCTTGCTACGTCACCCGCTCCGGACTGGCTGCCGGACGCGAGTACAGACGATCAAATCGAAGCGGTCGCTGAACGCCTCGACCAGCACGAAGTACTGCTGAACGAACTCACGCATCACATCGGGTTCGCGTTATTCACCGAGCTGCTCAGCGAAGACATCTCCGCTCCGCAGCACGGCACCCCGGCTGGTGACCGGTCGGACTACCCGGTGCTTGACCGGTCGACGGTCGCTGCTGACCCGGACGCCGCTCAACAGTTCGTCGCCGCGGACGCGTATTCACTCCTCGATGCGTTAGAACGACTCCGAACCGGGCAACGCGCGATGAAGCACGCGCTCGACGATCTCGACGCGGACCCGACGGACTACATCGAACAGTAACCCGCAGTCATTAGGAACACATCGCCACGACACGAAACCGTCGTTACCGGGCGAATAACCCGAGCCGCCAGCCTTTCCGAGCAACGAAGACCACTAACGCGAATCCGAGCAGCATCATTAACGGCGATTCATACAGCAACCAATCGAACACACCGCCAAGATCAATCATCCTCAGCAGAACATTAACCAAGGCAATCCCCCCAACCCCGACCGCGATACGCCACACAGTCACACCAGGGACTAACGTCGCTACAAATACACCACCAGCAGTAAGCGCAGCAATCACTAGGAGAGCAGCCGCTCCACCAAGAATCATCCCGATCGCCTGGCCGAGACCATCGAACTGCCCAGCAACCGTTCCACCGACACTTACCAAGACACCAATCACAGCGGCGATACCAAGCACACCAGCGATGACTCGCCACTTCGACGCGGTACGCCCGGCACGGTGCCGACCGTGACGGTACTGCCGTCGACGCCACGCACCGCGCAGATCACGTACTTTCTCCCGCGCAGCTGCTGCCAGCACGGTCACAGTCTCAACACCAGTGTTCTCACGATCCGGTGACTTCCGATCACTCATCACGTACAGATACGCCGTGCGGACCGGTAAACCCCAGGGGGGTAGGCACGAGTACCTTACCCATCGAGGAGATCGTACGCGTCTAACCGGGTAACGAGTTCATCCCGGCGCTGTACAGCTTCACTCGTTGATCCCGCACCCTGCACGACGGTTTCCCCGTTCGCAAACAACAAGCACGTATCACCGTCGCCGTCCCGGTAAATCACACCGGAGAACACGGCTGGGTCGTACTCGACATCATCGAGCCCGACCGCGACCGCGTTCAAATTAAGCCGGTCACGACCAGTTACTGAATCGAATTGCACGACGACATTCCGGACCGTGACTGGTCGCCAGTCCGTGTCGACACCGAGTGACCGTAACCGGTAATGCAGCATCCGGACCGCGTCAACAATCTCGGACGCGGTAAGGTTCCCTGTAAGGACAACACTCCCGTCCGGGTACAGCCAAATCGTGCCTGGTGTCGCAGGGAATGAGATATTACCGTGGTTACTCCGTGTGGCGTGCGTTGTCCAGTTAGTGTCAGCGACTAACTGGTCAATATCGATCGGGTGACCGATGCTTGTGGTGACGTTCACGTTCACAACATCACCACCGGCACTGTCGACGTGGTCGTCGGTGCCGTGTGGTGCAAGCGCGGTTTCAAGACGGTCTCGGTACGCGTCAGGGATCGTAATGTTTGACAGTGCTGGTGCTGTCCCCGCTGTCCCCGTGTTACCGTGGAAATCGGTGATCGTTGTTTGACTCATCGTACACACCCTTCTCTACGGATCGTAGTTCCACAGACACCGTACCGTTTCAACTGGAGACTGTGTGTTCCCGTTCAGTATAACATTTACATTATCTCCGTAAATACCTTTGCCACTATCACCCCCCCGGTAGGGATACACCGCACGTCAAAACACGGCGCAGTCACGGACCCTTACTCCGTCATACTGTGAACGTCGTCGAGGACTGCACTTGTCTGCACTGCAGCGTCCACAACAGGATCCGGGTCAGTGTACACGACCGAGATCGAAACACTCGACTCACCAGCACCAGCAGAATCCTCGCGTTTCCCTATCCGGTCACGATCACGGTCACGGTCCGTGTGCATCGTGATAGTCCGGGTAAACCCGTTTGATCGGCACACCTCGCACGTATGCCTCTCCCTGCCCGTTCCAGCACCCGTGCCACGTGACTCAGGCCCAGTGAAGCAGGCTGGTGACAGGATCACGTGCCCGTCAACCCATACGGCCCTCGTTTCATCGAACCAGTCACTCGGCACAACACCGACGGTGAGCCGCATCACGACGCGGTCGTCCGCGTCTGTTTGCACGTCACGTGTCACGAGCCCGTAGTCACGACTGACCGTACCGGGTTCGGTACTCGTGTTCCTGTCGTGTGCTATTCGAACCGCATTACACGGCACGCGGAATTCGTCCGGGTACGCTGCAGGGACCGGGCCACCCACGACGTGTTCCTCTATAGGCGGGGTTTCGCCTGTCTTCTCGGTCTCCATACGTGTACGTACGCCTCAGGCACCGGTAAACGACACGTCCTTGCCGATCTGAACGCACGCACGCGCGTAACAATGTATACACTGTGAAGCGCGGTGCGTGGGTCACATATTGACCGCGAGGGTTACTCGTGGAGTTGTTCGATCTCGTCCGCCCACTCGTCGATGTTATTCACCACGACCTGGATCGCTGCGTTCTGCAGCTCCGGTTTCGAAAGCTCGTCGAACATCTTCCCGTGCCCACGCTCGTTCATTTCGAGTTCGAGTTTCGACTGTGCGAGGCCGTTGAACTCGTCACGTGTACCGCGCGGCACTCGGAGCTGTAACCGCACGTGTTCATCGTCGTCGATCGTCTCGTGGACTTGCCCTGTATGCGATTTCAACCCGCGTTCAGTATCGAACTCGGCACCGCACACATCACACTCAAAACCCTCTTCGGAACTGTAACTGGGTTCCTCACCCTGGTCTTGCGATTGATTGTACCGTTCTTGTAACCGTTCATCACGGCTTTTCTTACTCATAGGAATCACCTGTGTTGAGAAGCGTTTCCTGTGTGTGTGAGGAATGACGACCACTCACCACACCACCGTCGGTCTCAACACGACCGTCAGCCTCTCCGGCACACGCATCGAGATACTGATCAATACTTCCGCGTTCATTCCGGAATGCGATGCTGGTATCCGGCGCGTATGCATCTCCCGAGATTATTTCACGGGCAATATCCTCAAACACGACTTCAACGTCAAGGTCTTCATCGTGCTCGAATATCGATACTTCATTATCTAACGCGCGCTGAACCGCTACCCGGTTCAATACCATCCATACCGGTGGGACCGGGAACGTATCGTTGAGCCACTTCATCATCTTCTCGGACTCACTATTATTCGTCCGGACCTTGTTAGCGACATACCCGACCTCATTAACAACACCATTTTCGAATTCTTTTTCAAACACCTTTTCGAGCTGTTCAATTAGATCGGTTATCATAATGTCTAACGCGCGTTGAGAGGTCCGTTCAGCCTGCGCTGGGATGAGTACGTTCCCAGAAGCTAGCACGGCGTTATCAACGATTTTACCGAGATTCGGTGGACAGTCAAGGATAATGTGATCGTAGTCATCTTCAACGTGACTGAGGATTCCCTGCAGTTTGAACGCAGGGCCACGCATATTCAACAAATCATTTTCCAACTTCGGCATATCGAGATTGCTCGGAACGACATCCATCTCTTTGTGACTACGGATAATCTCGGTGATGTGCGATTCATCTTCAGTAAACGCAGTGTACAGTGTCGGTTCGTAGTCCTCGTACGCTTCGTCGAATCCGAGGCCTTCGGTGGCGTGGCCTTGCGGGTCCAGGTCGACGAGGAGTACATCTTCACCGGCGGCGTTCAACGCACCGGCGACGTTGATAGCGACCGTGGTTTTCCCGACACCGCCTTTCTGGTTACAGACAGCGACCATCATCGCTGCATCACCTCTACGACTGCGATTGCGGCGTTCCGTGCGTGTTGTGACCGTGTTCGCATACGTGTTGATACCTCGGAGAGTTACTTAAAGGTTGGTGAGTATCTCACCAGTCACTCTGAACCCTCGAAACTCTCCAAAGACTCCGAAAACAGTGAAACCACTACACGCGAACGGCTTCTTTATACGTATAATCCCAAACATTTAATGCAACACCGACCCAAGTAACGAATGCGAACCAAGCCCCTGGTGACGGCTGGTTCGACACCTGCATGCGTGTTGTGAGGGACTGTTCCGTTTCATCCCTGTCGCGGAACACCCCTATCACTTTTCCACCGGACACCACGCACACACAGTACCAACACCACCCCTGAGTCACTCCGTTCACTAACCAGGGACGCGGACAACCACTCAAACAAGTGTTACCGCAAAACGGGTTTACCGGTCACTAGACCGTACCGGCACGTATGCCTGACCCGAAGCACCGCTTCACACGCGATACGAGAGCAGTCACATCCACAGTCGGGTACGTACTCCTCATTGCCATAGTCATTACGTCAAGCGTTGCAGTCCTCGGCACAGGAATCACAGTAATCACAGGCACGCAAACCACAGCTGACCACGAAGCAGCAGCGAACGCAATGACGCACCTCGATGCGGAAATACAACTCGTCGCATTCACACCCGAACCCGGGTCACAACACCAACACGTAGACCTGGAAACCGGTCGCAGCGAACAACTCACAATCGAAGACACCGGGAAGATACAACTCGAACTTCAAGAACGCAGAAACGGAACCGGAACCTACACCACCGTAGACAGACCCCTGAACCAGGACCTACATGCGCTCGTGTACCAGACGGAACACCGGGCAATCACGTATCAAGCCGGCGGGGTCTGGGCAATCACTCCCGGCGACCCCGGGACTGCAGAAATGATCTCACCCCCGGAACTCTCCAAGAACGGGAATACAACCACGATACCGATCGTGACGATCAGGAACAACCCGGGATTCGTCTCAACCGACGGGACAATCGATGTAACCCGGTCCAGTGACAGTGACCGGATCTTCCCAGAAACCCGGAGCGACGATACGCTCTCGAACCCGGTCGCTGCGGATCAACGCATCGTGCTGACAATCACTACCGAGTACTACCAAGCATGGGGGGATTACTTCGAAACACGGCTCGACGTGGACCCGGAGTACGACCACGAGAACCAGTCCGTGACGGTGACGATCACGGGTAACTCGGACCCAGTAACGTTCGTCCACTCCTCACAGACAGAGATAGAAGTCACTGATTCGTAACACCGCCACGGTCACTACCCCGCCACCCGTGTCACGATACCTTATGTAAAGAATTAACCCGGTCCGCGTACCGTGAGGTTACATAAGGTGCCCATCGATGCCTCACCCCCCGACGCCGCCGGAGTCAGCACCGAAGTACATCACGGACGGACTCCCGAAACAAGACACGGACACGCTACACGAACTCCGTGAATATATTGACGAGTTAATCGACTCCCGCGAGCAACCGGTCGACCCTGAGGATCTCCCGGATAACGCTGACCCCGTCGACACTGAAGATGACGGGGCCGGGACGATCGTGAAAGAACGCGTGAAGTGCGGAGCTGACTGCACGTGCAATAACGGGACCGGGCACGGCCCGTACTTGTACCGGTACTTCTACGATGAATCCGGGTCGCTGAACTCGGAGTACATCGGGAAACCCGGGGACCAGTAACGACACGCACCGCGGCTACGTGTCTGTGGGTTCTGAAAACTCGGAGAACCGCATATCGTCAGTAATCACGGGTTTGATCACGTCCGGATCTTCCAACAGGTAGTACTGGTGCGTGACGCCTTTCCCTCGCCCACGTCCGACACGTTCCGTTCGACCGAGAATATCGAGGAACACTTGCTCGTTCAACCGGTCGCTCATCCGGCGCTGCGATAACGCGTCCATATCAAGCTCACTGGTAATGTTCTTGTACACGTCGTAAATCTCCCGCGTTGAGAACTCCTCATCATCTGATTGCTCTGTCAGTAACGCTAATGCGTACACTGCGGCTTTCGTCTGCGTCGGCTGGCCTTCCAACAACTGGCTGAACCGGTCGATGTCAGCGCGTTTCCGGGCTTTCTGCACGTGTTCCTCAGTGACGGTCTCCATTTGCTGATCGCGCGCGATTTCCCCGGCATTCCGTAGAATATCGAGTGCTTTCCGTGCATCACCGTGTTCCTGCGCAGCGAGCGCTGCGCTGAGCGGGATCACGTCACCGGTCAGCACGTCGTCTTTGAACGCGTCCTCTCGATTGTACATAATACTGCGGAGTTGATTCGCATCGTACGGCGGGAACACGAATTCACGGTCCTGCAGGCTGCTGAGAATCCGTTCATCAAGCGATTCTTTGAATGAGATCTTGTTACTGATAGCGATGATCCCGACACTACACGACTCAACTTTCCCGGCTTCCCCGGCACGGGACAGCTGCATCAGGATTTCACTGTCTTGCAGTTTATCAATCTCGTCGAGGATGATCACGACCACGTCGTACAATTCATCGAGGATGTTCCATAGCCGGTGGTAGTACTCGTCGGTAGACAGGCCCGTGACTGGGATCGTGATCCCGGTTGTGTCCGGGTCGTTCAAATCACGCGCGATCGTGATGACCACGCGTGTTTCTGTTGAGGACTGCGTACAGTCGATGTACACGGTCCGCATTTCAGTCCCGTTGTTATGCGCGTATTCAGTAGCGCTTTGCGTGACGTGTTTCGCTACGAGGGATTTCCCAGTCCCGGTTTTCCCGTAGATAAGCGTGTTCCGCGGTGATTTCCCGTCGACAGCCGGGTGGATGCTGGATGCGACGCGTTCAATTTCGTCGTCTCGCCCGATGATGCGTTCCTCGTCCGGGATGTGGTCAATATCGAGGAGTTCCTTCCGTGCAAAGATCGGGTTGTCGGATGCCCAGTACGCATCCAACGTTTGTGTTTCGGTGCCGGTGTCGTCGTCAGCCATACAATCGACACATGGTCCAGGTGTTATAAAACACGTGGTTGAACGACCCCAGGCGTCGAATGTAACACGGTCGTGTTCCCGGTGTTCACGTGGAGTACCGTCGGAGTTCACCTCGGAAAGCAGAGTGAGGTGTCGATTGTATCGCCTGCAGCGCATCACCCCGACCGTCGAGTGTAACGCGACCCGCCCGGCACCCCGACCGTCGAGTGTAAACCGTGATGTGTTCAATAGAGCACGAGCACGCACCCCGACCGTCGAGTGTAACGAGTGACACTTACCACGCACCGTGCGGCGTGAACCGTGAGGGTGACCCCGACCGTCGAGTGTAACGCGTAAAACACGGCCCTTGCGAGGTGATCGGAGCACGATCCGCCCGGTCTGGCAACCGGGTAGTTCCGAGTACCGGGAGACACACACCCCAGGTGTCGAATGTAACACGCCGGAAACCCGCCGGGAGATCGGCTATACTCCCTCGTGGTTTTGAATACAGGATCGCGGAGAAGCAACGGTCTCAACGGTTCTCGCTAGGGAATACATCACACGCGGATTGGCGGTGTCGGAAGCGGTGCGTGTGAGCTGCGGAGAACGTTGTTCTCCGTTCTCACTGTGCGTTACTCGTATCGCGGGGTTGTTCACAGCAACACTACTTATAATTTCCCCTAGAAATAAAGGTACGTGTTGCGACACGTCTCATCACTCGACACGACCGTACCGTACAGAAACCCGTGCTTAGAACACCACACCCGTGTTCTCAACGGTTTACATTCGACACCTGGGGTGTGGGTGTCGCATCACCCACGAGACACCTACCAGGACACAGCGACACACGCCACCACTCTCACCAACCCCTGACCGCCGATCGGAACCGCCTCGAACCTTATGTAACCACTACACCGAAACCCACGACCAGCGATTACATAAGGCATCTCCACACCCCGGTGACTCGTGCTCCTCACCACGACTCTACCTCACCACCACTTCCACGACCAGCGACCGCGCGTCGATTGGAGAGCAGAAACTGATTAATGCGAGTCACCATAACCCGTGACGCATGACAACCGATACTGACAGTGATTCTGACGGGACCGACACTGGCGACTCGCCGCCGTGTTGTAAAATCGGCCGCGGAATCCAGAAATACGACTGCAGTGACTTGAACGATCGGCTCGTCGAAGCCTACACAATCAACGACGCATCACTCCGCGACTTGGAACGCATCGTCAACGAGAGTTTCATCCGAGCAGTCCTCAACGATATTGATGACAGTGACTTCAGACGACTAGGCGATGCCGTGACGACCACCCCGAGCGAATTACTCGATGTACTGACCGGTGACGACCGGAGTGAACGCGCACGAGCTGAAACAATCCTCGACCAAGCCGGTGTGGATGTCGACGGGCTCCGCAGCGATTTCATCTCGTACCGGACAGCGAAGAAACACTTGAATCAATGCTTAGACATCGACACGTCACGGAAAGCACCGGAACCAGTAACACGGACAGACGCGCAGGACACGATTGAGTGGGCGGAAACACGCTGCGAACGTGTTGTTGGCCGGACGATCGAACGACTGCAAGCAACACACGATGACATCCCGGCGTCAAACACGTCCGTTTCCGTCTCAACTCGTGTGACGTGCAGTGACTGCGGAGTCACGAAACCAGTCACGGCGTACATTACTGACGGGTGTGACTGCCCGGCACAGTGACACACCACTCCTCAACACAGCACAACACCGCCCGGCACGACCGGCACCGCCACCACACCCCGACCCTCGTGAATGCAAAATGAATTCACCGCCAGTCGGGTACGGACCGTTGGATTTTATACCGCGTCGACCCGGTGATAAAGACATGCCTGGCAGTCCTGAAACCCTACCCGCCGGAACGGATGTGTCACCACGCCTCGACACGACCGACCTCGACGGGTACGAAGCCGAGCTCACCGTCGAAAACATCGGCGGGATAGACGCCTGCACCGTCACATTCACCCCTGGCACAACGATCCTAACCGGGGAGAACGCAACGAACCGGACATCACTCCTCTCCGCGTTGAACGGTGCGCTCGGCGGGACCGCCCCCGTGCTGAAATCCGATGCGGAAACCGGGCGCGTTGAATTATCGCTGCACGACACGACCACCGACGACGACGATGATGATGCAGTCGTGTCGATCACACGGACGTATGAACGAAGTGATCGTGGGACCGTGACCGTCTCCGGCGACGGGTACATCGACGACCCGGAGATCGTGGACACGTTCGTCACGTTATTCGAAGCGAACGATGCCAGGCAAGCCGTCCAGCACGGTGACGATATTCGGGACGTGTTAATGCGGCCTGTTGACACGGGCGAGATCGAACGGGAGCTCAAACAGAAAACCTCGGAACGCGACGACCTGGAACGCGACCTTAACGATCTTGAATCCCGCATCGAGAACGAGGCCGCGTTGACAGAACGCCGTGAAGCAATCAAAACCGAGTTAGACGAGGTTACTGAGGAAATCGACGAGTTAGAATCCGTTGTGTCCGACCACGAAGCGGACATGGATATGGCTGCGGAAGCCGAGGAACTCGTTGATGACCTGGAAGCGAAACGCAGCGAAGTCCGTGACCTAGAGAACGAGATTGAAGTCCTCGAAGCGGAACTTGATGCACTGGAAGATGAAGAAGCCGACTTACGCGAGCAAGCTGTAGACCTGTACCGTACCGTGACTGATTCGGGGGATGCAGATGAAATCGAATTCAACACTGGAGACGGTGATGCGAATATCCCGTGGGATGAGGTCACGGACGAGAACCGGATTCGAGAGTTAGAAGACACCGTGACTGAACTCCGCGGTCGGAAAAACGAATTATCCGCAACAATCGATGAGTTAACCCGCATCATAAACTTCAACCAGTCAACACTGGATGACGCAACTGATCTCCCAGGCATCACTGACACTGACGGGGACGTAACAGCAGAACTCGCACCGGACACTGACCGAGAAATCGAATGCTGGACGTGCGGCACGACCGTCCCTCGTAACGCAATCCAGTCCCGGACATCCGAACTCGAATCCTACGTCGACGACAAACAATCCGAGCTCGACAGCATCGAAACAGAACTCCAGGACGTGAAGAACGAACTGGCTGGGCTGCGAGACACGCAGCAGGAACGCGAAGAACTGCAACGCGAACTCGAATCCGTACAGGAACAACAAACCCGAGTGGAAGACTCCATCGAGAAAACGAAAACCGACCTTGAAACCGCGCGTGAGGAACTCCACGAACTGCAAGACGCGGTCGAAGAAACCGAGGAACTCCGCGAATCCGATCTCCTCGACGTGTACCAAGAATTAAACGAGTACGAGTACCGACGCGGGCAACTCGAAACCGAGCTTGATGACGTGACCGATGAACTCGCTGCGATCAGTGACGCACGCAGCGAGAAAAACGCGTTAGAAGCAGATCTCGACGACATCCGTGACGACATCGAATCACTCCGAACCCGGATCGCGGATTTGGAACGCGCTGCAGTTGACTCGTTCAACGACGAAATGGAAACGATCCTCGACCGGTTAGCCTACGACAACATTGAACGAGTATGGATCGAACGGAAAGTCCCGGACACGTCCTCAGCATTAACGACCGGTGAATTCGATCTGCATATCGTCCGAAAGTCCGAAGACGGAGCCGCGTACGAAGACCGCGTCGAAAACCTATCCGAATCGGAACGAGAAGTAATCGGGCTGATCGTCGCCGTCGCCGGGTACATCGTGCACGGTGTCGGTGACATCGTTCCGTGGATCCTGCTTGACTCGGTCGAAGCGATTGATTCGAACCGTCTCGTAGAACTCATCACGCACATCACTCAACACACGACGTTCCTCGCCGTCGCATTACTCCCCGAGGACGCAGCCGCGTTCCCCGATGAACACGATCGCGTGACTGCTGACGCGTTGTCCACGACCGCGTAACACGCACCCTGCCGGTCACCGTACCCCACCGCACACGGCACTCCACTTTACTTCACGTCACGGTCTGCTTTCAGTCACTGCCCCTGTCCGTGTGACTCGTTGCCCGGTCGTTCACTACGCTATCAAACCCTGCTTCTACCCGTTCGTTCAACCACCGTTCAAACACTTCTATATCAGCCGCATCGAACGTCTCACTATAACTACACGCTACTTTTTCGTCGAGGAACGCTATCGAAACAAGCAACCGGCGACCAATCTCTTCCCACTGAATGGTTTGAAACCCTCTCGTCGCTTCGAAAATACTGTGCGCAAGGACATTCCGGTTAATACCGAGCTCATCATCCTCGTCGTAAAACGTGTCTACAAGGAACTCACGTTCATACTCTGTTATCACGTCACGACTCACTTCTAACGTGTTCAACGTCGTCTTCGGATGCCCCTGCACCATTTTCGACTCGTGTTCCCGAAACCGGAGCGGTGCCTCACCCTCGTACGATCCCGCTCGAAGATCAACCCGGTCGATGAATTCCACGAGCAACCCTTCAAAATACGGGTACGCGATAGCAAGCGCCTGATACGCTCGCATCGCATCACCGGACTGTACACGGTGCGCATCTACCTTCTCATCCAAGCGCTCCTGGAACGTTCGATGCCTGTCACTGAACGTCCGCACCACCCAGTACAGTTCATCGAGAATATCGATCGAGCTGAACATCACCGGCGTTGCATCACCCGTTACGAACCGTTCTCCAGACACACCTATCAAATCCATCTCCTGCATATTACGCGGGATGTACAGCGATAACGTGCGTTCTAACGTTTTCAGTCGCTAACCGGTTCAACGAATCGATACGACCGATATTCCCAGTGATCGTAGCGACCTGCCCACCGTCAAACCTCTCAAAAAGCACGAGCGCTGCATTGTAAAAGAAATCATCAAAGTGCTCCCACCCGTCACCGAAATCCCAGTACTGGTAGGACTTGTTCCCATCCTCGTCCGTTTCAATGATTTTCAGAACGTACACCGAATCCTCGTCAGTCACATCCGACCACAACACCGGGTTCTCCTCACCCGTCTCACTATTCACCCGGGTATAGTACCCGTCCCCAACACAGTCACTCGAATCCACGTACTCGTATGAAAACTGGTCCGGGATCATGAATACCAATTATCGTTACTACCACGAACTCACACTCGAACCATTAAATAACCACCACACCGCACCGGCTCTCACTCCCTTCACCACACCACCCCGGGGGGTTTACCGGTCAGTACCACTAACCATCACACATGACGGGACGAAGCAACCGTCGAGTCAGCCGCAGGGCTGTCCTCGCAGCGACCGGTGCAGCGATCACAGGCAGTATCCTCACACCCACCGTCGGCGCAACACCACCGGACGAACCGATCCTCACCACGGACGGCGCACAGAACGACGACGTGTTCACCGACGGCGACGACCTGGAACGCGACGACCTGGACGATCCGAGCGACTGGACGTACCTTGAACACAGCCCGGACGAACACACCGTGTACATCTGGTACCGCGGTGACGAGTACCGAGCCGACGCCGAACGCGCAGCTGAACACGTCACCGCTGCACAGAACCACGTCCACAAGTACCTCGAACCACCGGCAGACCACGAAACCCAGTACTTCCTCATCCCCGTCGACGAGTACGACCGGAAGCCGTCGAGCGCTGGTGCGCAAATCCACGGTGCCGAAGACCGTGTGAGCGGGGATGTACGCGTGGAAATGCAGACCGTCCCACCGTCCGAGCACCCGCATGTTACCACGACGACCGGGATCGATGACGTGTTCCTCGATGCGGTGATCTCAGCGTACTGGCGAGTCCCGGCACACCACGCAATCTACGTCCGGTACAACCACAGCACCGACCATGAAGCTGTGACACCGCGATGGCTCCGCCGCGGCATGGAGCGGTACATCGCGTCCACCGTGCAGTCCGACTCGGCACCGTACGCGACCGGTGATGCACGGCAGGCCGGTGAAGAAATCGCACGCACCGGAACTGTCGACTGGGACGCTGTGAACAACGCGGCGCAAGAACCGTACGCGTACACTGTCGGGCTTCTCGCCGTGGAATTCATGGTCGAAGAATGGGACTACGAACCGACGTTAGACGTGTACCTGCACGGTGACACGTTCGATAACTCCATCGAGGAACTTCTCGGTGTGACACGCGGTGAGTTCAACGCAGCGTTCATCGACTACATCGAAAACACGTACGGTACTGAAACACCGGAGCAAACACCGCCCGGCACCCCGGAGCAAACACCGGAACAAACACCGGGAGAAGACCCCGGGCAGGGAACTGACGAAGACCCCACCACGGAACAACCCGGGGACTGGAAAACAGAAATCGTCCCTGGCAACAATGCCGATGCCGATACCGATCCCGATGACGATGACGGGTTCCCGTGGTGGGTGATCGGTGCCGGTGCCGGTGCCGGTGTGACTGGCGGTGCGGCGTACTACAAGTACCGAGACGATGACAGTGACGCGCCGGCCACGGACACACCCAGTGATACGGACCGTGTCGATGACACAGCCCCTGACACTGATACTGACACAGGCCCTGATACTGACGACCCGGGCAGCAACAACAATCCACGATCGTAACTGGTGACAAGCAATGCAACGCACACGACGTGACGTGATACGAGGACTCCTCACCGGTGCCGTGACCGGCGTAACCATCGGAACCGCCGGGTGCATAGCAACCGATCCCGGAAGTAAAACACACGCACCGCGACCAACGCCAGGCGGTACCGTTACCGTGAACAAACAGTCGGAACACGGATTCAACTGGCCGTACTACCTGTACACCCCCGACGCGTACCCGGACAACCGCGCTGCAACCGGTCGCACGGATGTAATGCTCGTTGAACCGATTTCATCACCGGACCCGACAGACGACCTCGACACGCACCGTGACCTCGCAGAGAACATCATCAAACACAGTATCTCCCGGCAACTCGCGGACAGAATCACAGCCCCGTTCCTCGTCCCGGTATTCCCTCGCGTCACCGCGGAAACCAACACTGACCGGTTCATCCAACAGTTAAACGCACGATCGCTGCAAATCGACGGGAAGTTCGAACGCGTTGACAAGCAGTTACTCCGCATGACCGAACACGCACAGACACTACTCGCAGCGGAATTCAACACCACGACCCCGACACCGCCGGAATTACTGTTGAACGGGTTCTCATCTTCAGGGCATTTCGTCAACAAATTCACTGTCCTGCACCCGACGCACGTCGCCGGCGTCACAGCTGGCGGTGTGAACGGTATGGTGACACTCCCAACGGACTCCGTACCGTGGTATGATGACCCGGTCCCGTACCCGATCGGGACGGCTGCCATACGCGACCTTACCGGGAACCCGTTCAACCTCGAAGCGTTCCGCACAACACCGCAGTACTACTACCTCGGCGGTGACGATGACATCGACACGCTCCCCGACCCGTCACTATGGACGGACGATGAACACGGCGACCGGCAAGCAATCGCCCGGAACGTGTACGGGACCGGCGACCCGTCACACGACCGGTTCCCACGGTGCCGGGACATGTACCGAAAGCAGGACATCCCGGCCGTGTTCGGTATCTACGCCGACACCGGGCACACCCCGCGACCAGCATCGACCGACGTGATCGCGTTCCACGAAGACGTTGTTCTCTCCAATACCGGGATTCATTCCTTCGCAGCAACACTCGATGCGAGAGCACTGTAACACGTGCCGTACCTTCATTCACGGACACGAACCACCGGAACCACCGAACAACCACCGGTACTCACACCCACTGCGAACACTACACCACACCACACCACACCACAGCACAGCACAGTATGCCTCGGCAGAAAAAACACTTCGACGGGACTCACCGTCCAGCCGACCGCTCCGCCGTAGTCCGTGTACCGTGATTACTCGACCGTGTGCTCGTCGAGCGTTGCAGAGGTACTCCCGTCATCACTCACCCACGTCACACGGAGCTCCGTCCCGCTGACATCCTGCGACCCATCGTACGCCATCGTCAACAGGTTATCACCAGCCTGCCGCGGCTCATCGACACTGATCTGCAGACCAGTGACACTACCCGGGCTCGCGTTCGGATCGACACCACCCGGGTCAAACCCGGTGATCCTCATCTCTGACGGGGCCGTATCCTCGAACCCGTACGCACTCCCGTTCATCTCACCTTCCGGAGCCTGACTGAACGTCACGTCTAACTGCCCGTCAACCGATTCACCACCGTCGTGCCAGATCTGCACGAGTGTTACGTCGTTCCCGGTCGCCGGATCCTGCGCCTGCGCAACCGTGTACTCAAACTGCGCGTTCGGCGGACTCTCACTCAGATTACCACCGAGTCCGAACACGAACCCGGCGATAACAGCAGCGAGAACCACGGTCACAGCGACCATGAGGATCACCCCGATGACCGGGGACACGGCGTCCTCACTCGCCAGCATCGACTTGCATTTTCCTATCATACTGCATGTAAACATAACCCCGGCTGACCGGTAAACCCCCGGACACCCCCTGCCCGGCACGCACCACACTTACCCAGTTCACACCGTACTTACTGTGAAGCAACTACCCGACCAGTGCCCACGTCGAAAAAATAACCGCGACTGGAGTAGTGAAACGCGTTATGCGTCTGGCCCGGCGAACTCACCGAGCGTAGCGGACGTACCGCCTTCACCACTAACCCAGACGAGATCGACTTCACCATCACTCGGGAACCCGCCATCATCGCTACCGATCTGATCACCGGCTTGAATCGTGCCGGATACGGCACCGTTCGAGTCGATGTACGACTCACTGGCAGCGAACGCGACGTTCCCGCTTGCTGGACCGGCCCAATTCAATTCAGCCGTGTTGTCAGCAGTGATCGCGTCACCACCGTCATGCGTGACGGCAAGCGACCCATCGTTGGCATTGTAGTCGAAGTTGATCTGTGCGTTCGGCGCGCTCTGACTCAGATTATCTCCGAGCCCGAACACGAACCCGGCGATAACCGCGGCGAGAACCACGGTCACTGCAACCATCAGGATCACCCCGATGACCGGAGACACGGCGTCCTCGCCCGTCAACATCTGCTTGACCTTCGCCATCATACTGCATGTAACCATACCCCCGGCTGACCGGTAAACC
>NZ_NHPJ01000080.1 GCF_002252985.1 Halorubrum halodurans | reverse complement strand
CACCGGAAACGAGGTGTGCCCCCAGAAGCGGACCACCAGGGCGCGGGTCTCACGGGACGACTCGAGCCCGAGGCACATTCAAGGAACCCGATCGAGAGTTCCGAGCGCGAAGAGTACGCCGGAGCAGCGTCCCATTCCGCCGGAGCAGCGTCCCACTCCGCCGGAGCAGCGTCCCACTCCGCCGCCGAAGTCTGGACACTTCACGGCACGACGTCTCACCCACGATAGAGTAACACCGACACCGACGGCGACACCACACGTACGACGTTCCCCTGAACAGATCCCTGAACAGATCGGGTCTTCCGCTGTACCTCGCGACGTGACTTCACCATGCTCGTCTCATGACTTCATCCGACTTATTGGAATTTTCGCTCGAGTGGTACTTAGTTATACTGGTTACTCATCGCTTATCCGTTGATTATCTGTTGGTTATTTTCTGGTTATTATCCGGAGTTGACGCCCGCCCACCCGGAACCGACACCCACCAGAACCCGTTTCACCGGAAACACGGTGTGTCTCTCAACTGCTCTCAACGGGTCTCCAGGTCCCTGCGTCACGAGCGGCGGCGGAAAAGGGCGTAGTGACCGAGAGAACCAACGGAGATCGGGAGGCCCGCCGATCCCGTCGGCGGCCCCCGAGGATCCCGGTCAGGCGGAGTCGCCGACGGGGTCGTGTACCTCGTATCGAACGCCGCTTTCCCGAAGCTGTGTCGTGTGACGCGATAGCTCGTCGCTGGAGACGAGAAGCAGCACGTCCAAGCCACGGAGCGCCGCCTGCGGCACGGCATCGACCGTCCCGAAACGGATCTCCGGACGGATTCCCGCCCGCGTCGCCAGCGCGTACGCCTCCGTCCCGGCTATCGCGACGAACCCGCTCTCGTCGACACGGTCGGTCACGACGTCGACCGACGGCGGTTCGCCCTCGGTCACCACCGGCACGGGGATCACGGTCACGACGCCCGGATCGTACTCGACTACGCCCTCGAACTCGGTTACCCCGACGGCCTCCCCGGCCGCCCCGTCGGTGACGGCGACCGCGGTCGCCGGAGCGTCCGATTCGGTCGGAGCGTCCGATTCGGTCGGAGCATCCGTGCCGGCCGGAGCGCCTCCTCCTCGCCGATCGCCGATCGCGTGGAGGACGCCGTCACGCATGGTCAGTCGGACCGCGTCACCCTCCGATATCGGATCGGCGGCGATCGCGGCGTCGACATCGACGCTCCCGAGCACGTCCTCCGACACGCGGGAGACGAACTCCGAGAGCGCGTCCGTCCGCGTGATGAGCCAGTCGACGCCCTCCTTCGTCACCTCGTACCTTCCTCGACCCCGTTTCTCCACGTAGCCCCGGTCGACGAGTTCGCGAACGTAATCGCTCACGGCCTGTGAGGTGACTCCGAGAACGTCGGCGATCTCCCCTTGGCTCACCGCCGGCTGACGGGCCGCGATCTCGACGAGCACCCGATACTTGCTGGCGTCGCGCTTGTTGTCGAGCACCCGCGGGGCGACGGCTCGCTCGTCGTCCATGGCAACTGTACTGGTGTTGGAGACAAGTATGTTTGGCTCGACCGCGACGGACCGACCGACGGGCTGGCTGACGAGGGACGATCGACGAAGACGATCGACGAGAGACGATCGACGAGAGATGATCGACGAGAGACAACCGGACGATCGGCGCGAGATCCGGAGAAGACGGAGGAGGACGGTCGATGCGGAACGGTCTCCCACGACCCCGACGGCGGAAGCCGACGGGCGTCGCTCGCGTCCGAAGTTACGAAAGGAAGTGGGTTGGGGCGGATTTGAACCGCCGGCCTCCTCCATGTCAAGGAGGTGTCATAACCGGACTAGACTACCAACCCGACGGGGCTTACTGACGCATCTCGTCGTTTCCGGGGGACGTAATTGAACCTTTCGTTTCGGGGGCCCGCGAGACGATCACCGGGCCGAACCGGCCCCGGCTGACGTCGACCGGGGATACCGATCCGGGATGGGAGCCGAAGTCCGGACCCGCGACGGGTGACCGGAGGGTATCCCGACCGTCCCGACGCCCCGTCGACGGTTTTCGACCGGTTTCCCCGTCGACGGTTTTCGACCGGTTTTACTGCGTCGGCGTGAGCCGTCTCGTATGGTCGATCTCTCCGCTCGCGCGGACCGGTTGGACGAGTACCTCGACGCCCGCGGCCTCGAGGCCGCGTGGTTCGCCGAGCCAAACGGGTTCGCGTGGCTCACCGGCGGCGACAACGTCGTCGACGCCGACGCCTCACACGGCGTCGCCGCCGCGGGCTATGACGGCGAGTTCCGCGTGATCACCGACGATATCGAGGCTCGACGGCTCGCCGAGGAGCAGCTCCCGGACGCGTTCGCGGTCGAGTCCTTCCCGTGGTACGCGGAGTCGCTCGCGGGAGCCGTCGCCGACCGATCCCCGCTCCCCGCCGCTGCCGACTTCGACACGCCCGAACTCGACGCGTCCGAGTTCGAGCGAGTCGAGGCGAGCCGACTCCGTCAGCCGCTCACCGACGACGACGTGGACCGCTACCGCGAGCTGGGGCGCGAAGCCGCGGCGGCCCTCGAGACGGTCTGTCGAAACCTCGAGCCGGAGGATCCCGAGTACGAGGTGGCCGCCGGGATCGACATCTCGCTGTCCTCGCGGGACGTGAACACCCCGGTGGTCCTCGTCGGGGGCGCGGAGCGCGCGCAGTCGTACCGCCACTTCGTCCCCACCGACGAGACCCTCGGCGAGTACGCGCTCGTCTCGATCACCGCCGAGCGCGGCGGGCTGTACGCCTCTCTCACGCGGACCGTCGCGTTCGACGCGCCCGACTGGCTCGAGGAGCACCACCGCGCGGCCGCTCGCGTCGAGGCTACGGCGCTCGCCGCCACCCGCGCGGCCGCCGCCGGCGAGCTCGGCTCCGGAGCCGGTCCGGGAACCGCCGGCGACGTCTTCGAGGCCATCCGCGAGGCGTACGACGCCGTTGGATTCGACGGGGAGTGGAAACGACACCACCAGGGCGGTGCCGCCGGCTACGCCGGCCGGGAGTGGATCGCGCGACCCGACGGCGACGAACCCGTGATCGCGCCGATGGGATACGCCTGGAACCCGACCGTCGCCGGCGCGAAAAGCGAGGACACGTACCTCGTCGACGACGGTCGTCACGAGCTGCTCACGAAGACCGGCCAGTGGCCCACCCACGAGGTCGAGACCGTTCCCGTCGCCGGCGTCCCCGTGGAGACCTTCGAGCGACACGCCCCGGCGATCCGTTGAGACGGTATCGGTTTTCGAGAGGACGTCGTCGTCGCCCCATGAGGTACCGTCCGGCTACTTCTCCGGAGAGTCGCCTCCGCCTCCGTCGCTGCGTCGTTTCAGTAGATATCCGGCCCCGCCGAGGGCTGCGAGCCCGCTCGAGACGCCGAATCCGGGAACCTCGATCGCCGACTGGTCATCCACTACGGAGACGGTCTCGACGACGCTCGTGCTCGCGTCCCGATCGTCGGTGACCGTGAGACGAACGTTGTATCCACCGGGCTCGGCGAACGTATGTGTCACCGTCTCACCGGAACCTCTCTCCCCGTCACCGAATTCCCAGTCGTAGCTGACGATCTCGCCGCTCGGCGCGGTGGAAGCGGCTGCGTTGAACGCGACCTGGGTCTCCACCGTAGGCTCCGACGGCTCATACTCGAACTCGGCGCTGGGTCCTGCTGCGTCGGATTCGTCGAGTTCGCCACCGTCCTCTCCGCCGTTGCTGCTACCAGTTTCGCCGCCGTTACTGCTACCAGTTTCGCCGCCGTCACCGCTGCCAGTTTCGCCGCCGTTCGAATAGATCCGCTCGATATCCGCCTCGGACAACCCGGCGTCGTAGATCCGAAGGTCGGAGAGTTTCCCGACGAGGAGACCGTACCAATCCGGATCGTTCGTTCCGTACCAGCTTCCGATGGTTTGGTGTGACCAGTAGTTCGTGTTCCGCGGACTGTACCCGGTCATATCGTTATCGACGAACCGTTCCTCGCCGTCGAGATGGACCCGAATGGACTCTTCCGGCTCAACGACGAAGGCGAAGTGGTGCCATTCGCCGACGGAGACGTACAACTCGTCGTCAGCGTGATCGATCGTGTTGTAGCTCTCGCCACCGCCGAGATCACCGATCCGGAAGACGAACTCGACCGTTCCATCCTCGTCCGCGCTCGGCGCTGCGAGAAGGGTGTACTCCGCGTCGTTTCGTAGAACGTGGTGGCTCGCGGGAGCACTGTTCGGTTTTCCGCCCTCCCTCCGATCGAAGTAGACCCAACCGGTGACGGTGGTGGGGCCGTCTCCGGACTCGACGAAGCTCATTTCCGGGTTGTCCCCTCCGTTTCCGATCTGGATTCCGTCGTCACCGTCGAGTCGGACCCCGCTCCGTCCGTCGTAGCGCCCGACCGTCGGGTCCCCGTAGGCCGGCCTGCCGTCGATGCCCCCAACCACATCCTCGAGTCCGCTCTCGAACGGCCAACGGGCGATCAGATCTCCTCCACGGACTATCTGTTGTCCCGCTACCGCACCGGGAACCGTGGCGGCGACGAGACTTCCTCCGAGCGTCGTCCGCAGCAGGTCCCGTCGGGTGAAGTCGCTACCGAGCACTCGACTCACCTCGGGAATCGATTCCGGCACGACGAGCAGGACGGTCAACGAACGAGAACACCTCTCGGGCACCGACGAACGGACGCCAACTCATCACTGTACGGCGGTATGATCTCGTCACCGAATATACTTTTCCGATGGGCCACTCCATTGCCAGAGCTCCGATCGCTCAACTACGATCCGATACGATCGAGCGGCCGTTCGGTCTCTTCGCGGGGGAAGTTTCATAGCGGTGGAACCCGACCCATCTCTCATGCCAGACGACCCGTACCGCGAGCCTCGATCGGCGCTCGAGGCCGCAGCCGAGAGGCGGGGAATGGACGACCCGAACCCGGACGCGGGCCCACGGGTCGCGAGAGTCCCCGAGTCGCACGTCCACGACACTTTCGAGGTGGGCGGACTCGAGACGAAACGCGAGGAGTCGCTGTTACAGGCGGTGCTCGCCGACCATGACGGAGTCAGCGCCGCCTCGGCGACCCAGCGCAACGGGACGGTGGGGATCCACCACGACGCGTCCGTCTCGCGGGACGACCTTCGGGGCGTCCTGGAGTCGTACGACCTCGCCGTCGCTCCGGGTGACGACGCGTTCACGAACCGTCGCGCATCGCAGTTCGCCTCCGCCCGCGTCGCCGTCGCGGTCCTCTTCGGGCTCATGGTCGCCACGCCGTACGTCGCGGTGTTGTACCCGACCCGCCTCGAGTGGCTCTTCTACGACCCGGTCACCGTCGAGTACCTCCGGTCGATCCTCGACTCGCGGGTCGCGACGCACTTCTTCGTCAACCTCGCCACGCTGTCGGGCGTCGCGTTCCTCGTCGCCTGCGGGCCGACGATCCGGCGGGCGGCCTCCGCGGCGACGGACGGACGACTCACCCGCGAGCTCGGGTTCGTCGCCGGCGTCTGTGCCCTCTTCGGCTACAGCACCCTCGCGGCGTTCACCGGCTTCGACGGGGCGGTCCACTACGACCTCGTCGCGTACGCGGTCGCGGGCGTCACCGTCTGGAACCACTTCGCGACCGAGGAGGCGTCCGTCGAGCGGCGCGCGACCGAACCCGAGGTCACCGCGAGCGGGACGGATCAGGTCGCGGACGCCGACGCCGACGACCGCGTCGCGCTGACGGACGGCGGACGGTAGGGCAGAGTCGCTCGACGTCGTTCGACCGATCTCGTTCCTCCGATCTCGCTCCTCCGATCCCGCTCCTCCGATCCCAACGGGGTACTCGCCGGACGATCATCCCGATTCGGCTTCGGTCAATACGAGCACCGGCATCGGTCGATACGGACACCGACCTTTTCACCGAAGCCGAGCAACACACCCGGCAAGGATGGTCTCCGGATTTCACGGCCGATCGCCCGTGGCCACCGTTCTCGGCGTCCTCGTCGCCATCGTCGCCGTCGTGGGAACACGGTTCCTCGGATGGGAGTGGGGATCCGGACGGCTCGTTCCGACGGTCGTCGGCGTCGCCGCCGCCGGCATCGCCGTGGTCGTGGTCGCCCGACGAGTCATCCACTAGAGATCGCGTGCCGGCAGGCGCCTCTTCGACCACCGGGAGCGTTCGAGTCGTTCTCCGAGCGCTCACGCGGTGCGGGTCGACCCGGAGAGGTGACACCTCGCTACCCGATGTACGCGTGACCGACGACGGCGACGAGCAACGCGGCGACGACGATCCACGCGAACGGCTCCGCCGCGAGCAACGCGAACGGGCGGAGAACGGACTCGTCGAATCCGAAAAGCAGGCCGGCGACGACCACCGCCGCGATCACCGTCACCGCGACGACCACGGAGACGCCGAAAAGCGCCGTGTCCGATGCGTCCATACCCCACGTGTGACGGCGACGGAGAAAAGCGTCCCGTCGTCGGGTCGGCGTGCGCCGCCGCCTCAGCGACGCGCGATCAGCTCGACGCGCGTGAGCGAGACGGCCGCGAGCACCATCGTCACCGCGACCGCGAGGAAGACCACGCTGATGACGTTCACTTCCGGCGTCACGTTGTACCGGATCTGGTTCCAGATGTACACCGGCAGCGTCGGGTCGCCGGACCCCTTCACGAAGTAGGTGTAGACGAACTCGTTGAACGAGAGGGTGAACGCGAGCAGCCCCCCCGCGACGACCCCCGGAAAGACGTTCGGCAGGGTGACCTGCCGGAAGGTCTCGAACTCGTCCGCACCGAGGTCCTTCGAGGCCTCCTCGAGCCCCCGGTCGAAGGACATGAACGTCGGCAGGATGACGAGCGTCGCGAACGGGATCGTCCGGATCACGTGAGCGATCACCACCGACACGTAGTCCGGAAGCCCCAGGGTGCCGTTGAAGAACAGCACCATGGCGACCCCGGTCACCACGAGCGGGACGATGATCGGAAGCGTCGCCAACAGCTGTAGCCAACTCCGTCCGGGGAAGACGTAGCGGTCGACCGCGTACGCGATCATCGTCGCCAGCGTGACCGTGATCCCGGTCGCCGGGACCGAGATGGTCAGCGTCGTGACGATGGCGTCGAGCGCGGCGTCGTTCGCGAGGAACACCCGGTACCACCGGAGCGTGAGCTCGTCCGGCGGGAACGACAGCACGCCCCCGTCCGCGAACGACATGAACACGAGCACGCCGATCGGCAGCCACAGGAACGCGAGGACCCCGACGATCACGGCGGTGGCCATGCGCGAGGCGTGCGTCTGCGTGAACCGCTCGAACGGAGCGGTGACCCGATCGATCACGCTCACGACGTCTCACCTCCGGCGCCGAAGAGCCCGCCGCCGAACCGGGTCGCGAGCAGCAACAGCGCCACGACGACGACCGAGATCACCATCCCGATGGCCGCGCCGAACGGCCAGTTGAACGCGCTCTTGAACTGGTTCTCGATCACCATCCCGATCATGACGTTGTTCGTCCCGCCGAGCAGCCGCGGCGTGATGAACGACCCGAACGTCGGGATGAACACCAACACGATCCCGGTGATCACCCCGTTTATCGTCATCGGCAGCGTGACCGAGAGGAACGTCCGGATCGGTCCGGCGCCGAGGTCCTTCGACGCCTCGATGAGGTCGCCGTCGAGGTTGGTCAGCGAGGCGTAAAACGGCAACACCGCGAGCGGCAGCCAGACGTAGGTGAACCCGATGAGCACGGCCGTCTTGGTGTACAACAACCCGACCGCCGGTAGCCCGACGAGGTTCAGGATCGAGTCCAGGACGCCGTCGCTCTGAAGGATGTTGATCCACGCGTACATCCGGATGATGTAGCTGGTCCAGAACGGCAGAATGACCAAGAGGAGAAGCAGCGTCGTCCGTCGAGAGAACCGGACGATGCTGTACGCCAACGCGTATCCGACGGCCGCCACGATCGCGGTCACCTGGACGCTGATCAGGAACGTCCGCCAGACCACCGTCAGGTACGTGTCCGAGGTGAGGAAATCGACGTAGTTGCCGAGCGTCCACGCCCCGCCGATCTGGTCGGCCTGGAACGAGACGACGAGCATCGCGAGAAGCGGGATCGCGAAGAAGAACACCAGGATGCCGTACGGCGGTCCGGCGATCGAGAGCGTTCGGAGCCGCGGACGTTCACGGAGGAAGGCCGTGAGGTCGCTCACTCGGCCGTCGACGGCGGCGGACCCCCCGTCGGTGACGGGTTCAGGATCGCCTCCGGAGCCGGCTCCGCCGTCGTCGGAACGCGACGGCTCCGTCATCAGGACCCTCCGTCGTCGTCCGCGGAGCCGTCACCGTCGCGCCGGTAGACGTGGACGTCCGCGGCGTCCCATGCGACCGCGACGCGGTCGTCGATCTCGAAGGAGGCGGACCGGATCTCCGCGGACAGCCGTCCCCATCGGTCCGTCTCGATCCCGTACTGTGAGTCGCTCCCCTGGTAGCTGCGGCTCCGCACGACCCCGGTCGCCGAGAACGTCCCGTCGGCGGCGTTCGCGACATCGCGGTCGTCCCCGGCCGGCTCGACGCGAACCTGGAACGGTCGGACACAAACGTCGACCGCGTCGTCGACCGCGACGTCCCCGACCGCGGCGTCCCGCGGGACCGTCACCTCGCCGTCGCCGACGTCGAGACCGATCGTCCCGTCGTCGACGGCGACCACACGCCCCTCGACCGCGTTGACGTCGCCGATGAAGTCCGCGACGAACCGGCTCGCGGGCGTCTCGTACAGCTCCTCGACCGTCCCGACCTGCTGGATCTCCCCGTCGTCGAGGACGACGAGTCGGTCGGAGACCGCGAGCGCGACCTCCTGGTCGTGGGTGACGTAGAGGAAGGTCGTGTCCGTCTCGACCTGGATCCGCTGGAGCTCGCCTTGCATGTGCTGGCGGAGCTTCCGGTCGAGCGAGGAGAGCGGCTCGTCGAACAGCACGAGCGCGGGCTCGTTGACGAGCGCGCGGGCGAGCGCGACCCGCTGTTGTTCCCCGCCGGAGAGCTCCGCGGGCGAGCGGTCGCCGTATCCCTCGAGCCGAACCATCTCGAGCATCCGCTCGGTCCGCTCGCGGCGCTCGTCGGCCGGGACGCCGGACTGCTTCAGGCCGTAGCCGATGTTCTCCGCGACCGTGAGGTGCGGGAACAGCGCGAGGTCCTGAAACACCATGTTCACGTCGCGCTCGAACGGCGGCGACCCGACGACCTCGACGTCGTCGAGAGCGATCTCACCGTCGGTCGGCTCCTCGAAGCCGGCGACCATGCGGAGCACCGTCGACTTCCCGGAGCCGCTGGGGCCGAGGATCGAGACGAACTCGCCGTCCTCGACGTCGAAGTCCACGTCGTCGACGGCGACCAGATCGCCGAACTCCTTCGTCAGCCCGCGGACGCGCAGCAGCGACATCTATGCGGCTTTGACTGCGGTCCAGATCTCGTCGTATCGCGAGCGAACCTCGTCGGAGAGGGTCTCCGAGAAGACGAGGTTCCACTCGTCGGGCCAGTTCGTGAACTCGGCGTCCTCCTCGGAGAGCTCGTCGCTGATGTCGACGGCGGGCTGGTACCCCATGGTCTCGAAGAGCTGTGCGGCGTTCTCCGTCTCGCTCGCCCAGTTCGTGAACTGGAGGCTCGCGATCGGGTTCGGCGCCCCCTTCGGGATGACGAAGAGGTCGCTCGTGTACATCGCGCCCTCCTGGGGTGCGGTGTAGTGGACCGGCGCGCCCTCCTGGAACCGCGCCGTGTAGGTCCGACCCATCGTGAGCGGCCCCGCGACGACGTCCTCGTTGACGAAGAGGCTCATTCCCTGCTGGTAGTCGCCCCAGTAGGTCTGTAAGAGCGGTTTCTGCTGGATGAGGACCTCCTCGATCTCGTCGTAGTCGTCGGGCTGGATCGGGTCCTGCCCGGTGTACAGTGCGGCGATCTGACACGAGACCGTCGAGTTGTCCCACATACAGAGGTCGCCCTCGTGTTCCTCGTCCCAGAGGACGCCCCAGGAGTCGGGAGCCGAGTCGAAGTACTCGTCGTTGTACGTGAGCGGGTAGAGGACGAGCGACTCCGGGACCGCGTACGTCGAGCCGTCCTGCTGGTAGGAGCTCGCCTCCTTGATCCGGTCGGTGATGTTCTCCCAGGCCGGCATCACGTCGACCGGAAGCTCGTGAAGGAAGTCGTTCTCGATGGAGCGTTCGACCCAGTTCGTCGTGGCGGCGATGTTGTCGATCTCGTCGTTGCCGGCCTGGAGCTGGGAGTACCACTGGTCCGCCGAGGAGTAGCCCGTGTTGCTCACGTCGACGTCGAACTCCTCGCCGAAGGCGTCGATCGCGTACTCCGCCCAGGAGTCGTACCAGTTCCACAGGTTCAGGTTCGACTCGAGGTCCTCGGGCGGCCACTCCGTGACGTCCATCGGAACCCGGTCGCTCCCGCCGCCCCCACCGCCGAGACAGCCGGCCGCGGCCGCCGCGCCCGTCGTCGCCGCACCCTGAAGGAAGCGGCGGCGCTTCAGGCTCGTCGACCCGTCGGTCAGTTTACGCATCGGTCTCCCCCGTCTGACGATCCGCCGTCGTACCGCGGAATTTGCGAACGATCACGTACGACAAACCACGATCCTCCGTGATAAGCGTATCGAGGGCGGGAGGTGCTCACACGCATGCGACTCCACGACGTCCGGTCGCTCCAGGTGACGGGTCCACGCGTCCGGTCGCCCCGAGGGCCTGGCTTCGCCCGTTCGACGACTGCGCCCGTTCGACGACTGCTCTGCCCCCCGGACGGTCGTCCGATCGCCGGACGGGATCTCCGGACGATCCGCGTCCTCGATCACGTGACCGGCTGAGAAACCGGGGGCGTTTTGCTGGTCGCCTCGGTAGCGACGGGTATGACCTTCGAGAACGCGTTCGATCGGTCGCTCGGGAGCCGCCGCGTCGGCGGGATGAACGAGTCCGTCATCAGGGAGATGACCCGCGAGGCCCACCGCCACGAGGCGATCAACCTCTCACAGGGGATCCCCGACGAGGACGAGACGCCGTCGTCGGTCAAGCGGGCCGCGCGGGAGGCGATCGACACGGACAGCCAGTACACCATCACCTGGGGGCTCCCGGCGCTCCGGGAGGCGGTCTCAGAGCGTTACGCCGACTGGAAGGGGATCGAGTACGACCCGGAGACGGAGGTCACGATCACGAGCGGGACGAGCGAGGGGCTCATGTCCACCCTCCTGGCGCTCTGTGACCCCGGCGACGGCGTCGTCTACTTCGAGCCGACCTACGAGAGCTACATCCCCGGCGTCCAGTTCGCCGAGGGTCGACCGATCCCGA
Source organism: Halorubrum halodurans (assembly GCF_002252985.1). Taxonomy (GTDB): domain Archaea; phylum Halobacteriota; class Halobacteria; order Halobacteriales; family Haloferacaceae; genus Halorubrum; species Halorubrum halodurans. Next base: position 3,128 of record NZ_NHPJ01000080.1, on the reverse strand, counting down.
TCGACATCACCGACGGACTGGCCGTCGAGGCGGACGCGCTCCGCGAGGCCGCCGCCGACGCGTCGATCCTGATCTTGAACCACCCGCACAACCCCACCGGGAAGGTGTTCACGCCCGAGGAGCTCGAGCTGATCGCCGAGGTCGCCGTCGAGGAGGACCTGATCGTGATCACCGACGAGATCTACGAGCACATCGTCTACGCGGACCACTACCGCAGCCCGGTGACCGTCGACGGGCTCGCCGAGCGAACGGTCGTCTGTACCGGCATGTCCAAGACGTACTCGGTCACCGGGTGGCGCGTCGGGTTCGTGCTCGCGCCCGAGCCGCTCTCGGCGGAGCTGCGGAAGTTCCACGACTACACGAGCATCTGTGCGCCGACCCCGTTCCAACACGCTGGAGTCGAGGCGCTCTCGTTGCCCGAGAGCTACTACGACGAGCTCTCGGACTCCTACGAACGCCGGCGGGAGCAGCTGTACGACGGCCTCCGGTCGGTCGGGCTCGATCCCGTGAAACCGGACGGGGCCTACTACATGCTGACGCGCTACCCGACCGACGAGGACGACACGGCGTTCTGTTTCCGGCTCATCCGCGAGGCGGGCGTCGCCGCGGTCCCCGGAAGCAGCTTCTACACCGACGAGGGCGAGGAGTGGGTCCGGTTCACCTTCTCGCGAAACGAGGAGACGATCGACCGCGCGATCGATCGACTCGACGAGAGCCGCTTCTGGGAGACGTAACGGGTCGCGACTCCTGGGAGACGCAACGGACTGCGGGACGCGTCCGGGGACGATGTCGGCCCGCGGTCGCCGGGATGCGGGACGAACCGAACCGCTCCGTCGGCGGCACGGTAGCCACGTCCGGACCGACGACCCTGGCCCGGCGCGAGAGCCCGTCGACGCGGTTGGCGTCCCCGAAGCCCGGCGGTGGACGGCTCGCGACCGCCGACGCTCCCGGTTTCCCGACGCCTCCGTCTCCCCGACGCTCCCGATTTTTCCGACTCCTCCGCTTCACGGGGTCCCGTCTCGTCGACGCGCCGACCGGCCCACGCCGGAGCGACCCGCGGGAGAAAACAGAACGTATTTCACCGGAAACGCGGTGTCTCACCCATGGACGCAGCGGACGACCTCTTCACGAGGGAGGACCCGATCTTCGCCAACAAGGAACTCCTCGAGATCAGTCACCTCCCTGGTGAGGGTCGGATCGTCGGCCGTGACGACGAGATCGCCGATCTCGCCACCGCGGTCAATCCCGCCATCTTCGGCCAGAGTCCGAGCAACGTCCTCCTCTACGGGAAGACCGGGACGGGGAAATCGCTCTGTGCGAAGTACGTCTCGAAGCGACTCGTCTCGACGGCGGGCGAGGAGGGAGTCAACGCGACCTTCGCGTACGTCGACTGCGCCCAGGACACGACCGAGACGCAGGCGGTTCAGACCATCGCCGAGGGCGTGAACGACCCCGACGCCACCGGGATCAACGTTCCGGACAAGGGGCTCTCGACGTCGACGTACTACAAGCGACTCTGGCGGATCCTCGACCAGCGGTACGACGTCGTGTTGATCATCCTCGACGAGATCGACAAGCTCGACGACGACGCCATCCTGATGCAGCTGTCACGCGCCGGGGAGGCCGGAAAGATAACCGACTGTAAACTCGGCGTCGTCGGGATCAGCAACAAGATCCAGTACAAGGACCGCATGGACGAACGGGTCAAATCGAGCCTCTGTGAACGGGAGTTCGTCTTTCCCCCGTACGACGCGAACCAGCTCCGGGCGATCATGCAGGCCAGATCCGACGCGTTCCACGACGACGTCCTCGAGGCGTCGACGATCCCTCGCGCCGCCGCGCTCGCCGCCCGCGAGCACGGGGACGCCCGCAAGGCGATCGACATCCTCCGGTACGCGGGCGAGATCGCCCAGGCCAACGGCGAACCCACGGTGCGAGAGGAGTTCGTCACGCAGGCACGCGAGCGCGCGGAGACTGACCGGTTCCGCGAACTCATCCGCGGATCGACGCCGCACTCCCGGTACGTGCTCCAGGCGCTCGCGCTGCTCTCGCTCTCCAACGAGCGGCAGGACGGCTTCCGAACCAGCCGCGTGTACGAGATCTACGAGAACATCTGCCGACAGGAGGGGTCGGACAGCCTCTCGTTGCGTCGAGTTCGTGACCTGCTCAAGGAGCACGCCTTCCTCGACATCATCGAACAGTCGAAACACAGCGGCGGCAGCGCGGAAGGGAGCTACACCAAACACCAACTCCTCGAGGATCCCGGCGTCGTCAAGGAGGTTCTCGTCGAGGACTCGGCGAGCGGCTGACCGACGGCCCGCGACCCGCGTCTCCCGAGACCGATTCAACCCAGCAGACCGAGCCCTTCGATCCGTTCGACGATCTCCTCGACCGCGCCCTCCGCGTCGTCGGTGCGCTTTCCGCCGGTGATGACGATCTTCCCGCTGCCGAACAGCAGGATCACGACCTCGGGCTCGTCCATCCGGTAGACGAGGCCGGGGAACTGCTCGGGCTCGTACTCGACGTCCTCCAACCCGAGCCCGATCGCGAGCGCGTTGAGGTTGAGGTTGTGGCCGAGGTCCGCACTCGAGACGATGTTCTGAACGGTGATCTCCGGATCCTCCTCGACGGGGATCTGGAGTCCGCGGAGCTTCTCGAAGATGATCCCCAACGCCTCGTGAACGTCGTCGATGCTCTTCGCGCCCGTGCAGACGATCTTGCCCGACCGGAAGATGAGCGCCGCCGCCTTCGGCTCCTGGGTCCGGTAAACGAGTCCTGGGAAGTTGTCGGGGTTGAAGTCGGCCCCCGGCAGGTCCTCAGCGAGCGCCTCCAAGTCGAGTTCCTGGCCGATCCCCGTCGATGCAACTACGTTCTGAATCTCGATCGAATCTGCAGGGTTCGTCATCGTTCGCTTTTATATGTGATCCCCTCCCTTATAAACGCCCGTGGTATAAACGGCCCGGTACACGACACGAGCGGCCGGCCGGACACGACGGCGCCGATCGGTCGGATCGTCGCGTCCGGTCCGCCGGCGGGCGCCGCTACGGATCGCCACGTCCTCCCGCTTCGCCCGGCCGTCGCGAGCCCGCCACCCTCGGCTACTCGTCCCATGAAACCGCATGACGTGG
>NZ_NHPJ01000074.1 GCF_002252985.1 Halorubrum halodurans | reverse complement strand
CGCGTAGCGCCACGCTGCTTGCGTCGGCCGTCTTCCCGGAGCCGGCTGCCCCTTTGAGTCCCACCCCACACTGCCCAGCACCGCACCTCACGCCTCCCCAGCCTCGCGGCTCGCTCTGCTCGCCGCGTCCCTCGCGGGCTCCTCGTGCCCCTTCGGGGCACTCGGAGGCGCGCCACCGCTCCGGCGATCGGTCGTTGCTTCGGCTGTACTGAACGATCCATGATCACACACCGTTGATCGACCGGTATCACCTGAGCGAACGTGTTCGGGTCGCCGTTTAGGGGGAAAGCGACCATACCGTTGGACATGAGCACGACCGCCGAGGAGCGTCCGGACGACCGGACGAGCGAGGAGGACGCCGCGACCGGAGACGAGGCGGCAATCGAGGACGAGACCGAGGCCGCCGAGGAGCCGCCGGAAACGACCGTGACGGTGCGGTGTACGGGCCACGTCCGCACGGAACTCGACGGGACCTACGAGTTCGAGTACACCTTCACCGGGAACACGCTGCGGGAGTTCCTCGACGACCTCTTCGAGGACTACCCCGAGCTTCAAGAGCTGCTGATCGCGGAGACGGAGGCGGACGCCACCCACAGCGGCTGGGCCCCGACTCCGGAGGAGCTCCCCGGCACGTGGACGAAGAACCCGGTCGGCGAACAGACCATCGCGTACGCCCGGATCCTGGTGAACGGCCGGTTCAACGAGAACGAGCGCGGGTTCGACACCGAACTCGAGGAGGGAGACCGCGTCGCGTTGGTGTACCCGTTCATGTTCTGTTGTTGAGGCCGGTCGGACACGTTTATGTCGGGAGCGGTTCGACACTCCGGCGTTCGACCGCCCCGTCGCCGGGCGGATCGGGTAGACACCATGGCACAGATACGCCTCCTCGTCGACCTGCCTGACGGACCGTGGATCGCCGACGTCTCGCGTGAGTTCCCCGAGGCCGTCTTCCGCGTGTTGACCGCGACGCCCGGCGACGGAGCGGGGTTCGCGCTCGTCCGTATCACCACGGACGACATCGACGGCGTGCTCGCGGCGATGAGGGACCACGCCGGGCTCGCCGAGACGTCGGTGATGACGCGCTCGCCCGGCGAGACCACGGTCCAGATCGAGGCGTCCTCGCCGCTGCTGCTCCTCGCCGCGCAGGGCGCTGGCGTCCCCATCGAGATGCCGGTCGAGATCGCGAACGGGGTCGCGACGCTCGACGCGACCGGCGCACACGACCGGCTCTCGACGTTCGGCGACCAGCTCGCCGGCATGGGCCTCTCCTACGAGGTGGAGTTCGTCCAACAGCGCGTGAACCCGAGCCGGCTGCTCACCGAGAACCAGCTCGACCTCCTCCTGACCGCGGTCGAGGCCGGCTACTACGACGTCCCCCGCGAGAGCACGCTCACGGAGGTCGCGGAGGCGGCCGGGATCGCGAAGTCGACGTGTAGCGAGACGCTCCAGCGGGTCGAGCGGACGATCGTCCGGGAGTTCGTCGAGGACCTCCCCACCGTGAGCGGCGAGCTGAAACGCGAACTGACGGGGGAGTGAGCGCGGCCGAGCGGCCGCCGCCGGGCGCGCGCCATCCGTCGGGTATTAACGCCGCCGCCGCCTACCGCGTGGCGTGTTACGCAAGGACCTCCTGCGCGTCTCCCGCGCGGGCGGCGGCTACCGCCCCCGGTTCGTCGGGCGGGAACGCCGCCCGCTCGCCGCGAAGGTGCTCGGGGCCTTCGAGGCCACCGTCGGCGAGCCCCGGTCGGCCGTGACGGCGGCGGTCGACGCGCTGGAGGCCGAGTCGGAGGACTTCAAGCTCGTCCGCGGCCTCGCCGCGCTCGTCGAGCGCGAGTGCGCCTTCGAGGCGCGGTCGACGGTCCCGCCGCCGCGGGTCCGCCGCGCCGCCTTCGAGGCCGCCGAGGCGGTCGGCGTCGCCGGCGCGGACGACAGGGCGCGGGCGATCGACCGGGCCGCCGACCGGCTCGGCGTCGACGCCGCGGTCGTCGAGGCGGACCTGTACGCGGACCGCGAGCGCAACGAGGTCCTCGTCGACGCCGACGTGCGCTGGGATCCGGACGCGCTCGTCGAACAGTACAACCTCTCGCTCGCCCAGACGGCGCTGTTCGACGCCACCGAGGTCCGAGTGCGCTCCGTCGATCCCAAGGCGCTCGTGAGCGCGGTCAAGCGGCTCCGGCTGATGTACGAGCTCCGCCGAACCGACGACGGGCGGGAGCTCGTCGTCACCGGCCCGGACGCCCTCTTCCGGCGGACGAGACGCTACGGCACCGCCTTCGCCCGCCTCCTCCGGACCGTCGCCGGCACCGCCGAGTGGCGGCTGGAGGCGACGATCGACGACCGGGGAACGGAGCGGACGATGACGCTCTCCGAGGCCGACGTGACGGTTCCCGGCGTCGATCCGGTCGCCGAGCCCGACTTCGACAGCGGTGTCGAGGCCGACTTCGCCGGGCGGTTCCGCGGCCTCGACCTCGACTGGACGCTGGTCCGCGAGCCGGAGCCGCTCGCCACCGGGACGCGGGCCATGATCCCCGACTTCGCCTTCGACTACGACCACGCCGACTTTACGCTGTTTTTTGAGGTGATGGGCTTCTGGACGCCGGAGTACGTGGAAAAGAAGCTCGACCAGCTCGCCGACGTGGAGGACGTGGATCTCCTCGTCGCGGCCGACGAGAGCCTCGGCGTCGGCGAGGCGATCGCCGCGCGCGACCACCGCGTGCTCACCTACGCGGGAACCGTTCCGGTGAAGGCCGTCGTCGACGTGCTCCGCGAGTACGAGGCCGACCTCGTCGCCGAGGCGGCCGCGGGCCTCCCGGAGTCGTTTACGCCCGACGACGACGTCGTCGGGCTCGCCGACCTGGCGGCCCGCCACGGCGTGAGCGAGTCGGCCGTCGAGGACGGGCCGTTCCCTGACCACGAACTCGTGGGCCGGACGCTGATCCGCCCGGCGGTCCTCGACCGGCTGTGCGAGGCGATCGACGACGGGACGTCGCTGTCGGCGGCCGAGGAGCGGCTCGACGCGTACGGGATCGACGACGCGAGCGCGACGCTCTCGGCGCTCGGCTACCGCGTCGAGTGGGAGAGCCTGAGCGGCGGAACCGTCCGGTCGAAGGACGGTCCCCCCGACGACGCGTGAGGTCGCCGACTGGCGCGGGCGGTCGCGGACCGACGCGGCCGAGATCGACCGTCACACGCCGGAAAGCCGCCGATCGTGGTCGGGTTTTCGGAGACCGGCAACGCTCGAATACTTATATATGTTTGGTCGTTCCAGTGTAAGTCGTACTACATATGTCGACGAACATACGAACGCGGCTGCTGGGACAGGACGTATCGTTCCCGCTCGACGAATCGCGGCTGGCCTACTGGCTGGTCGTGATGCGGCTGATCGTCGGCTGGTGGTTCCTCCACGCGGGACTGGACAAGTTCCTCGCGTGGCCCTTCGACGCGAGCTGGTTCGTCGGCGGCGCGGCCGCCCAGACGACGCTCGGACCGGTGCTCGTCCTCTTCTCGGACGGGATACTGCTCTCGTTCACGAACGTGATGGTCCCGGTCGGCCAGGTGCTGATCGGGCTCGGGCTGATCGTCGGCGCGTTGACCCGCCTCGCCGCCTTCTTCGGCGCGTTCCTGATGGTGTTCTTCTACTTCGTCAACGGCGAGACGGGCGGCTGGTCACACGGCGTGATCACCGGCGACCTGCTCGGGCTGTTGATCTTCGCGATGATCGCCACGCTCGGGGCCGGGCGCGTGCTGGGCGTCGACGCCTACCTCGCGCGGACCGACTTCGTGAAAGAGCACCCGCGGCTGCGACACTTCATCGGCTGACGGAGGACACGTCATGACTCAACTCACCACGGCGGAACGGATCGCGTTGTACGGCGGCGGTGGCCTGCTCCTGATCGGCACCCTCGGGATCGGGCTGCTCGAGATAGTCGCGGGCGCGCCGCACCCGGTGTCGGGGGAGGGCCAGATCGTCCACGAGACGCTGGTTCCGCTCACGGTCCGGTCGTCGATCATGCTCCTGGGGCTGCTCCTGTGGGGCGCGTACGCCGTCTCCAGCGTGGCTCGCGAGCCCCCGGCGGACGCGTCGGTCTGAGGCGGGCGGAACCCGTCCGACCCGAGGCGTCGCTTTTCGAACCGCCCTCACTCCTCGAGGACCGGCAGGTCCGCCCGGCTTCCCTTCGGCACCACGGAGCGTAACTCGCCGTGGAGGTAGAGGCCGACGCCGATCGGGGCGCTCGCGCCCGCGATCCGGTGGGAGACGATCAGGTACCCCCAGTCGCCGTCCCACTCGGGGAGGTCCTGGTCCTCGCCGGCGACGAAGCGGCTCGCCCGTTCGGAGCCGAGTTCGACCACGTTCCGGGTCGCGTGGGAACCGAACCGCTGGACCGCGCGGGTGGTCGGCTTCCAGTGCTCCTGGCGGGTCCGCAGGAACGTCATCCCGATCGCCTCGACCGGACTCGGGTCGGCGGCCTCGCCGTTGAAGACCCACACCTTTCCGGCCCCCTTCTCCCAGAAGCCGTACCCGCCGAGCACCTCCCGGCCGATCCCGAAGCGGGTCTCCCACCAGTCGAGGACCTCCTCGCGGCTGGCGCGACCGGCCACCTCGCGGTCCGCGGCCGTCTCCGGGAGCCGGTCGAAGCGCCCGCCGTCGTTGGTCGGTGCGGTGTCGTCGGGGGAGCCGCCGTCGGGGTCGCTCATCGGGCCACCTCCGAACCGCCGACGCGCAGCTTCGCACAGAAGAAGCCGCCCGTGTCGTTGTGGTGGGGGTACACCCGGCGGGCGCGGGTCACGCTCTCGTCGTACGTCTCGCCGTCCCACTCGGTCACGCCGGGCGCCGTCTCGAGGGGGAGGTCGACCCCGACTATCTCGCAGTCCTCGGCCGCGAGGGCGTGATCGAGGACCGCCTCGTTCTCCTCGGGCGCGAAGGTACACGTCGAGTAGACGACGGTCCCGCCGGGGCGGGTCGCCTGGATCGCCCGCGTCAGGATCCCCTTCTGGATCCCGGCGACGCCGTGGACGTGGTCCATGGTCCACTGCTCGAGCACGTCGGGGTTCTTTCGGCAGGTCCCCTCACACGAGCAGGGCGCGTCGACCAGCGCGCGGTCGAACGCGTCGAACGCGAGCGGCTTCAGCGAGAAGTTGCGGGCGTCCTGGTTGGTCACGATCGCGTTCGTCACCCCGAGACGCTCGGCGTTGTGCCGCAGCGCGGAGAGCCGCCCGAGGTTGTTGTCGTTGGCGACGACCGTCCCCGAATCGTCCATCAGGTCGGCGATCTGCGTCGTCTTGCTGCCCGGCGCCGCACACGCGTCCCAGACACGGTCGCCCGGCCGCGGGTCGAGCGCCAGCGCGGGGAGCGCGGAGACCTCCTCCTGCCCGTGGGTCCAGCCGTGCGCGTGCGGCCAGTTCCCGCCGGGGTTCCCGTCCGGCAGTCGGAAGATACCGTCGTGCCAGCCGACCGGGTCGTGGGCGACGCCCTCCGTCTCGAACGCGTCGCGGACCCGGTCCGGGGAGGCCTTGATCCGGTTCGTGCGGACGACCGACGGGAGGGGCCGGTCGCAGGCCGCCCGGAACGCGTCGACGTCGTCGACGAGCGGCTCGTACCGGTCGAGCGGGTTCATGCCCGCCCTTCCGCGCCGGACGGTTAGTCGGTTTCGGGTCGACCTCGATGCGAGCGGGAGCGGGAAACTGGAGAGACGGAGGAAGCGAGCACCGTAGAACACCCGACGGCTCGGCTAGATCTGCGCTCCGACGTGGAGGACACGACCGCGAAACACACCGCCAAAGCCCCGCCCGCTCGGTCATACGTCGTTGCTGGCGCGGTGAATATCTCCAAAGCCCCAGTCGCGAGAACTCGGGGGGCTCGCTGTCGTTCGAGACGGCTTCGCGACTGCCCCGTTGAGTCCCACCCGGCACCACCCAGCCCGCACCTCACGCCTCCCCAGCCTCGCGGCTCGCGGTTTCACCGCTCGCCGCGTCCCTCGCGGACGGTTCGCGCCCTCCCGGGCGCTCACCGGCGCGCCTCCGCGTGTACACGTGAGCTGGCCGTGTTCCCGGTTCGTCGGGTCGCTCTCGGAGCACACGGCGACGGCGAGACCGAGCGCCACGCCCACCTTTAGGTCGCCCGGCGTCGTACCGCCGCACATGGCGCGCATATCCGTTCTCGACGAGGCGGTGTCGCTCTCGGAACCGACCCTGGTCGAAGGGTTCCCAGGGGTCGGGCTCGTCGGCAAGATCGCGACCGACCACATGATCGACGAACACGGGATGGTCCACTACGCGAACGTCCACTGCGACGGCCTCCCGCCGGTCGCCGTCTACCTGGAGTCGGACTCGACGGCGACGACCCCAGTGCGGCTGTACGCGGATCCGGAGCGTGACCTCGTCGCGCTGCGCAGCGACGTGCCGGTCCATCCGAACGCGGCCGCCGAGGTCGCGAACTGCCTCGACGGGTGGCTCGACGAGACGAACACCTTCCCCGTGTTCCTCTCGGGGCTCGGGCGCGAGAAGGACGAGGAGCCGCCGGCGCTGTACGGGATCGCGACCGGCGACGGCGGCGACGCGCTCTCGCGTGCGGACGTGGCGGACCCGCCGGAGGCCGGGCTCGTCTCCGGACCGACCGGCGCGATGCTCTCGGCGTCGCTGGAGCGCGACCGCGACGCGGTCGGGCTGATCGTCGAGTCCGACCCGCGGTTCCCCGATCCCGAGGCCGCACGGGTCCTGATCCGCGACGGGATCGACCCCATCGCCGGGACCGAGACGTCGACCGACGGCCTCGTCGACCAGGCGACGGAGATCCGCGACGCGAAACGCCAGCTCGCCGAGCGGATGCGGCAGGCGACCGAGGAGAGCACGCAGGCGGAGCCGCTGAAGATGTTCCAGTAGCGACGGTCAGTCGCCGCGCTCGGATCCGGCGTTCTCCGCCGGCTCGCCGACTCCGGCGCCGTCGGAGTCGCCCGCGGTCTCGCCCTCCAGCTCGTCGAGGATCGGCCGGTACTTGAGCTGTATCTCGTCCCACTCCCGGTCGGGGTCGGAGTCGCCGACGAGCCCGACGCCGGCGAAGAGGGTGGCCCGGTCGGGCGTGGCGACGGCGGAGCGGATCGCGACCGCGAACGCGCCGTTGCCGGCGGCGTCGATCCAGCCGACGGGCGCGGCGTACCACCCGCGGTCGAACGGCTCCGTCTCGTGGATCGTCTCGAGGGCGCGGTCCGGCGGGAGTCCCCCGACCGCCGGCGTCGGGTGGAGCGCCTCCACGAGCTCGAGCACGTGCCGGTCGGCGTCCAGCTCCGCGGTGATCGGCGTGTGGAGGTGTTGGACCGTCGCGAGCCGGCGGACGCGACGCTCGCCGGCCGAGATGGACGCCGCGTACGGCTCCAGCTGCTCCCGCACCGTCTCCGCGACGAGCTCGTGCTCGTGGACGTTCTTCGCGTCGGCGAGCAGCTCCTCCGCGAGCCACTCGTCCTCCGCGGGCGTCTCGCCCCGGCCGGTCGTCCCGGCGAGCGCGTCGGTCTCGACGGTCCGGCCGCGAAGCGAGACGAGCCGCTCGGGCGTCGCGCCGAAGAAGACGCCCCCGCCGTCGTCGGGTTCGAAACAGTAGCGGTGGCAGTCGGGGTACTTCCCGGCGAGCCGCTCGAGCGTCGCCGCGCGGGGGAACTCGCTCTCGAGGTCCGCCTCGAGCGCCTGCGCGAGCACCACCTTCCGCAGCTCGCCCTCGCCGATCCGGTCGAGCGCGGCGGTGACGCTCTCGCGCCAGGCCGCCCGGCTCGTGGTCCGCCGCTTCCCGCGGATCCCCGGTCGAGGGGGTCGCGGGCCGTCGGCCGCCCGCCCCGACAGCCGGTCCACCTCCCGGTCCAGCCGGCGCTCGACCGCCGCCGGCGACGCGTCCGACCCGGCGTCGGTCACCGTGAGCCAGGTCCCGTTGTCGGCGACGGTCAGCTGGACGCGCGGCAGGACGAACCGCGCCTCCGGGAACGGCTCCCAGGGATCGCCGGCGCAGGCTCCCTCGTGGAAGGCGAACCCGCCGAACACGCGCGGTCGAGCCGCCTCCGTTCCGGCGTGGACGTCGCCCGACTCGAAGAGGTCGTCGGTCGCCGCGCGGATCGCGGCGAACCGGTCCGGCCCGCTCGCGGTCAGCGTCGCGGCCGCGCCGCCCGCCAGGACGAGCGCGTCGTCCGGGGCGCTCCAGACCGTCCGCGGCGTCGGGAGGGCGTCGAACGCCGCCGCGAACGCGGGCGGATCGACCGCGGTCGTACGGCTGACGAGCGGCGGCGACGACGTCGAACGCGCCGGTTCCATTGAAACGAGTTCGGGTCCGGAGGCTCTTAAGGGTGTCAACTCCACCCGCGTTCCGTCGGCTCGCGCTCGGCGACGATCGAGCGCCCGTCGGGGAGCGCCCGTGGCCGTTCAGCTGTACCGTTCCTCGTTCCAGGGATTCGCGGTGTCGCTGTAGCCGCGCTTCTCCCAGTACCCCAGCTCGCGCTCGGTCAGGAACTCGACGCCGGAGACCCACTTCGCCCCCTTGTAGGCGTACTTGTGCGGCGTGACGACGCGGACCGGGCCGCCGTGGTCCGGCGGAAGGTCCTCGCCGTCGTAGCCGTACGCGAGAAGGACCCCGTCGCGGGTACACTCCTCGAGCGGGAGGTCGGTCGTGTAGCCGTCGAGCGCGTGGAACATGACGTGGTCGGCGTCCGCGCGCTCCGCGATCTCGGCGAACTCGACGCCGGTGAACGCGCAGTCGAACTTGCTCCAGCCGGTGACGCAGTGGAAGTCCTGTCGCTGGGTGACCGCCGGGAGCTCCCTGACCGCCTCGAGCGACAGCGAGAGCGGGTCGTCGACGGCTCCCCAGACCTCGAGGGCGTCGTCGGGGCCCCACGAGGGCGTGCCGCTCTTCGAGAGCACCGGGAACCGGTCGGTCTCGCGCTGGCCCGGCGGGAGCCGCTCGTCGCCGTACTCGCGGTAGAGGTCGGTGAGGTCCTCGACGTCGTCGGTCTCGAGGCGTCCGGCCCCGTTCGTCCGTGTCTCGGTCATACGCCCGGTACGAACTCGGGAACCGTATGGGTACCGGACGCGGCCGGCCCGTGGTTTCGGGAACTGCGCACTATCGGTGTATGATACGAAAATATCGTTTCGAAACCGAACAGATCGAGTCTCGGATCACCCGATATCCGACGCTACATTTATATACACTATCCTGTTAGACGCGGCCAAGAGAATGCCACGGGTCAAGATAACCGTCCCGGAACACCTGGAGATGCAGATCACGCAGATGGTAGAGCAGGGGGAGTTCCTCAACCGCGAGGAGGCCGTCGAGGAGCTCCTCTCGACCGGCATCAAGGCGTACAAGACCAGCGGGCCCATGGAGGACGACGACTCCGGCGGGTTCGAGGACGAGGGGATGATGGGCCACGAGGACGAGTACGTCTTCTGATCGCCGCCGGGACGACCGACTCCCGGATCGCTCGCCGGTCCGTGTGTAACACCCGCAACAACGCTTAAACCGCCTGGAGAACGTACTCGCCATCATGCACAAGGACGAACTGCTGGAGCTCCACGAACAGATGGTGACGATCATGGAACACTTCCGGGCACAGGAGACCGTCGACGAGGGCCTCTTCGACCCGTACGACGAGCTCGACGTCGACCCCTCACACGTCCACAAGTCCAAGAGCGAGCAC
>NZ_NHPJ01000095.1 GCF_002252985.1 Halorubrum halodurans | reverse complement strand
GCACCTCACGCCTCCCCACCCTCGCGGCTCCTTCCAGTCGCCGCGTCCCTCGCGGGCGGTTCGTGCTCCTTCGGAGCACTCACCGGCGCGCCACCGCAATCGTTCGCTCCTTCACCTCTCTCGAGTCCATTCACGTGTGTTCACACGGCACGAAGGCAACGACTGCCATCGCCGAAGGCTTATACCGATCCCACCGACTCCTTTCGGGTATGCAGACGGGCACGATCCCCGATCGGCGCATCGGCACGGAGCAAGCGAGCGGCCGCTCCGCGCCGACAGGAACGTGCCTGGCGGCGGGTTCGCCGGGGGTGGTCGCGTGAGCGACGCTCGCGACGGCGCGCCCGAGGAGGCGGTTGACTCGGATCCGGCGGCCGACGGCGGCCACGACCCCTCCGCGCCGTCGACGCACACGGTGCGGCTCGAGCTCGTCGACGAGCCCGGACAGCTGCTCGCGGCGCTCCAGCCGATCGCGGACAACGGCGGGAACCTGCTGTCGATCTACCACGAGCGGGGGAACAAGACCCCGCGCGGCCGGATCCCCGTCGAGGTCGACTTCGAGGCGACTCCCGAGCGATTCGAGGGGATAGTCGAGGCGCTCCGCGCGGAGGGGATAACGGTGATGCAGGCCGGCACGGAGCGGTACGCCGAGGAGATCACGCTCGTGCTCTTCGGCCACCTCATCGACACCGACCTCTCGGACACGCTCTCGCGGATCGAGGCGTCGGCGTCGGCGTCGGTCGCGGACGTGTCGCTCGCGGCCCCGCAGGGGACGGAGGAGGTCTCGAGCGCCCGGCTCCGCCTGGAGGCGCGCTCGGGCGAGACGAGCGAGGCGATCGCGGCGGTCCGCGAGATCGCCGAGGAGAAGGAGTTGCGCGTCGTCGCGCCGCTCGCGGGGGTGGAGGCGTGAGACTCGCCGTCGTCGGCGCGGGCGCGGTCGGGCGTTCCGTGGTCGAACTGGCCGGCGAGCACGGCCACGAGGTCGTCGCCGTCGCGGACTCCTCGAGCGCGATCGTCGGCGACGGAAGCGGCGGCCCCGGCTCCGGCGGGGGCGTCGACGCCGAGGCGGTCGTGACCCGCAAGGCGGAGGCCGGGATCGTCGGCGACGACGACCCGGCGGACGCGCTCGCGGCCGACTACGACGTCCTCGTGGAGGCCACCCCGACGACGCTGGGCGACGCCGAGCCGGGCTTTTCCCACGTTCGGACCGCCCTCGAACGGGACCGCCACGTCGTGTTGGCGAACAAGGGGCCGGTCGCGGAGCGATACGGCGACCTCCAGGCGCTCGCGGCCGACAGCGCCGGCGACGTGCGCTTCGAGGCGACGGTCGGCGGCGCGATCCCGGCGGTGTCGACGGTCGAGGACATCGAGCCGAGCCACGTCACCGCGGTGCGCGGCGTGCTCAACGGGACCGCGAACTTCATCCTCACGCGCATGGCCGCGGAGGGGCTCGACTACGACCACGTGCTCTCGGAGGCGCAGGACCTCGGCGTCGCGGAGGCGGACCCCTCCTTCGACGTCGACGGGACCGACGCCGCCCTCAAGTGCGTGATCCTCGCGAACGTGCTCTCCTTCGGCGGGGCGGACGACCCGGCGGACGCGCGGGAATTCACCCTCGCGGACGCGTCGGTCGAGGGGATCCGCGACGTGCCGGGGTCGGTCCTCCGCCTCGCCGCCGAGGACGGCCGGACGGTCAGGCTCATCGGCGAGGCGACCGGCGAGACGGTGCGGGTCGCGCCGCGGCTCGTCCACGAGAACGGGACGCTCGCGGTCTCGGGCACCCAGAACATCGTCCAGATCGAGACCACGCACGCGGGCCGGCTCAACATCTCCGGGCGCGGCGCCGGCGGTCCCGAGACGGCGAGCGCGATCCTCGGCGACGTGGGTCGGCTGGGGTGAGTCGTCTGTCGGAGTGAGTCGTCTGTTGGAGTGAGTCGGCTGCCGGGGTGACGCCGGGGCGGAGACTCCCGCGACCGATCCGCGACCGCTTCGTGGATCCCCCGGCCGTGGGTCGCCGTGCCGTGTTCCCCGATCACAGGAATCAGGTGACGGCGTCGCGATCGGCCGTAAGCCGTATCGAAACCGTTTTAGTGGAATCAACCGAAAACGTACTCACAGAGCGCCTTAGCGCGTGATTACCCCATGAGTGACAAACCGCACCAGAATCTGGCCATTATCGGCCACGTCGACCACGGCAAGAGTACGCTCGTGGGTCGACTCCTCTTCGAGACGGGGAGCGTCCCCGAGCACGTAATCGAGCAGCACCGCGAGGAAGCAGAAGAGAAGGGCAAGGGCGGCTTCGAGTTCGCCTACGTGATGGACAACCTCGCCGAGGAGCGCGAGCGTGGCGTCACGATCGACATCGCCCACCAGGAGTTCGACACGGACCAGTACTACTTCACCATCGTCGACTGTCCGGGCCACCGTGACTTCGTGAAGAACATGATCACGGGTGCCTCGCAGGCCGACAACGCGGTGCTGGTCGTCGCGGCCGACGACGGCGTCGCGCCCCAGACCCGAGAGCACGTGTTCCTGGCCCGCACGCTGGGCATCAACGAGCTCATCATCGGCGTCAACAAGATGGACCTGGTCGACTACCAGGAGTCCTCCTACAACGAGGTCGTCGAGGAGGTCAAGAACCTGCTCAACCAGGTCCGCTTCGCGACCGACGACACGACGTTCGTGCCCATCTCGGCGTTCGAGGGCGACAACATCGCCGAGGAGTCCGAGAACACCGGCTGGTACGACGGCCCCACCCTGCTGGAGTCGCTCAACGACCTGCCGGAGTCCGAGCCGCCGACGGACGCGCCGCTCCGGCTCCCCATCCAGGACGTCTACACCATCTCCGGCATCGGGACCGTCCCCGTCGGACGCGTCGAGACCGGGATCCTCAGCACGGGAGACAACGTCTCCTTCCAGCCGTCCGACGTGGGCGGCGAGGTGAAGACGGTCGAGATGCACCACGAGGAGGTGCCCAAGGCCGAACCCGGCGACAACGTCGGGTTCAACGTCCGCGGCCTCGGCAAGGACGACATCCGTCGCGGCGACGTGTGTGGTCCCGCCGACGACCCGCCGAGCGTCGCCGAGACGTTCAAGGCGCAGGTCGTCGTCATGCAGCACCCGTCGGTGATCACGGCCGGCTACACCCCGGTCTTCCACGCGCACACGGCGCAGGTCGCCTGTACGATCGAGTCCATCGATCAGAAGATCGACCCCTCCTCCGGCGAGGTCGCCGAGGAGAACCCGGACTTCATCAAGTCGGGCGACGCCGCGGTCGTCACCGTCCGCCCGCAGAAGCCGCTCAGCATCGAGCCGTCCGGCGAGATCCCGGAACTCGGCAGCTTCGCCATCCGCGACATGGGTCAGACCATCGCGGCCGGGAAAGTGCTCGAAGTCAACGAGCGATAATCGATGCAGCAGGCACGCGTCCGCCTCGCCGGTACCAGCCCCGAGGACCTCGACGCCATCTGCGACGACGTCCGCGAGATCGCGGACTCGACGGGGGTCGCCCTGTCGGGCCCGATCCCGCTGCCGACGAAGACGCTGGAGATCCCGTCGCGGAAGTCCCCGGACGGTGAGGGGACGGCGACGTGGGAGCACTGGGAGATGCGCGTTCACAAGCGGCTGATCGACATCGACGCCGACGAACGCGCGCTCCGCCAGCTCATGCGCGTCCAGGTGCCCAACGACGTCAGCATCGAGATCGTTCTCGAGGACTAAGCGCTAAGGCGCGTTCGCGCCACGCTCTCCGTTTTCGTTTTCTCCCGGACGCACAGTCCTCGATCGCGTCGACGCCGTCGGATCACCGCTCCAACAGCCGGACTCGTCCGGCGACGAGCCCGCAGAACGTCCCGGCGGCGTGTGCCAGGAGCGCGACGCCGGGCGCGGCCGTCGCGAGCGTGAGGAGGACGGCCACCCCGGCGAAGAGGGCGAACTGCGCGCGCGCCGTGAGCCGGAGCCGGTCGAAGAGCGTCGTCGTCGCGGCGTTGCCGGCGAGGAGGTAGCCGCCGAGCGCGAAGACCGCGCCGCTGATCCCGAGCACCGCCGTCGGGGGGCCGACGAGCCCGCCCAGGATCACCTGCGTCGTCCCGGCGAGCGCGCCGCTCGCGACGACGAAGGCGTGAAAGCGAAGCCGGGTCGTTCGGCGTTCGACGAGCGGGCCGACGAGGAGCAGCGCGAGCGCGTTCGCGAGCAGGTGGCCGACGGAGCCGTGCGCGTAGACGCTCGTGAGGACCGTCCAGGGCGCGATCGACGGCGGGGGCGAAAGCGCCAGCGCCGACCCGAGACCGACGAGGCTCAACGCGGCCTGCGCGAGGCCGACGACGCAGACGATCCCGAGGGTCTCGAGCGTGGCGCGCATCGGCGCCTCCTTCGGCTCGATCCGAGTTAAACTCGCGGCGACCCGTTCGTTCGAGCCGGTCGACGAGCCGTCGCCGGGCGAACCGCCAGCGTTATATGATTTAGGCCTACCTAAACGAGTGTATGTCGGACGAACGGCTGCGCGACCGGCTCTCCCGCGGGCGGCTCACGCTCGTCGGGACCGTCGTCGTCCTCGCGCTCGGGGTCGCCGTGCTCGCGCGGACCGTCGACGCGGACGCGCTCCTCGCGGCGGTCGGCGAGGCGGACCCCCGGCTCCTCGCGCTCGCGCTCCTCGCGTACCTGCTCTCGTGGCCGTTCCGCGGGCGGCGGTACGGCGACGTCCTCGCGCCGATGGACCGACGCCACGGGGTCGGCTTCCTCACCGCCGCCGTCTTCGCGAGCCAGACGGCGAACCTCGTCGTCCCGGCGCGCGCCGGCGACGGGGTGCGGGCGTACCTCCTCAAGCGACGGCGCGCTGTCCCCTATCCCACCGGCGTCGCCTCGCTGGCGGTCGAACGCGGCTTCGACCTCGTGGCGATCGCCACGCTCGGCGGGACCGCCCTCGCGGCGCTCCTGCTCGGGGACCGTTCGGTCGGAACGACGGGCGCCGCGACGCCGCTCGTTGTCGCGGCGGGGCTCGCGGTCGCGGCGGTGCTTCTCGCCGTCTCGACGGTGGCGCTCGCGCGGAGCGAGCGGGAGTTCGGCTCCGCGCTCCGCGGCCGCGTCGAGGACTCGCGGCTCTCGGAGAGCCCCCGACTCTCCGGGATCGTCGACGCCGCGGTCCGGTTCGGCGCGGCGGTCCGCGTCGTCGCCGTCGCGCCGCGCGGGCTGGCTCGAGTCTACGTCGGGAGCCTCCTGGTGTGGGGACTCGACGTCCTCACGGCGGTGCTCGTGCTCGCCGCGCTCGTCGGGGGATTCGCCGGCGAGGTTCCGGCGCTTACGCTCGTGACGGTCGGGACGCTCGCGGTCAGCGCGGGGAACCTCGCGAAGGTGCTGCCGCTCTCGCAGGGCGGCATCGGCCTCTACGAGGCGGCGTTCGTCGGGCTCGTCGTCGGCACCACCGCGATCCCCGTCGAGACGGCGGTCGTCGCGGCGGTGCTCGATCACGCGCTGAAGAACGTCGTCACGCTCGGCGGCGGCGGCGTCGCCGCGCTCGTCTTCGACCGCCTCCCGACGGCCGCTCCCGAGGAGGGGGAGCCCGCGACCGGCGAGGGCGACCCGTCCGCCGCCGGACCGCCAGATTTTTAGGCCAGCCTAAAAACTTGGAGGCATGGACGAACGAAGCACGCGAGGGGACACACGGGACGTCTGTGTGATCGTTCCCACGATCCGGGAGTACGAGTGTATCCGCGCCTACGTCGAGAACGCCCGCACGCACGGGTTCGACGTCTCGCGGCTCCACTTCGTGTTGGTCACCGAGGACTTCTGTGACGTCGCGGAGATGCGCGGGATGCTCGACGATCTGGACGTCTCCGGCGAGGTCTTCGACGGGAGCCGCCGCGAGGAGTGGTACGAGGCCAACGGGGTCGCGGAGTACGGCCACGTCGTCCCGGCCGCGAGCCACGCCGAGACGAGCTTCGGACTCCTCTACATGTGGGCGAACCCCGAGTTCGAGTACGGGGTCTTCATCGACGACGACACGCTCCCCCACGACGACGAGGACTACTTCGGCCGCCACATGGAGAACCTCGCGTTCGGCGGTTCGATCGAGCGCGTCAGCTCGGACGAGCACTGGGTGAACGTCCTCTACGAGAACGCCGACGAACACGGCCTCTACCCCCGCGGCTACCCCTACTCGGCGATGGACGAGACGGTCGAGACCGACGCGGTCGACGTCGACGCCGGCGAGGTCGTCGCCTCCCAGGGGTTGTGGACGAACGTCCCCGATCTCGACGCGGTCCGGATCCTGATGGACGGCGACCTGGAGGGGCAGGCGCAGACGCGGACGACCGCCGACGACTTCGGCGAGGACTTCGTCGCGGCGCGCGGCAACTACCTCACGGTCTGCTCGATGAACCTCGCGTTCCGCCGCGAGGTGATCCCCGCCTTCTACCAGCTGCCGATGGACGACAACGAGTGGGACGTGGGGCGGTTCGACGACATCTGGTCGGGGCTGTTCTTGAAACGCGCCTGCGACGTCCTCGGCAAGCGGATCTACAACGGCGGGCCGCTCTGTGAACACAACAAGGCCCCGCGCTCGACGTTCGACGACCTCGCGAACGAGGTGGCCGGACTGGAGCTGAACGAGCACGTCTGGGAGGTGGTCGACGGGGCGGGAGCCGACGCCGACTCGTTCGCGGCCGTGTTCGCCGAGACGGCCGACGCGCTCGCGGAGGGTGACTTCTCCGAGTGGAACAACGGCGCGTTCCTCAACCACTGCGGCGAGTACATGCGTGACTGGCTGGACTGCCTCGAGGCGATCCGGCGGACGCCGGCGCCCGCGGACGACTGAATCGACACGATTAAACGTATTTAGGCAAGCCTAAAACACATGACCGGACACGAACTCGACGGACGGGACGGCGGCGGACGCGACGACGCGAGAAACGTACGACGACGGCGGTTCCTCGCCGCGGCCGGCTCGGTCGGCGTCGCCGGGATCGCGGGCTGTTCCGGCAGCGACGACGAGGACGCGGGCGGCGACGGCGAGGCCGGCGACGGCGGCGGCGGTGGCGGCGACGGCGATCCCGAGTCGCCGGTCGGCCAGATCGGCTCCGGCCGCGAGGGGCGCGGGGCTCCCGGCGGGACGCCGATGGCCGAGATGCCCGAGCTGTCGGGCGAGCTCACCGTCTACTCCGGGCGCGGCGAGTTCCTCGTCGGCGAGCTCGTGAGCTACATCGACGACCTCTACGACGACCTCGATCTGACCGTCCGGTACGCCGGCTCGACCGACCTCGTGAACCAGATCGCCAACGAGGGGCAGGGGTCGCCCGCGGACGTGTTCTACTCCGTGAACGCCGGCGCGCTCGGGGCGCTCGCCGACGCGGGGCGCACGCAGGCGCTCCCCGACGACGTGGCCGGGAAGGTCCGCTCGGAGTTCCGCACGGAACAGTGGGTCGGCACCTCCGGGCGGGCCCGGACGGTCCCGTACAACACGAACGAGTTCGACGAGAGCGACCTGCCGGACGACGTCATGGCCTACCCCGAGGAGTTCCCCGGCGACCTGGGGTGGGCCCCGTCGTACGGGTCGGCACAGGCGTTCATCACCGCGATGCGGCTCCTCGAGGGCGAGGAGGCGACGCTCGAGTGGCTCGAGGCGATGGTCGAGCGCGGCGCGACGACGTACCCGGACGAGTTCCGCACCTGTCAGGAGATCGCCGACGGCGAGATCGACGCGGCGTTCACGAACCACTACTACATCCAGCGCGTGCTCGACGGCAATCCGAACGCGCCGATCGCCACCGCGTTCACCGAGGGCGACGCGGGGGCGATGTTCAACGTCGCCGGCGCGGCGGTCGTCGACACCGCGAGCGACGCCGACCTCGCGTCGAACTTCGTCCGCCACCTGCTGTCGGCGGAGGCACAGGACTACTTCGCGCGCTCCACCTTCGAGTACCCGCTCATCCCCGACGTCGAGCCGATCGGCGACCTCCCGACGATCGACGAGCTCGACGTCCCGGACATCGATCTGGCCGAGCTGTCGAACCTCGAGCCGACGATCGACCTCATGCGCGAGGCCGGCGTCCAGATCTGAGCGCCCGACCCACCGCCGACCCACAACCTTCGTGTCCGTCCTTCCACCGTTCCGCCACGCGCGCCGACTCGCGAGCCGTCTCCGTCGGCGACTCGCCCGCGCCGACCGGGTCACCGCGGCCGCGGCGCTCGTCTCGCTCGCGGCGGGCGTCCTGACGTTCGCGATCGCCGCCACCGTCTTCTCGCACCACTCCGCGAACCACGACGAGGGCGTCTACCTCACGCAGGCCGCGCTACTCCTGGGCGGCCAGCTGGAGTTCCACGCGGGACCGCTCGCGGACGCCTTTCACCCGTGGTTCTTCGTCGAGGACGGCGGCCGGCTCTACCCGAAGTACAACCCCGTTCCGGCGGCGACGTTCGCGGTCTCGATGCTCCTGTTCGGCGAGCCGCGCGTGACGCTCGCGGCGGTCGCCGCCGGCAACGCCGCCTTAGTGTACCTGCTCGGGTCGATCTCGTTCGGGCGGCGGGCGGGTCTCGCCGCGGCCGTCCTCTTCGCGGCGTCGCCGATGGCGATCGCGACCTCCTCCGCCTTCCTCCCGTACGCGCCGACGACGCTCTTCAACCTCGCGTTCGCGGTCGGGTACCTCCGGAGCGTCCGGGACGGATCGCTCCCGGCCGCCGGGGTCGCGGGCGTCGCGATCGGGATCGCGTTCTTCGCGCGGCCGTACACCGCGGTGCTGTTCGCCGCGCCGTTCATCTGCCACGCGCTGTGGCGGGTGATCTCGGCGGCCCGGCGGTTCGGCGCCGAATCGCCGGCGGCGGCGCCGAGCGCGCTCGTCGCCGCCGGCGTCCGCGGGCTCCCCGACCCGATCCGTCGGCACGGACTCACGGCGCTCTTCGGGACCCTCTTCGTCGGGATCACGCTCGCGTACAACGTCCGGATGACGGGGGAGCCGCTCGTCTTCCCGTATCAGGCGTTCGCCCCGATGGACGGTCCCGGATTCGGCGAGCGGCGGATCCTCGGCCATTCGGTCGAGTACACGATCGGCCTGGCGCTGGAGTCGAACCGGTACGCCCTCCAGGAGATCGCGACGCGGTGGCTCGCCGGCGGCTCGCTCGGAACCGCCCTCGCGCTCGCCGGGGGTGCGGTCGCGGCCCGCGGCTGGCGCGCGAGCGGGGACCCGAGCGACCTCGCGGCGGCCGGCGACGAGGCCGCCGGTTCCGCGGACGACGTCGGCACCTCCGATCCCTCCGGCGTCTCGAACTCTTCCGGCACCTCGGGTCCCCCCGGCTCCTCCCGGTTCCGGCGGACGGCGGCCCTGCTCCTCGTCGGCGTCGCGGTCGCGGTCGTCGTCGGCAACCTGTTCTTCTGGGGGACGCACAACGCGCTCGCCGACCTCTCGGACCCGACCGACGGGCTGGCGTCGCTGTTCGGCCCGTTCTACCACTTCGATCTCCTCGTGCCGCTGTCGGTCTTCGGCGGCCTCGCCGTCGCCGCCGGGTGGCGGGGACTGTCCGCGGCTCACGCGGGACTCGTGCGTCGGGAAGTGTCCCCGGCGGTCGCCCGCGTCGCGGTCGCGGGCGTCGTCGTCGTCGCGGTCGCGGTCGCGGGCGTCGCCGCCGTGGACGCCGCCGCGGAGCCGATCGACCGGAACGCCGCGATCGACGCGAAACACGAGGCGGCGTACGCGCCGATCGACGCGACCGACTTCGAGGACGGGCTCGTCTTCCTCCCCACGCCGTACGGCGAGTGGCAGAACCACCCGTTCCAGTACCTCCGAAACGGGCCGGGACTCGACGGCGACGTCGTGTACGCGCTTCACCGCGACCCGGTCGAGGACTTCGCGGTGCTCGACGCCTACCCCGACCGGACGCTGTACCGCTACGGCTACCGGGGCACCTGGTCGCCCGACCCCGACGCGCGCGTCACGCCGAAGCTGGAGCCGCTCGACGTGCGGGCCGGCCCCGCACTCGCCGCCGAGACGACCGTCGGCGTCCCCGACCGCGTCGCCCGTGTGCAGGTGCGCGTCGACCCGCGCCGGGGCGGCGAGGGCGGTCCTGACCACGTCTCCTACACCGTGACGGGTCCCGGAGAGTCGCTCGCGGTCGACTGGACGGTGACGCCGGCGGGCGTGCGGCTGCCGGACGCGGCGACCGCGGGTGACGCCGAGTCGAGCGAGCCCGTCCCGTTCGACCCCGAGGGCGACGTGGTCGCCCTGACGGTGACGCTCGTCGACCCCGCGGGCGCGACCTACACCTACCGGCAGGAGGCCACGGTTCGGGTGACGGACGGGGGCGAGCGCGTGGAGGCCGTCTGGCCGCCCGAGCGCTCGACCTGTCGGCTCGTCACGGCGTGCGGCAGCGAGGGGACCTACCTCCCGGACGAGCCCGACACCCGCCCCGCGTGGGCGGTCTTCGAGACGGACGCCGAGACGAGCGACTAGGACGCGGATTGACGGGGAACTCGGCCAAATTCCCAGCCGGTCGCTGGTAAATAGTTGCTGCCGAACTGGCGGCGGACACCGCCACAACCCCGGCCGTTCGGTTATAACTGTCTACCAGTAGACCGGCAGAGAGTACCTCCAAAGCCCCAGCCGATCGATCATAAACAACTGACCGTGGATCGGCGGTGGACACCTCCAAAGTCCCAGCCGCTCGGCTACACGTGGTTACTGGCACGGTTACCACCGCCAAAGCCCCAGCCGTGAGGCGCGCGCACGCTCGTTGTCGTTCGAGACGGCTGAGCCGTCTCGTGATGACGAAACGGCTTCGCCGTTTCGAACCACGCTCCTCGCTCGCGTTGCTCGCTGCGGTGCTTACGTCGCCTGCGACCGCCTCGCGGCAGCGAAGCGCGACGCGCCTCTGGAAGCCGGCGGCGTTGCCGCCGGCGACTGCCCCGTTGAGTCCCACCCCGCACCGCAACCGCACCTCACGCCTCCCCAGCCTCGTCGGTGGCCCTCCGCTTCGCTCCGGACCACCGACTCCCTCGCGCGGTGCTGCTCGGCCGCGGGGCGGCCTCGCAGGCACGCGCCGACCGCATCCGCGCGTTTATTTATTAATAGCCGACGCTGTCGCTCACGATCTTAAAAACGTCGCCGGCGGCGGTCCGGGATGCCCACTGTGTGTGGACCGCCGTCCGGTTCGGAATCGGGGCGGTCCCGTCAGAACCGCCGCAGCTGCTCCTCGAGACAGACGGTGACGATCGACTTCGCGATGGCCGCGCCGCCGCCGATCGGGTCGAGCTTCGTGTCGCCGAGCCGCTCGGCGTAGGCGATCGGGCGCTCGCGCACGTCGTAGCCGCGCATCAGCGGACGGATCAGCAGTTCGGCGGAGAGCCCGGTGTTCTCCGTCCAGCCGATCTCCTCGACGACCTCGCGGCGGTACGCGCGCATCCCCGTGGTGGTGTCGTGGACGCGCTCGCCCATCAGCAGGCTCGCGACGGCCGCGAACGCGTGGTTGCCGAGGCGGTTGAACGCCGGCATCGCCTTCGCGCCGTGGTAGAGCCGGTCGCCGCTCACCACGTCCGCGCCGTCGTTGATCTCGGCGAGGAACTCGGGGAGCGCCTCCATCGGGTAGGTGTCGTCGCAGTCGGTCGTGACGACCACCGGGCGGTCGGGCGTCAAGATCGCCTCGCGCACCGCCACGCCGTACCCCTGCGGCTCCTGCTCGATGACCGTCGCGCCGTGCTCGCGGGCGATCTCGGGCGTGCGGTCCGAGGAGCCGTCGACGCAGACGACCTCCGCGCGCCCGTCGGTGACCTCGTCGACGTCCTCCAGCACCGTCGCGATGGCCTCCTCCTCGTTGTAGGTCCCCATCACGACGCTCAGGTCGTCGAAGGTGTACTCGCCGGCGTCGGCGCTCACCGCGTCGTCGGTCGCTGTCGGCCCGTCGATCGAGTCCGTCCCGTCGGCCGAACCCGCCTCGTCGGTCGCGTCCGCGTCGAACGCGCTCGCCGCCCCGTTCGTCGTGTGCGCTGAGTCGCTCATTATCCACAGCTCACGTCGCACGCACTTGAATTTTTAGGTTTGCCTAAAACAACTGTGCGGTGGCGTTACACGCCCACGCCCGGCGCGGCCGCCTCACGCCCCGGAGAGCCGGGCGTCCACGTCGTCGGCGACGCGGAGCGCGAGCGCGGCGATGGTGAGCGTGGGGTTCATCGCGCCGCTCGTGGGGAAGACGGAGCTGGAGGCGATCCAGCAGTTCTCCAGGTCGTGGGTGCGGCAGTCGGCGTCGACGACGCCTCGCTCGGGATCGTCGCTCATCCGCGTCGTGCCCATGTGGTGGTAGGCGGGACCGGTCGCGTCCGGGCCGGCGACCCACTCCACCTCCGCGCCGAGCTCCTCCAAGATCGCCACCTGGATCTCGTTCGCGCGCTCGATCGTGTCGAGCGCGCGGTCGCCCACGGTCCACTCGATCCGCGGGACCGGGTTGCCGTGGTCGTCGGTGCGGTCCTCCGCGAGCGCCACGCGGCTGTCGGCCTGCGGGACCTGTTCGACGAGTCCGCCCATCGCGACGTGGTTGCCGTATCCGTCGCGCAGCCGCTCCAGGAGGGGGTCGCCCCAGTCCTCGCCCGACAGCGCCATCTCCACCGGCGAGGGGCCGGCGTAGTTGAAGAACTCCAGTTTGAACGGGGCCTGCGTCTCGTCGGCCTCGTCGTAGAACTGGTCGCACGCGCTCGTGTAGAAGCCGACGTGGTTCTGCCGGGTCGGCTCGTCGAGCGTGCCGCCCGCGCCCGCGAACAGGTGGTCCATGAAGAACTCGCCGACGTGGCCGCTGGAGTTCGCGAGCCCGCTCGGGTGGCGGTCGGAAGCGGAGAGCAGGAGGAGCCGCGGCGTCTCCACGCCGCCGGCGGCGACGACGAAGGCGTCCGCCTCCTGCCTGTGCTCCTCGCCGTCCGGCGTCGCGTAGACCGCGGCGGTCACCCGATCCTCCTCGTCGTGCTCCAGCGTTCCGACGCTCGCGCGGTCGATGACGGTCGCGCCCTTCCCCTCGGCGCGCTCGACGTGGACGGTCGCGTCGTATTTGCCCCCCGAGGGACAGACGGGCTGGCAGGTGCCGTAGCCGACGCAGGCCGACCGGTCGTCGTACGGCTCGGAGTTGCGCGCGTTCGGCACGGAGTGCATGTCGATCCCCAGCTCCTCGCAGGCCTCGGCGAACAGCGAGTCGCTGTAGGAGGGTTCGAACGCGGGCATCGGGTGCGGCTCCTCGCGGGGCGGCGCGTACGGGTTGTCCGACGCGCCCGCGACGCCGAGCTCGCGCTCGGCGTCGGCGTAGTAGGGCCGCAGGTCGGCGTAGTCTATCGGCCAGTCCGTCCCCACCCCCCGCTCGCTCCCGGAGTTGAAGTCGTCCTCGTGGAGGCGCATCACCATCCCCTGCCAGTGGAGCGTCGACCCGCCGACGCCCTTCACGCGGGCGTGGTTGAGCGGATACCCCCGCTCGCCCGCGTTCTCGTAGGCGTCCCGCTCGCCGCCGACGCCCCACACGTCCGGGCGGCCGTAGAAGGGGCGGATCGCCCGCTCCTGTCTGGCGAGCCGGTCCGCGGGGTCGAACCGCGGCCCCGCGTCGAGCACCACGACCTCGTGATCGGCGGCCAGGCGGTCGGCGACCAGCGCGCCCGCCGGCCCGGCCCCCACGATACAGACGTCCGCGTTCGGGACCGGCGTGCGGTCGACGTCCTCGCCGGCGGCTCCCTCGTTCCCCAGGCTCTCGGCGCCGCTCACGGCGGCCCCCGCGTGTAGCTTTCGGCCCCGCCGGCGTACCCCTGCGGGTTCTCGATGCCGACGAGTTCGCCCCCGGTCGGCGAGGCGTACAGCGCGAGCAGGAGCTCGTTGACGACGTAGTACCGCACCCGCTCCGCGGTCGTGCCGTGCGGGTGCTCCTCGGCGGTGTCCGTGCCGAGTCCGCGCAGCAACTCGTCGCGGTCCGCCACCGGGAGGTCGGCGACGGGGGCGTCGTACCACGACCGTGCCGTCGACTCGAGCTCGGCGACCGCCGCCCGGATCCCCTCGCCGTGTGCCGACCCGTCGAGCCGACCGTCGAGGAAGCCGCCGACGAACGCGTCGATCCCCGAGACCGCCTCGGGGTAGACCGCCGCCGCGGTCGCGGCCATCGTCTCGCGGACCGCCTCGTCGTCGGGAAGCTCCTCCGCGCCGTCGACGGCTCCGTCCGCCCCGTCGCCCGCCCCCGCGTCGGTCGTCCGACGGACGCCGAGCGCGACGCCGCCCGTCGCGCCGATCGCGGCCAGCGCGGCCGTCGCGTCGCGTCGCGTCAGTTCCATGGAAGCTTTTAGGTGGCCCTAAATCCTTATATCCGTCGGAGCGCGTTCGCCGGACGATCGGAACCACTAACGCCGGGCGCGTCCTCGATCGGAGGGAACGCCTCCGCCTCCCGCACAATGACCCTGCGACACCGGATCCGCGACCGCCTGACCGACGGCGACGACCGACTCCCGCTCGGACTGACGCTTCTGTGTGCGGCGATCGCCGCGACGCTCGTGTTCCCGCTGGCGTGGCTCGTCATCGAGGCGGCCGCGGTCGAGCGGGCGCGCGCGACCGACCTCGTGTTCAGCGCGGCCACCGCCGAGGTGCTCGCCAACAGCCTGCTGTTGATGGCCGGCGTCACCGGCCTCTCGATCGCGATCGGCGTCCCGCTCGCGTACCTCACCACCCGGACCGACCTCCCGTTCCGGCGGTTCTGGTCGATCGCCGCCGCGCTTCCCCTCGTGGTGCCGAGCTACGTCGGCGCCTTCTCGTTCGTCTCCGCGTTCGGGCCGCAGGGCGAGTTTCACGAGGTGCTCGCGCCGCTCGGCGTCGCGCGCGTGCCCGAGGTCAGCGGACTCTCCGGCTCGATCCTCGTCATCACGCTGTACACGTACCCGTACGTCTACCTGACGACCCGAGCCGCGCTGCTGTCGTTCGACACGACGCTCCTGGAGGCCGCGCGCACGCTGAACCACGGCCGCCTCGCGGCGTTCCGCCGGGTGACGCTCCCGACGATCCGGCCGGCGATCGCCGCCGGCTCGCTGCTCGCGGCGCTGTACGCGGTCTCCGACTTCGGCACGCCCTCCATCATGCGGCTCCCCGTGTTCACCCGGCAGATCTACGTCGAGTACAACGCGTTCGGCCGCGACTACGCCGCCCTGCTCTCCTTACAGCTGCTCGTCGTCGTGCTCCTCGTGCTCGCGCTGGAGTGGGCCGTCCGCTCGGACCGGAACGCGAGCGGCGACGACGCGGGACGGACGGACGACCGGGTGTCGCTCGGCCGGCTGCGCTGGCCGGCGACGCTGCTGCCGGCCGGCGTCTCCGGGTTCGCGCTGCTCGTGCCCCTGTGGATCCTCGGGCTGTGGCTGGTCCGCTCGGAGGCGGGCCGCCGGCCGTCGATGGCGTTCGAGCCGGTACAGGTGCTCAACTCGGTGTCCGTCTCCGCGGCGGCGGCCGTCGTCGCCGCGCTGGCCGCGATCCCCGTCGCGTACTTCGCCGCGAACCACGAGTCGCCGCTCGCGACCGTCTTCGAGCGGGCGACGTACGTCGGGTTCGCGGTTCCGGGGATCGTGCTGGCGCTCGCGTTGGTCTACTTCGGCTCCGGCTACGTGCCGTGGCTCTACCAGACGCTTCCCCTCCTCGTGTTCGCGTACGTGGTCCGCTTCCTCCCGCAGGCCGTGGGGTCGACCCGGACGTCGATCCTCCAGGTCGACCGGCGGCTCGTCGAGGCGGGCCGCACGCTCGGGGAGTCGCCGACCGGCGCGTTCAGGCGCGTGACGTTCCCGCTCACGCGCTCGGGGATCGTCGCCGGCGCGGCCCTCGTGTTCCTCACGACGATGAAGGAGCTGCCCGTGACGCTCGTGCTCCGCCCCTCCGGGTTCGACACGATCGTCACGCAGATCTGGCGCGCACAGGCGACCGCCCTCTACCAGTACGCCGTCGTCCCGACGCTCATCCTGCTCGTCATCTCCGGGCTCTCGATGGTCGTCATCCTCGCACAGGAGGGCGAGGAGGGGATCTGAGGCGTCCGGAGTCGAGCCCGCGTCCCACCACCGTCCGCCGCGGTCTCGCCCCCCGTCGATGACCCCGACGAGCTTCTCGATCCTCACCGTTCAGCACGAACCGGGAAGCGAGCGACCGTACGAGCGGTGGCGTCGCCGGCGGCGGAGCCGCCGGCTGCCGGAGAACTTTCGATTCTCGCTGGACGCTGCGAGCGCGTGGAACGCGCGAGCAGCGAGGCTGGGAAGGCGTGAGGGACGGGGCGGTCGCGGGACGACGGCGCCCGAAGGGACGATCGCGATCCCCGCGAGCGCAAGCGAGCGGGAAGTCGAGAGGCGAGGTCTCTCGGAAGGACGAAGCGCGGCGACGTAAGGACCGCAGCGACGAAGCGCCGAGCGACTGGGACTTCGGAAGCTTTCATCCACGGCGGCAACGACGGCTTCCCGCCCACCGCTAACGCTCGAGACATGATGCTCATTTCACGAGAGACCTTGTCGGAAGGATCCGATCTCGTCGGATCTACACACATGTATTTGTGACAACCAAACCACTTATGGATCCGATACCACACGGTCGATCCGCCACTGAGCGATCCGACATGTCACTTGCCGACGCACACAGACCGTCGACACGTCGTGAGCGGTACCGTCTGATGGCCGACGCCGCGAGCCGACCGTTCGCGGTCGGCGCGGTCGCGGTCCCCCTCCTCCTGCCCGTCCTCGGCTACCTCTCCGGCGACGTCCGGGCGATGTTCACCGTCCACCTCTTCTTGGGCGCGTTCTGGTTCGGCACCGCGGTGCTCGGCGCGGTCGTGTTGGGTCCCGTGATGGGATCGCTCTCGGAGGAGGCGAACGCCGAGTTCGCGGCGGGGTTCGTCCCGCGGATGAACCTCCTCATGGAGCCGATCTCGCTCGGGGTCGTCGGCTCCGGGGTCGGGCTCGCCGCCATGATGGGGCTTCTGGCCTCCCCCTCGCCGTCGCTGTGGGCGGCGCTCGTGCTCGCGGCCGCGCTGCTCGTGCTCGGGTTCGGCCCGCTCCACGCGTTCACCTCCGGGATGTTCGACGAGATCGCCGCCGACGACACCGACCACGAGCGGCTCGCCGAGTTGAACAAGAAGTACGGCATGTTGAGCATGGTCGAACTCCTCCTGATGATCGCCATCCTGGGGACGATGTCCGGGATCCGTTGGGGGTTCTGACGCGGCCGCCGAGCACGAGCGNNGGGGGTTCTGACGCGGCCGCCGAGCGCCGTCCGAATTCCACACGTACTTACCCGCCGCCCGCCCACGGACGCGCATGGATCTCGCCGATTCACGCGTGCTGGTCACGGGCGGGGCGGGGCTCGTCGGGAGCCACCTCGCCGCCACCCTCCTCGAGGCGGACGCGACCGTCCGCATCGCCGACGATCTCTCGAAGGGCGACCGCGACCGCGTCCCCGCGGCGGCCGAGTTCGTCGAGGCGGACGTGACCGACCCCGACGACGTCGCGGCGGTCGTCACCGCCGACCTCGACGTCGTCTTCCACTTCGCGGCGTACACGGACACGAACTACGATGACGACCGCGAGCTGTTCGAGGCGAACACCGAGATGACGTACAACGTCTTGGAGCGCATGCGCGAGGTCGGCGTCGACCGGGTCGCGTTCACCTCCTCGTCGACCGTCTACGGGGAGGCCCCCCGCCCGACGCCGGAGGACCACGCCCCGATGGAGCCGATCTCCATCTACGGCTCCTCGAAGCTCGCCGACGAGGCGCTGATCTCCACGTACGCCCACTCCTACGGGGTTCAGTCGTGGGTGTTCCGGTTCGCGAACATCGTCGGTCCCCACCAGCGCGGGAACGTGATCCCCGACTTCATCGAGAAGCTCGAGGCGGACCCGACCGAACTCGAGATCCTCGGCGACGGCCGCCAGGAGAAGTCGTACATGCACGTCACCGACTGCGTCGACGCGATCCGCCACGTCGTCGAGCACGCGGACGACGACCTCAACGTCTACAACCTCGGGACGCGGACGACGACCTCGGTCACCCGGATCGCGGACGTCGTGAGCGACGAGCTCGGCGTGGATCCGGAGTACAGCTACACCGGCGGCGACCGCGGCTGGACCGGCGACGTGCCGAAGATGCGCCTGTCGATCGAGAAACTCGCCGCCCTCGGCTGGGAGCCCTCGATCGAGAGCGACGAGGCGGTTCGCCGCGCCGCACGGCAGTTGATCGACGAGATCGTCGAGTGAGCGGACGCGTCCCCGCCCGTCGGAACGCCTCCGGTCGCGGTCGAACGATCCGGCGGTAATGGTCCCCGAAGCGTGGTATCCGGACCGCCCGCCGACGTGGACCGACGTGCTCGTCGGCGTCCTCGCCCTGCTCTGGATACCGATCAACCTCGGGTCGCTCCGGACGATCCACTGGGGTTGGGTGGGCGGCGGCGCGGCGATAGGCGTGGTTTCGGTCGGCCCGCTCGCCAACTCACGGGGCGGGAAACGGGTCGGCGCGTGGTTCCGGGCGATCGGCGTCGGGGGACGGCTCGCCGTCGTCCTCTCGTTCGCCGCGGCCGTCTGGATCGCGAGCAACCGGGTCGACGTCCCGAGCGAGATCGTCACCAGCGCCGCGGGCGGGTTCACCATCTCGTTGGTGCTGTTCCTTCTCGCGTATCTGATCCGTTGGGGCGAGGTCCGGAGGGGAGACGAGTAGTTGCCGTCGGTTTCGTTTCCCCGCGGGATCACGTCGATCCCTCCCGAGCCGCTTCGGAAGGCCCTTTTAATCCGCCGGTCGAACGGACGGTATGTTCAGACAGTTCCGGTCGGAGGTCGAGGCGGCGCTCTCCGACGCGCTCGCCGCCCTCGATCTCCCGACCGACGACCTCGGCATCGAACGCCCGCCGGACGAGATGGACGCGACGCTCGCCTCCAGCGTCGCCTTCCGCCTCGCGGGCGAGGTCGGCGACGCGCCGCCGAACGTCGCGAGCGAGGTCGCCGGGGCGGTCGACGTCGCCCCCTACGACTACCTCGTCTCCGTCGACACCGCCGGGCCGTACGTCAACTTCCACGTCGGGGATCGCTACCTCGCGGACACCCTCGCGGCCGCGGCCGGCGACGCCGAATACGGCGTCCTCCCCGACCGGGACACGAGCGTCGTCGTCGAGCACACGAGCGCGAACCCGACGGGGCCGGTCCACGTGGGCCGCGCCCGCAACCCGATCGTCGGCGACGCGGTCGCGAACCTCCTCGAGTACGCCGGCTACGACGTGGACCGCCACTACTACGTGAACGACGCGGGCCGCCAGATGGCGGTGTTCACGTGGGCCTACGAGACGTTCGACGAGTCCGACCTGGAGGAGGCGCCCGCCCGCGACCGCGCCGAGTACGACCTCGTGCGCTACTACCGCCGGGGGAACGCCTACCTCGAGGAGGCCGACGCCGACGCGGTCGAGGCCGCGGAGGCCGAGATCCGGTCGATACTCCAGGGGTTGGAGGCGGGCGACGAGGCGACCTACGAGCGCGTCGGCGAGGTCGTCGACGCGGTGCTCGGCGGCATGAAGGACTGTCTCGCCCGGCTGCCCGCGGAGTTCGACGAGTTCGTGAAGGAGACGCGGTTCATGCGCGACGGCTCGACCGACGACATCGCGGCGCGGCTCAAGGAGACGGAGCACGCCGTCTACGAGGAGGACGCCTGGCAGCTCGAGCTCGACGAGTGGGGGATCGACAAGAACCTCGTCTTCCTCCGGTCGGACGACACCAGCCTCTACACCACCCGCGACCTGGCCCACCACGAGTGGAAGTTCGACAACTACGACCGCGCCGTCACCGTGCTCGGCGAGGACCACAAGCTCCAGGCCGACCAGCTGGGGGCGGCCCTCGACCTGCTCGGCAACGACACCGACGCGCTCGGCCACGTCATCTACTCGTACGTCAACCTCCCCGACGGGAAGATGTCGACCCGGCGGGGGACCGGCGTCATGCTCGACGACCTCCTGGACGAGGCGATCGACCGCGCCCGCGAGGCGGTCGAGAGCCGGATGGACGACCGGATCCGTGACGACGACCTGACCGACGAGGACGTCGAGCGCATCGCCCACCAGGTGGGGATCGGCGCGGTGCGGTACGACATCGTCTCGAAACAGCCCGCGAAGGCGATCACCTTCGAGTGGGAGGAGGCGCTGGACTTCGAGGCGCAGTCCGCCCCGTTCGTCCAGTACGTCCACGCGCGCTGTTGCGGGATCCTCGACGAGGCCGCCGAGGCGGGGTTCGACGTCCCGGCGACGGGCGACGCGTCCGCCTCCGGCGACGCCTTCGACGCCGACGCCGCGGCCCTCGAGACCGACGAGGCCGAGGCGCTCCTCCGGGAGGTCGGGCGCTTCCCCGCCGTGATCGAGTCGGCCGCCGAGGACCTGGAGCCGCACACGATCGCGACGTTCACCCGCGAGTTCGCGGACGCGTACAACGCCTTCTACCGCGAGTGTCCGGTGGTGACCGCCGAGCGCGACGAGCTTCGGGACGCCCGGCTCGCGCTCGTCGCGGCCGCGCGCTACACGATGGCGAACGCGCTCGACGCGCTCGGCGTTTCCGCGCCCGAGTCGATGTAGGCGGGGGCGGATCCCGTCGCGAGCGCCGCCGTCCCCGGCCGATATCGCGGGCGTCTCGGGTCGACCCGGAGGTCAAAGGTTACTTACACGCACCACGCCGTAGTGGAGACAATGAGTAGCGACGCCCAGGAGGCGAGCGAGGACCGGCGGAAGTACGAGTTCCGCAAGGTCATCGAGGAGCTCAAGGACTTCGAGGGCTCCGGCACGCAGCTCGTCACCATCTACATCCCCGAAGACAAGCAGATCTCGGACGTGGTCGCCCACGTCACCCAGGAACACAGCGAGGCGTCCAACATCAAGTCCAAACAGACCCGGACGAACGTCCAGGACGCGCTGACGAGCATCAAGGACCGGCTCCGCTACTACGACACCTACCCGCCCGAGAACGGGATGGTGATCTTCTCGGGCGCGGTCGACTCCGGCGGCGGCCGCACGGAGATGGTCACGAAGACGCTCGAGTCGCCGCCGAACCCCGTCCAGTCGTTCCGGTACCACTGCGACTCCGCGTTCCTCACGGAGCCGCTCGAACACATGCTCGCGGACTCCGGGCTCTTCGGACTCATCGTGCTCGACAGGCGGGAGGCCAACGTCGGTTGGCTCAAAGGCAAGCGGGTCGAGCCCGTCAAGTCCGCCTCCTCGCTCGTCCCCGGCAAACAGCGGAAGGGCGGCCAGTCCGCCCAGCGGTTCGCCCGGCTCCGCCTCGAGGCCATCGACAACTTCTATCAGGAGGTCGCGGGGATGGCGAACGATCTCTTCGTCCCCGAGCGCCACGAGCTCGACGGCATCCTCGTCGGCGGCCCCTCGCCGACGAAGGACGAGTTCCTCGACGGCGACTACCTCCACCACGAGCTCCGGGACAAGGTGCTCGGCAAGTTCGACGTGGCCTACACCGACGAGTCCGGGCTGAAGGACCTCGTCGACGCCGGCAGCGAGGCCCTCTCCGATCAGGAGATCGTCGAGGACAAACGCCACATGGAGGAGTTCTTCGAGAACCTCCACACCGGCGAGGAGGCCACCTACGGCTTCCAACAGACCCGCCGGAACCTGATCATGGGCTCCGTCGACCGGCTGCTCATCTCCGAGGACCTCCGCTCGGACGTGGTCGTCTACGAGTGTCCCAACGGCCACGAGGAGTTCGAGGTCGTCGACTCGCGACACTCCACTCCCGACCACGAGTGTTCCGAGTGCGGCGAGGAGGCGGCGGTCGAGGAGCGCGAGGACGTCATCGAACACCTGATGGCGATCGCCGAACAGCGCGGGACCGACACCAAGTTCATCTCCACGGACTTCGAGAAGGGCGAACAGCTGCTCGACGCCTTCGGCGGGGTCGCGGGCATCCTCCGCTACTCGACCGGCGTGTAAAGCGCCGAAGCGCCGCCCGTTCTCGCCGTCCTACTGCTCCGGCTCCGCCGGCACCGCCGCGACCTCCAGACACGCGCAGGCGTCCGTCTCGGGGTCGAAACAGTCCGGACACTCGGGCTGGCGGTCGATGATCGTGTCGAGCCGGTCGGCGACCGTGTCGTCGATGACCGCCTCCAGCTCGTGGGCCTCCTCGCGGAACTCCTCGACGGCCAGCACGTTCGCGAGGAAGCGCTCGATGATACAGTAGGTCTGGAGCGCGTCGCGTGCCTTCACGATCCCGTCGTCGGTGAGCCGGACCCCCTTGTACTTCTCGTGTTCGGCGAGCCCGCGCTCCTCGAGCTTGCCGATCATCTCGTTGGCGCTCGCCGGGCTGACGCCGAGGGCGTCGGCGATCGACCCGGTCGAGGCGGGGCCGTCCTCCTGTTTCTGTACGACGTAGATCGTCTTGAGGTACTGGTCTGCGGTGTTCACGGTTCGCCTCCCTCCGTTGTCGTCGGCCTCCTCGGCCCGCTCGTCGGCTCGGTGCTCCGGCTCATCGCCGCTCCATGACCTCCGTGACCTCGCTTACGCCCTCGGCCTCCTCCTCGCGGATCGCCTCCAGGGTGTCGAGCAGCTCGTCGCGGTCGATCGAGAACTCGGCGTCCGACCCCTCGATCGCCCCGATGAGGTCGTCGTAGAACTTGTAGGCGGTCTCCTCGTTACACAGCTGGTCGTACAACACCCCGTCGAAGTCGTCCGGCTGCGTCCGCCCGTACCGCGCGTCGACGAGCGACTCGATCTCGTCGAACGGGACGCTGTCGACGCCGAGCCCCTCGATGAGCTCCTCCAACCGCGCGCGGTGCTCGGCGGACTCCTCGGCGGCGTCGGCGAGCAGGCTCTCGACCGCCTCGTCGAGCTCCGCGTCGAGGCTCTCGTAGTGGTGGTGGGCCCGCGCCTCGACGACCTCCTCCAACACGATCCCGATCTGTAGCAGTCTGGCGAGCTGGTCGTCGGAGGTGATCCGCTGGCTGACGCTCACCTCGACCACCCGTCGCCGTTCGATACGCCCGTTCGCATGGTGTCACGTCGGGGCCTCCCCGACTTAAGCGGTTCCCTCGGGGATCGATTTATGACGTCCACCCGCGAGGAGGGTTTCCATGGGCGTGTTCTACAAGTGGGGGGCGGGTCGAGACCCCGGCCATCCCGAGATCGTCGACGCGCACGGCTCGACGCTGGTGACCGCGGACGGCGACGAGATCGTCGACGCGGCCGCGGGCGCCGCGGTCGTCAACCTCGGCCACTCGCTCGAGGGCGTCGCCGACGCCATGGCCGAACAGGCCGAGCGGGTCGGCTACGTCTCGACGTCGCACTTCTCGACCCCGGCCGTCGAGTCGGTCGGCGGGAAGCTCGCCGCGATGACGCCGGGGTCGCTGAACGCCGCCTTCCTCGTCAACTCCGGCAGCGAGGCGATCGAGGCGGCGATCAAGCTCGCCCGCGACTACCACGTCGCCCGCGGCGAGCCCACCCGCGAGGCGGTGGTCGGTCGGTGGGCCTCCTACCACGGCGCGACGCTCGGCGCGCTCGCCGCCTCGGGCAACACCGCCCGCCGGACGACGTACGAGCCCTCGCTGCGGGACTGGCCGAAGATCGGCCCCGCGTACCCCTACCGCTGGGAGTACGAGGGATCCCCCGAGGAGCAGGCGGTCGCGGCCGCCCGCGAACTGGAGCGGCTCGTCCGTCGCCGCGGCCCCGAGACGGTCGCCGCGTTCGTCGCCGAACCGGTCGGCGGCTCGAGCATCCCCGCGACCCGTCCGCATCCCGCCTACTACCGCGAGATCCGGCGGATCTGTTCGGAGTACGGACTCCTCTTCGTCGCCGACGAGGTGATGGTCGGATTCGGCCGAACCGGGGAGTCGTTCGCCTGCGAGGGGCTCGGCGTCACGCCGGACCTGCTGGCGCTCGGCAAGGGGCTCTCCGCCGGCTACGCCCCGATAAGCGCGACGATGGTCGCCGACGGCGTCGCCGAGACGCTCGAGGACCACGACCATCCCTTCCAGCACGGCCACACCTACAGCGGGAACCCGATCTCGGCCGCGGTGGCCGACCGCGTGCTCGACCGCTACACGGCGGACCTGTTCGCGGCGGTTCGCCGCCGCGGACGGCGCCTCGAGACGACTCTGGAGCCGCTCGCCCGGAGTCGGATCGTCGGCGAGATCCGACGGGTCGGGCTCCAGATCGGGATCGAGTTCGTCGCCGACCGGGAGACGAAGGCCCCCTTCGATCCGGACGCCGACGTCGCCGACCGGGTCTACGACGCCGCGCTCGAGAACGGCGTGTACACGTATCCCGGCGGCGGCAGCGTCGACGGGCAGGCGGGCGACCACCTCATGCTCGCGCCACCGCTCACGGTCGACGACGACGCGATCGAGGCGATCGGCGAGGCCGTCGTCTCGGCCGTGAACCGGGTCGCCGACGAGGAGGGATACGAAACGACGTGATCTCCGGCGAAAAACCGGACCGACTCGTCGCGACCCCTACTGGAGCCGCTCGACGACGAGGTCCTCGACGTCCTCGCGGAACTCGTCGACCGCGATCTCCTCTAAGACGGGCACGAAGAAGCCCTCGACGAGCATGTTCCGGGCCGTCTTCGAGTCGATGGAACGGCTCTCCAGGTAGAACAGGTCCTCGGCGTCGACCTGGCCCACGGTCGCGGAGTGTGACGCCTCCGTGTCGTGGTTGTGGATGATCAGCTTCGGCGACGCGTCGGCCTCGGCGTCGTCCGACAGCATCAGCGTGTTCTCGCGCTGGTAGCTCGAGGTGCTCCACGCGTCCTCGCCGACGTCCTGGACGCCCTCGTACACCGAGCGCGCCACGTCGTCGAGCACGCCGCGCGTGACGAGGTCGGCCGTCGTGTGTTCGGCCTGGTGCCAGACGCGGGCGTTGACGTCGAAGTGCTGGTCCTCGCTGCCGAAGAACGTTCCGACGATCTGGCTCTCGGAGCCGTCGCCGTTGAGTTCGGTCTCGACG
This sequence comes from Halorubrum halodurans, assembly GCF_002252985.1. Lineage (GTDB taxonomy): Archaea > Halobacteriota > Halobacteria > Halobacteriales > Haloferacaceae > Halorubrum > Halorubrum halodurans. The sequence goes on along the minus strand of NZ_NHPJ01000095.1, from coordinate 13,530 downwards.
TCCGACCGGGTGAGCTTCGAGCCGAAGTTGCTCTCGATCCAGTCGATCGTGGCGTACGTGTCCGTGACGCCGCGTTTCAGCGAGTAGGTGTAGGTGTCGTCGTCGAGGTTCTGGAGCGAGCCGAACTGGACGTCGGCGTTCTCGCCGCCCACGACCTCGACGAGGTTCGAGAAGTAGCGGTCGCCCTCGACGTCGCCCGCCTCGCCCGACGCGATCGACTCGAGGATCGTCACCGACGACGACTCCTCGGCGACCACGAGCGTCTGGCTGAACAGCGAGCGGGAGTTCATCTCCGCGCGGACCTTCACGTCCTCGACGTCGACGCCCTCGGGGACGTAGACGAACGTGCCGGTGGTGAAAAGCGCCACCGACAGCGCCGTCAGGTAGTTGTGCTCGGGGTCGAGCACGCTCCCGAAGTGCTCCTCGAGGGTGTCGCCGTGCTCGTCGAACGCCTCGGTGAAGGGTGCCACGACGACCTCGTCGTCGCCGGCCGTCCGTTCCGTCGCGTCGGACTGGTTCAGGGGGTCGACGAGCGCCTCGAAGTCCAGCGCCTCGAGGTCGGTCCAGCGCCGGCCGGGCGTCTGGATGACGTCGGGCAGTTCGGCCGTCTCCAGCGCCTCGAGCGCGTCGAGCCGGGTCTCGAGGAGCCACTCGGGCTCGTCGCGTTCCTCCGCGATCCGTCGTACCGTGTCCTCCGAGAGGCTCTCGATTGCTTTCGTGCTCATGTTATCCGAGCGAACCCTCCATCTCCAGCTCGACGAGCCGGTTCAGCTCGACGGCGTACTCGATCGGCAGCTCTTCGGTGATCGGCTCGATGAACCCCGAGACGATCATCTGTTTGGCGTCGTCGTCGTCGAGACCGCGCGACTGGAGGTAGAAGATGTCCTCGTCGCCGATCTTCCCGACGGTCGCCTCGTGGGCGACGTCGACCTTCGACTCGTTGATCTCCATGTACGGCATGGTGTCGGAGGTCGACTCGTTGTCGAACATCAGCGCGTCACACTCGACGGCGGTCGAGGAGTCAGAAGCGCCGTCGGCGATGTGGACGAGCCCGCGGTAGTTGGTGCGGCCGCCGTCCTTCGAGATCGACTTCGACTCGATGGTCGATTTGGTCTCGGGCGCGTTGTGGTACACCTTCGCGCCGGTGTCGATGTCCTGGCCCTCGCCCGCGAAGGCGATGGTGATGTGGTTGTCGGAGGCGCCGCGGCCCTTCAGGATCGTCGAGGGGTACAGCATCGTCGCCTTCGACCCCATCGACCCCGAGATCCACTCCATGCGCCCGCCCTTCTCGGCGATGGCGCGCTTGGTGTTCAGGTTGTACGTGTTCTTCGACCAGTTCTGGACGGTCGAGTACTGGACGTGTGCGTCCTCGCCGACGAACACCTCGACGCCGCCGGAGTGGAGGTTGAACGCGGAGTACTTGGGTGCCGAACAGCCCTCGATGTAGTGGACCTCCGACCCCTCCTCGGCGATGATGAGCGTGTGCTCGAACTGGCCCATCCCCTCGGAGTTCATCCGGAAGTACGCCTGGATCGGCATCTCGACCGTGGTGTCCTCGGGGACGTACACGAACGAGCCGCCCGACCAGATGGCGCCGTGAAGCGCGGCGAACTTGTTGTCGCTCGGCGGCACGGCCTTCGTCATGAAGTACTCCTTGACGAGCTCCTCGTGCTCCTGGACCGCCTTGTCCATGTCACAGAAGACGACGCCCTTCTCCTCCCAGCGCTCCTGCATGTTCTGGTAGACGATCTCCGACTCGTACTGCGCGCCGACGCCGGAGAGGGCGTTCTTTTCGGCCTCGGGGATGCCCAGCTTGTCGAAGGTGTCCTTGATCTCCTCGGGGAGGTCCGTCCAGTCGTCGACGCCGCCGCGGACGTCGATATCGGGGCGGATGTACGGGACGATCTGGTCGATGTCGACCTCCGAGAGGTCCGGCGCCTCGGGCCAGTCGGTCGGCATCGGCATCGCCTTGAACTGCTCGAGCGCGCGCAGGCGGCGCTCGAGCATCCACTCCGGTTCGTCCTTGTCCTCCGAGATGACGCGGATCGTCTCCTCGGTGAGGCCCTTCTCGCTTCTGAAGGCGGACTTCTCCTCCTTCTTGAACTCGAAGCGGGCCTCGGTGTCGGTCTCCTTGAGGTGGTCTTGTGAACTCATGTCAGTTGTTTACGGCTCCGGTTGTATAGCGTTGGTGTGTAATCACTTTCAATTACGCCGTTCCGTAGGCGTCCTCGCGGACCCAGTCGTAGCCCTCGTCCTCGAGCTTCTCCGCGAGCTCCGGGCCGCCGCTTTTGGCGACCTCGCCGTCCAGCATTACGTGGACGTGGTCGGGCTCGACGTAGTCGAGGATGCGCTGGTAGTGGGTGATCTGGAGGATCCCGGTGCCCTGCTCGTCGCGGAGCGCGTTGATCCCCTTCGAGACGTCCTGGAGGCGGTCGATGTCGAGCCCGGAGTCGATCTCGTCGAGCACGGCGACCGCGGGTTCGAGCATCGCGGCCTGGAGCACCTCGTTCTGTTTCTTCTCGCCGCCGGAGAAGCCGGCGTTGAGGTACCGCTGCATGAACTTCTCGTCCATGTCGAGAAGCTCCATCTTCTCCGAGAGGATCTCCTGGAACTCGGCGACGCCGATCTCGCCGTCGTCGGCGGGCCCCTCCATCGGGGAGGTGTCGTAGCCCTCGTCGTCGGCGTCCGCCTCCTCGTCGTCCTCCTCCTCGAACAGCTCCTCGCGCTCGTCCGCCTTCGCGTTGAGCGCCTGCCGGAGGAAGTTCGTCATCGTGACGCCCTCGATCTCCGCGGGGTACTGGAACCCGAGGAAGATCCCGAGCGCGGCGCGCTCGTTGGGCTCGAGTTCGAGCAGCTCCCAGTGGTAGTCCTCGTCGTCGAGGTCGGCGTCGACGTCCGCCAGGTCGGCGTCGTCGAGGTGGAGCGCGACGCTCCCGTCCGTGACCTCGTAGGCGGGATGCCCGGCGATGACCTTCGCCAGCGTCGACTTGCCCGAGCCGTTCGGACCCATCAGCGCGTGGATCTCCCCGGACTCGACCTCGAGGTCGACGCCCCGAAGGATCCGTTCACCGCCCTCTTCGGCCACCCGTACGTGTAGGTCGCTGATCTCGAGAGTTGCCATGTGTAGGGTTCTGCCTCGTGGATGTACCGTGGGCGTTCTCGAGGTTAATAGTTACGGATATCCCGCCGAAAATCGTGAATTCGAGAATAATTCTTTCGAGAACGAAAACGTAGCTTCAGAAGATCACATGAACGAGCCGAGCCCGGTCTGCTCCTGGCCGGTCTTGACCTCCTCCCAGGAGGTGCCGAGCGCCTCGATGACCCGCTCGATCGGCCCCTTCAGCGTCTTCTCGAGCATCTTCTCCCAGTCGACCTCGAACTCCTCGGGGATCTGGTCCGCGTACTCGAAACAGATCACGTCCGGGTCGCGCTTGAACTCGCCGTAGAGCCCGTTGCGTTGGGGGTCGAGGCCCTCCTCGGTCTCCATCCGCTCCCAGAAGTCGGGGTGGACCTTCTCCAGGTAGAGCCGCTTGGGTTTCGACCCGCGCCCGAAGTTCGTCCCCAACAGCTCGTTGGCGTACTGTGCGCCCCGGACCTGTGCGGTCGGCGTCTCGTAGGCGTCGAGCCGCTTGCCGATCCCGCCGGGGATCCCGACCTCCTCGACGTCGACGTTCCCCGCGAGGAAGTCGTCGATGACCCCCGAGAGGTACGTCGTGATCGCCTCGAGGTCCTCGTCGATGTCGTCGCCGGTGACGATGGTCTCGATGACGTGCTGTTGGACCTCCTTCGTGATCCCCGCGATGTCCGAGCGCTTGTACTCGAAGCCCGTGATGTCGATGTCGTCGACGTCCTTCCCCTCCTTCCAGACGATGTGGCCCGCGTACCGCTTCTTCTTGCCCGCCTGGAAGAACCGCCGATAGAGCTTCTCGAACTCGATCTCGAAGCGGTGGGCGTCGGCGTTCAACTCCTCGCGCGCGAAGTCGTCGTAGCGGTCGTTGATGTGCTCTTGGATGTCGAAGGAGGTCTCGATGGCATTTTCTTTCGATAAATCACCAAGTGAAAGCATGACTGAGTCCGTGTCCCCATATGTAACTTCTCTGTCAAGCTCTTCGGTCACGCCGGCGGTGAAGTCGATCACTTCCCGGTTGGTCGAGGTGACGCCAGCGCTCATCTCGCGGTCGTACAGGCGGAACCGGTCCCATCCGAACACGCCGTATAAACTGTTCATCAGGACCTTGACGGCTCCCTGCTGACGGTCGTACTGTTCGTACGCCTCGGTTCCGGGGTCGTGTTCGTTCCGGAGCGCCTTCTTCTCCTCGCGCTCGTCGAGGAGCTCGTTCACCATCTCCCGGATGATGCCGTCCGGCTCCTTGCGGAAGTGGACGCCCGTCGGGGTTCGATACGTCTCGCCGTCGTACGCGTCCGGATCGACCTTCGTCTCCGGCGACGCGTTGATCGTCACCATCGACATGGGGTAGAGGCTCTTCAAGTCGAGCACGCTCACCATCTCGCGGACCCCGGAGATCGGGTCGAACACCGCGCCGCCCTCGAACTCCTCGGCCTCCTGTTGGCCCTTCGAGGGGAGCGCGAAGTTCCCGAACGCCATGTGGAGCACGTACATGTCGACCGCGTCCCCCGGCGTCGTCGCGTCCTCCAGCTTACAGCCGACGATCTTCCGGGCGTCGTCCCAGAAGGCGATCACGTCCTGCGCCCGGTCGATCTCGACGCAGAGCTCCACGTCGCGGATGCTGTACTCGAGCAGGCGCTCGGGGTCCTGCTCCCAGAGGTCGCCGATGTCGCCGGCGTACCGCTCCTTGCCGACGCCGAGTTCGCGCTCGCCCACGGCGTCCAGCCGGTACGACTCCAGTTCGGTGAACATCGTGCGCTTGTAGGCGTACAGCAGGTCGAAGACGACGCGACCCTTGACGTCGGGGCCGCCCCAGCCGGAGCGCCACACCTCGCCGATCCGGGAGAGCCGCTCGATCGAGAGGTCGTACTCGCTGCCGTCGTCGAGCACCTCCAGCCGGTCGAGGACGTAGGGGGCGTCGAAGTCCTCGAAGTTCCAGCCGGTGAGCACGTCGGGGTCGGTGTCGTCGAGGTACTCGACGAACGCGTCGAGCATCGCGGCCTCCTCCTCGAAGGTTCGCACGCGGAAGTCGAGGTCGGCGTCGGAGACGATCCCCTCGTAGTCGGGGAGGTCCTCCGGCGGCGGCACCTCGGCCTCCGGCGCGTCGTACAGCCAGACGACGTACTCGTCGTCGTAGGAGTCGTGGCTGGTGAGACAGACGATCGGCTCCTCGCCGTCCTCGGGGAACCCGCGGCGGTCGTCGACCTCGATGTCGAAGGTGTTCACCCGCATCTCGGCGTCGACGTCGGCGGGCTCGAGGTGCCCCTCGTGGACCTGGATCGTCCCCGCCCCGTCGTCGATCCGTCGCTCCTCGACGCGGATCCCGCCGTTGAGTCCGTTGTCGATCAGAAAGCGGTTGGGGAAGAGGATGTCCGCCTCGAAGGTGGTCTCGAAGTCGTCGCGGATGTTGCCCACGTCGCGCGGGGTCCGGGTGACGATCCGGGTGAGCGGCTCGCCGCGGATGCTCTCGTAGGGCTCGCCGTCCGCCCCCTCCTCGCGGGTGCCGATGACGACGTCGTACGCCTCGACGGGGTCGCTATCGAGCTCGGCGGTCGGGACGTAGAAGTACGGCTCGACGCCGAGCACGCGGAGGTGCTCCACCTCGTCGTCGCCGTCCGGGACCGGCCGGCGGCCGAACACGTGGACGACGGGGTACTCGTCGGTGCCGTACCCTTCGACCGCGTAGTCGATCTGGGTGATCATCAGCTCGACGGTCCCCGTCGAGTCCGGGAACTTCGCCTCGTCGACGTCGACGACGTCGCTGACGCGTCCGTGTCCGCCGCCGGCGACGACTTTCGCCTCCTCGGCGGCGAGGTCGTCGCGGGCGTCGTCGTCACCGCCCGCGTCCGATCCGGCGGGCGACGAGAAGTCCGAGAGCCCCGACTGAGTCATACGCTCCGTTCGGCGCACCCGGCTAAAAGAGCGGCGTTCGTCCCCCGACTCGACGCTCGGGCCGTCACGCTCGGGCGGCGACCGTGGAACCGGCTCGCGGGACCGGTCCGGTGAGTCTCACCCCCACGGAAAAGCCTATACCGTGTACCGACTTACCACGGTCCATGCCCTCGAACCCGCTTCGGGACGACGCGAGGCACCGCTCGGGCGACCACGGCGCGGCCGACGCCGAGGTGGAGGTGTACGAGGACGACGGCAACGTGGTGCTCTTCGAGGCGGAGAACCCGCTCGCGTGGGTCGAGGCCAGCCGAACGGTGCGACTCGCCGACGCGGCCTGAGCCGCGTCTCGGCGCGATTCCGACGCGTTTCGCCGCGCCTGCTCGCGGCCGCCGGACACAACCCCTTTGCCCCGCCGCCCCGTACCGGCGGACGTGTTCCCCTTCGACGAGGACGACGAGGGCGAGGTCTCCTTCGGGGAGAGCTCCGACGCCGAGCGCGAGATGACGCCGGAGATCCCCAAGGCACCCTCGGTCACGTCGTTCGACGACGACGGGGACTTCTCGGCCGCCGGCGACGTCGACGGCGGCACCCTCCGCGCGTTCGTCGTCGCCGTGATCTACGCGAACCTCGCCGTTCTCCTCGTCGCGCTCGGCCCGATGGTCTGGTACTTCGAGGGGTGGAGCCGGATCGGCGCCGCCCTGCTCGCCGCGGGCGTTCTCGCCGGGGTCCGCACCTACCAGACGTACCGTGCGTGGGATCGGTCGCGTGACGCGGACGAAGAGGACGAGGACGAAGCCGACGCCCTCACCGACGCCGATGCCGCGGACGACCCCGACCGGGATCGATCCCCGGAACCGTAATCCGTCCGGTCCCCCTTCTCCGATCCATGCGAACGGTTCGAGACGCGGACGGCGACACGTACCTCCTCGTGAAACGCTCCGGGGAGTCGAGCCGGATCCGCGACCCGGAGACGGGCGCGGAGCGGTACGTCGAGAACGCGACTCTCGAGGCGGTCGAGGGCGAGTCCCCGCTCGAGACCGCCTCGAGGGGGGTTCCGGAGCCCGTCCGTCGGACGATTCGGGCGGTCCACGACGACCGGACGCTCGGGCTGCTCGTCGAACTCGTCGACCGCGGACCGCTGTCGGTCCGCGAGCTCGTGGACGCCTACGACATGTGCGAGTCCGACCTCCACGGCCGGCTCGCGGAGTTCCGGGTCGCCGAGCTGATCGAGGAGGTCGACGTCGACGGGCGCCGGGGCTACGCGGCGACGCCGGTCGCCGAGGCGGCGGTTCGGCTGCTGCGCGGGGACGACGCGGGAGGGATCGACGTGGAAGCGGACGACGAGTCGTAGGAATCCGATCGAGCCCGACCGCGCCGCGATCGCACCGCAACCGCACCGCGACCGCACCTCACGCCTCCCCAACCTCGCCCTCGGCGACCCGCCGGATCCGCCGGCGGGCCGCCTCGGCCTCCCTCGCGCGAGCCGTTCGCGGCCACCGGCCGCTCACGGGCGCGCGCCACCGCGGACACATCGATCAAACCGACGGTCTCAGTCGTCCGCGAGCGACGCGACGTCGACCCCGGCGGCGTCCTCGCGAGTGACGGTCGAGCGGTTGGTCCGCGGGTCCTTCTCGACGGTCACGAGCTCGTCCGCGGCCCCCACCAGCTCGTCGTCGTGGCTCACGATCACGATCTGTTTCACGCCGAACCCGCGCATCTCCTCGACGAGGTCGACGAGCCGGGAGACGTGTCCGGAATCGAGGAAGACGGTCGGCTCGTCGAGGATCAACGGCGGCGTGGGCGCGGCCCCCTCTATCCCCTCCGCGAGCAGCCGGTAGATCGCACAGCGCAGCGAGAGATTGAACAGCGCCCGCTCGCCGCCCGAGAGCTGCTCGGGGTCGAGCGCCTCCCCGTCCTTCTGGTACACCGTGAGCGCGTACTCGCCGTCGAGCTCGATGTGCGAGTACGCGTCGTTGCCGTACACCAGCTCGAACGTCTCGTTGAGCGTGCGCTCGAGCTCCCGGACGTTGCGCTGGCGCAGCTCCGCGCGGAGGTCGCCGTAGGTCGCCTCCAGCTCCGTCGTCTCCTCGTGGAGCGACTCGAGCGCCGCGACCGTCTCGGCGAGCGACTCCCGTTCCTCGCGGAGCGCCTCCAGCGCCTCGATCTCGCCGCGCACTCCGCCGATCGCGTTCTGGAGCTCGGTCCGCCGCTCGTCGAGCCGGTCGAGCTCCTCGGCGACCTTCTCGAGGTACTCCTCGGCGTCCGCCTTCCGCTCGCGGGCCGCCTCGACCGCGGCCTCGTCGACCGCCTCGCGAAGCTCGTCGCGCCGCTCGCGCTTGTCCGCGAGCCGGTCGCGTCGCTCGTCGTTCACCGCCTCGAGGTCCGCACGCTTCTCGCGGCGGCGCTCGATCTCCGCCTCCAGATCCTCGATCTCCGCGAGCCGCTCCTCGACCGCGTCGACCGCGTCTCGGGCGTCCTCGACGCTCCCGAGAGCGTCCTCCAGCTCGTTCACGCGGTCCGCGGCGTCCCCTGCCGCCTCGCGTTTCTCCGACGCGACCTCGCGGGTCGAGGCGGCCTCCTCCCGCAGCTCCGCGGCCCGATCGCGCTTCTCCGCGGCGTCGTCCCGCTTCGAGTCGGCCGCCTCGCGCTTCTCCGCGACGCGCTCCTCGAGGGTCGCGGTCCGCTCGTCGATCGCGTCGAGCCGCTCGGCCGCCTCGACGAGCCCGTCCAGCGCCCCGACCCGGTCGTCGAGGTCGCTCGCCCGCTCGCGGGCGTCCGACAGCTCCGCCTCCAGCTCGGAGACCCGCTCGCGGTCCGCCTCGATCCCGGTCGCGTGCGGGGAGTCCTCGACGGGTTGGCCGCACTCGGGACACTTGCCGGCGGCGAGCAGCTCCTCGGCCTCCGCGACGCGCTCGCGGGCGTTCTTCAGCTCCGTCTCCAGCTCCGCGACGCGCTCGCGGGCCTCGCTCCGACGCTCCCGCAGCGCCTCGCGCCGCTCGGCGACGTTCTCGCGGTCGACGTCAGCGTCGCCCGTCTCGAACCGCTCGCGGAGCGTTTCGGCCTCCTCGCGGAGCTCCTCGATCGAGGCCTCCCGCTCGTCGGCCTCCCGCTCGGCCGCGTCGGCGGCCTCCTCGAGGTCGGCGGCGGCCTCCTCGAGGTCGGCGGCGCGCTCGGCGAGGTCCTCCGCCTTCGACGCGAGGTTCGTCGCCTGGTTGCGGAACGCCTCGGCGTTCACCCGTCGGTCGTCGAGCTCCTCGCGGATCGCCGCCTCCCGCTCGTCGAGCGCCTCCCGGCGTGCCGCGATCGCCTCGGCGGTCGCCGCGTCGAGCCCGGCGGCGTCGAGCCGCTCGTCGATCGCGGCCTCGACCGCCTCGATCCGCTCGCGGCTCTCCCGGATCGCCTCGCGATGCGTCTCGCGGTCGCGCTCCGTCTCGCGGATCGCCGTCTCGATCGTCTCGACGTCCGCCTCGACGTCCGCCAGCTCGGACCGCTTCTCCTCGTGGGTCGCGAGCGTCTCGGCCGCCGCCTCCCGCGTCTCCCTCGCGCGCTCCCGCTGGGTCTCGTAGCGGTCGACGTCGTCGTCCACCTCGGCGAGCTCGCTCTCGAGACCGTTGAGCCGCTCGTGGAGGTCCTCCGCCTCCTTCCGCTCGATCCGCGACTCCTTCTCCTCGAGGACGGCCCGCTTCGCGTTCAACACGTCCTCCACGCCGAGCCGGGCGTCGCCCGCGCGCTCGCGGTACTCCTCGAGCGTGCCGAGCTGGAGGAGGTCGTCTATCACGTCCTGCCGCTGGCTCGGCGTGGCGTTGATGAGCGCGTTCACCTCGCCCTGGCGGACGTACGCGCAGTTGACGAACGCGTCGGCGTCCATCCGGAGCAGCTCGGTCACGAACCGCCTCACCGCCGTCGCGCCGTCGCGCGTCGCGTCGCCGCCGGAGACGGTCTCGAGGGAACAGTCGTGGTCGACGCGGTCGTCGTATCGGCGGAGCCGCCGCTCGACGTGATACGAGACGTCGTCGTGGGTGAACCAGAGGTCGACCTCGGTCTCCTCCTCGCCGTTCGTGATCACGTCCTCGAGGGTGCCGTCGAGCGCCTTCGAGCCGTACAGCGCGAAGAAGCAGGCCTCGAGCAGCGACGACTTGCCGCTCCCGTTGATCCCGTGGATGACGGTGACGCCCTCCGAGAGCCGCAGGTCGGCGTCCCCGTACGGCTTGAAGTTCGTGAGCCGGATCCGGTCGAACCTCACAGGTAGTCCTCCATGGAGACCTGTCCGTCCGCCGGCGTGGACTGGTCGGGTCGGTCGTCGTCGGTCGGCTGCCCGTCGTCGATCGCGTCGTCGTCGCGTTCGGCCGTCCCCCCGCGGTCGGCGTCGTCGCCCCCTTCGGCCGCCTCCGTCGGGCAGTCAGGGTCGGCCTCGGACTCGCCCTCCCCGCCGTCGGCGCCGGCGAACGCGGCCGGGTCGTCGAGCCGCTCCTCGACGCGGTTCTTCACGATCTCGCGGACGTTCGCGTCGGCGATCGAGTCCGACCGGACCGCGTCGTCGACGTCGAGCGCGGCGGGCGAGAGCCCCATCTCGTCGATCCGCTCGCGGACGGCCGCCTCGGGGTCGGCGAAGCTCACGTCGACCTCCTCGTCGGTCTCGACCGTCCGCCGGTCGGTGACGCGCGCGACGAGCGCGCCCTCGGCGTCCGCGAACCCCTCGATCGCGGCCGGGGTGACCGGCTCGCCCTCGCCGGTTATCTCGACGAGCACGACGGCGTCGGCGAGGTCGTGCTCGCGAACCCGCTCGCGGACGCGTGTCTCGCCCTCCTCGGGTCCGAGTTCGACGCTCACGAAGACGAACTCCCGCGTATCGAGCGCGCGCCGCCGGATCTCCACGCGGTCGTCGCCGCCGACGGCCGCCTCGTCGAAGGTCACGAGGTTGTAGCCGCGTCCCTCGCGCTCGCTCGCGCTCGCGCGCTCGGTCGATCCGGGATAGGTGACCCACGTCCCCGCGACCTCGGCGCTGTCGGGGGTGTGGTTGTCGCCGAGGAGCATCGCGTCGAAGTCCACGTCGCTCTCCGCGAGGACGGTCTCCGTGTCCCAGTCGGCGTGCGCGAACGGCTCGAAGAGGCCGTGTGCGACGAGCGCCGCGTAGTCGGCGTCGTGCGGCTCGAAGGCGTACTCGAGCTCGTCGCGGCGGGAGACGGGAACGTGATCGAGGCCGTAGAAGGCGGCGTCGCCGACGACGGTCGGGGCGTCGCCGAGGCGGGTCGCGAGTCCGAGCCGCTCGAAGAGGTCGAGCCACTGGCCTCCCCGCGTCGACTCGTGGTTGCCCACGACGGCGAGGAACGGGATACCGGCGTCCGAGAGCCGCCGGAGGACGCCGATCGTCCCCATGAGGTCGGGGAGCTCGGGTCGGCGGTCGTGAAAGAGGTCGCCCGCGTGGACGACGGCGTCGACGTCGTCGTCGACCGCGTCGTCGACGACGGCCCCGAACGCGTCGAGGAAGTCCTGGCGTCTGACCGGCGAGTGGTACTGCTGGTACCCGACGTGGGTGTCGCCGGTGTGGATCACCCGTGTCATCGGCTCGACGGTTGGCCCGTGTCGGGTTTAGGGGTTCCGGGGCGGTCGGGTCCGCCGGGACGGTCCTCCGCCCCCGACGCGGCGGTCCGGTACCGCCGGTACGCCTCGAGCGCCTCGCGCCCGCGGGCGGCGAGGTCGGCGTCGCCGTCGCGGTCCGCCTCGTGCGCCGCCGTCTCGAGCCGGTCGAGCCCGACGGCCTCGACGAAGCCGGCCGCTCGGCGGAGATCGGTCCGGGCGGCGTCCGCCTCGGCTATCACCGCCGCGTACGGGCGGGTCGCGGTGTCCGTTCGGGTCGCGAGCGCGGCGAGCGCCCGTTTGACGTCGTCCGTCGAGACCATGCGACGGCTGGGTCGACATCGGGTTTAGACCCTCGGGGGCTCGCGGGCGGGAGCGCGGCCCCGGTCGGGCCGAGCGGCGAGCCGCCGATCAGACCGCCAGCGAGTACAGCCGCTTGCGGGCGTCGGTAAAGGAAAAGCGGGAGTCGATCACGTCCTCCTCCTCGAGCCGGGAGAGCGCGTACCGGACCGTCCGCGGCGGGAGCAGCGTCTCCTCGGCGAGCTGGCTCTGGGTCAGCGTGTCGTTGTAGTCGAGGACCTTCGCGACGAGCTTGGCGCTCGGCGGCAGGTCGCGAACGGCCTCCCAGCGGTCCGGGGCGTCCTCGTCGGCGGCGACGGCTTCCGTGGTGCTCATGCGTGACCGTCAATAGCTCATGCCGTTAAATAATATTTACTATCCTATTTTATTACTGTAGAGAATCATACGGGCGCTCGACGGATCTCGAGTGCCCCCACCCGAAGCCTCTTATCCGCGAGACGCTTTATTACGGACAATGAGCGACACCGTCGACGACGTCGACATGCCCTACGACGAGGGGTCGGCGTCGAGACAGGAGAAGATCGAGACGCTTCAGGAACGCTTGGAGGTCCTCGAGACGCAGAACGAGGAGATGCGCGACAAGCTCCTCGACGCCAACGCCGAGAACAACAAGTACCAACAGAAGCTCGAGCGACTCACTCACGAGAACAAGAAGCTCAAGCAATCGCCGCTGTTCGTGGCCACGGTCCAGGAGCTCACCGAGGACGGCGCGGTCATCAAACAGCACGGCAACAACCAGGAGGCGCTGACGGAGATCACGGAGGAGATGCGCGAGGAGATCGGCCCCGACGACCGGGTCGCGGTCAACAACTCGCTGTCCGTCGTCAAGAAGCTCGAGAAGGAGACGGACGTCCGCGCCCGCGTCATGCAGGTCGAACACTCCCCGGACGTCACCTACAACGACATCGGCGGGCTCGAGGACCAGATGCAGGAGGTCCGCGAGACCGTCGAGATGCCGCTCGAACGCCCCGAGATGTTCGAGGACGTCGGCATCCAGCCGCCGAGCGGCGTCCTGCTGTACGGCCCACCGGGGACCGGCAAGACGATGCTGGCGAAGGCGGTCGCCAACGAGACGGACGCCACCTTCATCAAGATGGCCGGCTCCGAGCTGGTCCACAAGTTCATCGGCGAGGGCGCGAAGCTCGTCCGCGACCTGTTCGAGGTCGCCCGCGAGAACCAGCCCGCCGTCCTCTTCATCGACGAGATCGACGCCATCGCCTCGAAGCGGACGGACTCGAAGACGAGCGGCGACGCCGAGGTCCAGCGGACGATGATGCAGCTGCTCTCGGAGATGGACGGCTTCGACGAGCGCGGCGAGGTCCGCATCATCGCCGCCACCAACCGCTTCGACATGCTCGACCCCGCGATCCTCCGCCCCGGTCGCTTCGACCGCCTCATCGAGGTGCCCAAACCCGACACCGCGGGCCGGGAGATCATCTTCCGGATCCACACCCGCAAGATGAACCTCGCCGACGGGATCGACTTCACCGAGCTCGCCGGCATGGTCGAGGACGCCTCCGGCGCCGACATCAAGGCGATCTGTACCGAGGCCGGGATGTTCGCGATCCGCGACG
>NZ_NHPJ01000064.1 GCF_002252985.1 Halorubrum halodurans | reverse complement strand
ATCACACACGAAACACCCGTCCCATTAGCACTCAAGATCTAACGACTGCTTCAGAATGAAAACGTTCGAACCCTCACTCTCTCTAGACCTGTCGCTCGCGGCGGAACAGCGGGCCGGGAGGGATTCGAACCCCCGACCGTCCGGTTAAAAGCCGGACGCTCTCCCTAACTGAGCTACCGGCCCGCGTCACTCGCTACGGCCAGACCACGGATAAACGTTTAGAAACGGCAGGGGACGCGGGGTCACTCCTCGGTCGGCGACGCGAAGCGGTCCTCGAGCGCGGTCGCGACGATCGTTCCCGGATCGACGTTCCGCATCGCCGCCCGCCGGCGGAGTTCGACGTACGTCTCGAGCGGGAGGTCGATCCCCAGCCGCCCGAGATCGACGCCGACCTCGCGGACCGCGTCGTCCACCTCCTCGCCGCCGCTGACCGCCGAGGCGACCGACCTGACCTCCCGCACGGTCATGTCGCCGTCGATGGCGGCCCACGCCAGGAGGTACCGGTCGGTCCCGCCGAGGCGCGCGACGTGTTTGGCCGCGCTCGGCGTGACGTGCCCGCGGGCGACCTGTCGTCGGATCGCCTGCGGGAGGTCGTGAACCCGCGCCCACTTGCGGATGAACGCGACGGTGACCTCCTCGCCGGCGCGGGCCGCGGCCTCCTTGTAGGAGCCGACGCCGCGGACCAGCGCCGCGCAGGCGGCGGCGCCGCGGAGCATCAACACGTGGTCGTCGTCGCCGACGTCGCCGGACGCGAAGCGGCGGACCGTCTCCGCGGCCTCGGCGACGCTCTCGGGATCGTCGGGATCGAACCCCACCGCCTCGGCCGCGCGCTCGCCGGTGACCGCCGGGTCCGAGCGAACGACGGGTTCGCCGACCGGCGATCGGCGGTCGGCGGGTGACTGCTCGTCCATACGCCTCCTTCGACCGCGGGCACATAAGGAGCCGGCACCGTGGCAGGTATCGCAGCCGCCTCGGAGAACGGGACCGGCGGGGGCTACTCGTCGTCGGCCGCGTCGCCCTCGCCGATCGCGGCGTCGGGGGCGGGGTTCCCGTCCCCGTCCCCGTCGCCGCCGGGGCCGCCGGCGACCAGCTCCTCGGCGAGCAGCGTCGGGGTCACGAGCGCCGGGTCGACGGCGAGGTCGGCGACGCCGGCGACGAACTCCGGCAGCGAGCGGTCCGCGTACGTCACGACCGTGACCGACGGGTTCAGCTCCTTCGCGACCGGGATGCCGGTCGCCTCGTCGGCGTCGGTCAACACGAGGTAGTCGGCGTCCGCGATCCCCGCCGTCTTCAGCGCCGACGCCGAGACGACGCCCTCGACCCGCGTCACCGCCGCGTCGAGCGCCGTCAACTCCTCGCCGACGCCGTGCTCGTCGGGTCCCGCGACGACCGCGGTCCGCGCGTTCCCCGCCATCACTCGTACTCGATGGTCGCCGGCGGCTTGTGGGTCACGTCGTAGACGACGCGGGCGACGTTCTCGTTCTCGCCCGTGATCCGGCTCTGGATCCGCTGGAGGGTGCTCCAGTCGATCTCCTGGGCGCGCGCGGTCATCCCGTCGCGGCTCTCGACCGAGCGCACGGCGACCACCCAGCCGTGGACCCGGTTGTCGCCTTTCACGCCGGTCGCCTTCCCGATCACGGCGCCGAACGCCTGCCAGGGGTCGTACTCGTCGAGCTCCTCCTCGACGACGTGACACGCCTCGCGGGCGACGTCGGCCTTCTCGGGGGTGACCTCGCCGACGACCCGGACGGCGAGTCCGGGGCCGGGAAACGGCATCCGCTCGGAGATGACGTCCTCGAGGTCGAGCGCGCGGGCGACCTCGCGAACCTCGTCCTTGTAGAGGTCGCGGACCGGCTCGACGATCCCCTCGAAGTCGACGACCTCCGGCAGGCCGCCCACGTTGTGGTGTGACTTGATGTTCCCCTCCGACTCGATGCGGTCGGGGTAGATCGTCCCCTGGACGAGGTAGTCGGCGTCGACGTCGCGGGCGACCGTCTCGAACTCGTCGATGAACCCCTCGCCGATGACGTGGCGTTTCTCCTCGGGATCGGTGACGCCCTCGAGGCGGTCGAAGAAGCGCTCCTGCGCCTCGATCACCCGCAGCGACTCCATGAAGGAGAACGTCTCGCGGATCTCGTCCGTCTCCCCCTTCCGCATCAGTCCCGTGTCGACGTACACCGGGGTGAGCCGGTCGCCGATCGCCTCGTACGCGAGCGTCGCCGCGACCGACGAGTCGACCCCGCCGGATAAGGCGATCACGGCGTTCGCGTCGCCGACCGCCTCGCTGATCTCGGCGGTTGCCTCCTCGATGAACTCCTCGGTATCGACCATTTATAGCCTCACGTCCGCGTTCCGCTCGGTTGTGTCCGTCGATCCCAGCGCCGCCTCGACGAGGGCGACGAACGGCGGGCTCGCCCGGTCCGGCCGCGACCGGAACTCGGGGTGCGCCTGCGTCCCGAAGAAGAACGGGTGGTCGGCCCGCTCGAGGATCTCCATCCGGTTGTCCGCGCGCCCGGAGAAGACGAGGCCGTCGGTCTCCAGCTGGTCGATGTACTCGGGGTTCACCTCGTAGCGGTGGCGGTGCCGCTCGGTACACGAGTCCGCGCCGTACACCTCGGCGGCGAGGGTGTCGGCCTCGATCGCGGTCTCGTGGGCGCCGAGGCGCATCGTCCCACCCATCTCCTCCGTCTCGTACTGCTCGGGGAGCAGGTCGATGACCGGGTGCGGCGTGTCGGCGTCGATCTCCGCGGAGTGGGCGTCCTCGAGCCCGAGCACGTTGCGCGCGTGCTCGACGACGGCCATCTGGAAGCCCAGACAGAGCCCGAGGAAGGGGACGTCGTTCTCGCGGGCGTACCGGATCGCCGCCACCTTCCCGTCGGTGCCGCGGGAGCCGAACCCGCCGGGGACGACGACCGCGTCCGCGCTCGCGAGCCGCGCCTCGTGTTCCTCGCTCGTCTCGTCGGCGTCGACCCACAGCACGTTGACCTCCGTCTCCGTCTGGATCCCGGCGTGTTTCAGCGCCTCGTGGATGGACATGTACGCGTCCTCCAGCGCGTACTTGCCCACGAGCGCCACGTCGATCTCGTCCTCGCGGTCGCGCGTGACGAGCTCGCGCCACTCCGTCGAGCGCTCGGCCTTCGGGAGCGCCTCGTCGGCGATCCCGAGCCGCTCCATCACGTACTCGTCTAACCCCTCGTCTTCCACCATCAGCGGGACGTGGTAGATGTCCTCGACGTCGGGGTTCGAGAAGACGGCGTCCGTGGGCACGTCACAGAACAGGGCGATCTTCTCCTTCGTCTCCGGATCCAGCCGGTCCGCACAGCGCCCGACGAGCACGTCCGGCTGGAGCCCGATGGAGCGCAGCTCCTTCACCGAGTGCTGGGTCGGCTTCGTCTTCTGCTCGCCGTTCTTCGAGTAGGGAACGAGCGTGACGTGCGCGAAGAGAATGTCCTCGTCGTCCTCCTCGTGGGCGAACTGCCGGAGCGCCTCGAGGAACGGCATCGACTCGATGTCGCCGACGGTCCCGCCGATCTCGATCAGACAGACGTCGCTCCCCTCGGCGGCCTCGCGGATGCGCCGCTTGATGTCGTCGGTGACGTGGGGAATGATCTGGACGGTCTTGCCGAGGTAGTCGCCGGCGCGCTCGCGCTCGATGACGTGCTGGTAGGTCTTCCCCGTGGTGACGTTGTGGTCGAACGTCATGTCGGTGCCGAGGAAGCGCTCGTAGTTACCCAGGTCCAGGTCGACCTCGCCGCCGTCCTTGAGGACGTACACCTCGCCGTGCTCGTACGGGTTCATCGTCCCGGCGTCGACGTTGAGGTAGGGGTCCACCTTCACCGCGGTCACGTCGAAGCCGGCGTTCGAGAGGAGTCGGCCGGTGCTGGCGGCGGTGATCCCCTTGCCCAGCCCGGACATCACCCCGCCCGTGACGAACACGAACTTCCGACCCAGCGACGGGTCGTATCCCGTGTCAGGATCCGTTGGCATATCGACCGTCCGTCAGGGGCCGGCAAAACCGTTTCGGAGGGGTTCCGAACCCGACCGAAACCACACGGTCGTCCGTGACGGTCGGGCCGGAACCGATCGTTCGTCGTCCGGGAACGATCCGCACGCGAGAACACGAGGAGGGAGATAGTCGGCGAGCGCGGCCGCGATCCCGTCCGTCGTCGCCGGTCAGGGCGCGAGCATCGGCTCCGGTCGACGGCGCTCCTCGACCGTCGCGTCACAGGCCGGGCACGTGTGGGTGGTCCGTCCGGGATCCTCGTCGACGATCCAGTCGCCGGGGAGGCCGCTCTCGTGGCCGCAGTCGGGGCAGAACAGCACCGCCTTCGGGCGCGGGTCCGCGTCGTCGGTGGAGGTGTGGTGGGTGGACACTGTCGGTGGACCCGGTAGGCGTTCGGCGGGAATAACGCTGTTGGCGGGGATCGATCGGGAGGGATCCGACGGACCGACTCGATCGATCTCCGGACGTGAGCGTTGGTAACGCTCCGATGGTTGCTGTACGGAGCACGATATCGGAATTCGGCGAACGGTTTCAAAGCCCCAGGGGTTCGGGTCTACGTCGTTGCCGGCGCGGTGAGCATCTCCCAAGCCCCAGTCGCGAGGACGCGCGCGCCTCGCTGCGGCTCCTGTCAGTCGCCGCGTCCCTCGCGGGCGGTTCGCGCCCTTCGGGCGCTCACCGGCGCGCCACCGTCCCGTTTCCCGTGTACGAGCCGCCGTCGTCACCGACGCCGAGTCGGGGTATTATGGTCCCGTCGGCGGTACCCCGGATCGATGACCGGACCCGGCGACGCCGACGGCGACGACGAGCGCGACCGACCCCGAGTCGTGATCAGCGACACGAAACTCACGAGCCTCGCGACCGAACGCGAGGTCTTCGGCGACGACGTGACTCTGAGACAGGACCCGCTGCGGTCGCCGGAGGCGGTGATCGAGGCGAACCCGGACGCGATCGTCGTCGACGCGGGGACGCCGATGACCGCCGCGGTCCTGGAGGGCTGTTCGCGCCTCCGGGCGGTCGTCCGCGCCGGCGTCGGCGTCGACAACGTCGACCTCGCGGCGGCCGACGCCACCGGCGTGGCCGTCTCGAACGTCCCGGACTACGGCACCGACGAGGTGTCCGCGCACGCGATCGGGCTCTGTGCGTCGCTCGTCCGCGGGATCCCCGCCGCGAGCGCCGACACCGCGGCCGGCGGCTGGGACTGGCAGATCAGCGCGCCGCTCCGGCGCCCCGAGGAACTGACCGTCGGCGTCGTCGGCTGCGGGCGGATCGGGAGCCGAACGGTGCGGAAGGCGGCCCCACAGTTCGGGGACGTCGTCGTCCACGACCCGTACGTGCCCGACGCGGCGATCCGGGACCTCGGTGCCGACCCCACGGGCTTCGCGGACCTCCTCCGCGAGAGCGACGTGATCTCCGTCCACACCCCGCTGACGCCGGAGACGCGGGAGATGTTCGACGCGGACGCCTTCGACACCATGCGCGAGCGCGACGACGCCGAGCCGGGAACGATCCTCGTGAACACGGCGCGCGGCGAGGTCGTCGACGCGGACGCGCTCGTCGACGCCTTGGAGGACGGGACGGTCCGGAGCGCCGGGCTGGACGTCCTCCCGGCCGAGCCGCCGGCGGACGACCGGCTTACCGGCCGCGACGATGTCGTCGTCACCCCGCACATCGCGTGGTACTCGGAGGAGTCGAAACGCGAGGTGCGACGCAAGGCGGCCGAGGAGGTCCGGCGATACCTCCGCGGCGCGGAGCCGGCGTACCGAGTCGACCCCGAGACGTACGGGAGCCCGGACGCGTACTGACACCCGACGCCGGGACGTAGCCGGATCCTCCGAGACCCGCCCGACCATAACGTTCAACACGCCACCGGATCGGGATCGGCGCATGAATCGAGCCCTCCTCCCCCCTGCGGTCGCGGCCGTCGTCGCGGCCGCGATCGGCGTGACACGCCGGCTCCCCCCGATCCTGATCGAACTGTCCCTCGAGATCCCGTCTCCCTCCGCCCTCTCCGTCTACATCGCCGGCAGTCGGTTCGTCTCGTTCGTGCTCGTCTACGGGCTGCTCCTCGGCGTCGCCTACCGGGTCGGCCGGGGGAGAGAGGGCGACCGCGGCGACGGGACGCTCGTGCTCGCGACCGGCGGCGTCGCCGCGGTCGCGTACCTCGTCGTGACCGCCGGAATACTCCTCTGGCTCGGCCCCGAGCAGCGGGCGATCGCGGCGGTCAGGCTGGTCGGATCGACCGTCAGCGTCGGCGTCCAGCTGGCGGTCGTGGCGTTCGCGGGACTGGCGCTGGGCCGGTCCCGACGCCCGGCGACCGCCGCGGACGCGTGACCGCGGCCACGCCCGTCCGACCGGACGGGTCGAGCCGAGCCGGACCGCAGGCGAGTCGCGGGCGAGTCGCGGACGAGCCGCGATCGGGGGGAGATCCTCCCGACGCTCCGCTCGAACCGCCCGCGATCGTTCCCGATCCCTGTACGCCCCGGAGAGCCGGCTTAACCCGACTACAATCCGGGTTAATCGGGCTTAACGGAGTTCCCCGCTTAAGCGAAGTCAGCGTCACGACCCGACCGGACATGAGCCAACGCACGATAGGCCTGCTGTTGATCGCGGTCGTCGCGGTCGGCGCGGTGACCGGCGTCGCGGCCGCCGAGGAGTCCCTCGGCGTGACAGTCGAGGACGCCGACGGCGAACCGACGGTCACGGTGACCGAGAACGACACGGCGGTCGAGAACGGGACGGTGATCGTGAGCGTCGCGGACGACGAGGCGAACGCCTCGTACGCGGGGACGGGCGAGTACGAAACCGACGAGAACGGGACGGTCTCGCTCCCCGCGCCCGAGGAGGACGTGGGGATCGAGGTGACCGCCACCGACGGCGACGCGACCGGGTCGACGCTCGCTCACCTCGACGCGCCCGACGGGCTCGAGGTGGAGGTCGACGACGCCGACGACGAGCCGGTCGTCACGGTGACCGACGACGACACGGCGGTCGAGAACGCCTCGGTGAACGTCACGACCGTGGACGGGGAGAACGCGACGAACGACGCCGCGGACGACGCCAACGCGACCTACGTCGGCGAGGGGAACTACACCACCGACGAGAACGGGACGGTGGAGCTGCCTGCTCCCGAGGAGAACGTCACCGTCGAGGTGACCGCGACGTTCGAGAACGAGGCGGCCACGACGACCGTGGACCTGACCGCCGGCGACGAGGTCGACGAGCGGCCGTTCGGCCAGCTGGTCCGCGAGTTCATCTCGAACCTCGAGGACCGTGACGGCGGCATCGGCGGCGCGGTCTCCGACTTCGTGACGGAGAACAACCCCGGCAACGCGCCCGACCACGCGGGCGGCCCCGAGGACCCGGACGAGGCGGACGATGACGACGGAAACGAGAGCGACGCCCCCGGCAACGCGCCGGACCACGCCGGCGGGGACGAGGACGGCGAGCGCGGTCCGCCGGCACACGCCGGTCCCGATGACGACGCGGACGACGACGAGTCGGAGGAGGAATCCGAAGAGGACGCGGACGATGACGAGTCGGAAGACGACGAGACCGAGGAGGACGACGCCGAAGAGGACGAGACGGAGGACGAGGAGGACGATGAATCGGAAGACGACGAGACCGAAGAGGACGATGCGGAGGACGACGAAATCGAAGAGGACGACGAGTCGGAAGACGACGCGGACGACGGTGAAGAGGACGACGCCGAGGAGAACGAGGACGACGACGACCCCGGAAACGGCAACGGACCGGGGAACGCTCCCGGCAACGGGAACGGGAACCAGCCGTAGTTGAGGATCGATCGGCGACCGAAGGCGATCACTTCTCTCGACCGCGACCCGGTGTCGGCATCGTTTAGTGTGCGGTGAGCGAAGCGAATCTCATGAGCGAGCAGACGTATCCGCCGGTCACGGAGCACCTTTCGGACCCCGAGACGGCCCGCGAGGAGGGGCGTCGCAAGATGGACTGGGCGCTCCAGCACATGCCGATCCTGAACGCGCTCCGCGAGGAGTTCGAGACGGAACAGCCCCTGGCGGGCGAGACGGTCGCGATGGCGATGCACGTCGAGGCGAAGACGGCGAACCTCGTCGAGCTGCTGGCCGACGGCGGCGCGGAGGTCGCCATCACCGGCTGTAACCCGCTGTCGACGCACGACGACGTCTCCGCGGCGCTGAACGACCACGAGGCGATCACCTCCTACGCGGTCCGCGGCGTCGACGACGAGGGGTACTACGACGCGATGCACGCGTGTCTCGCCCACGAGCCCACCATCACCGTCGACGACGGGATGGACATGGTGAAGCTCGTCCACGAGGAGTACCCCGCCCTGATCGACTCCATCCTCGGCGGCGCCGAGGAGACCACGACCGGGGTCCACCGCCTGCGCGCGATGGACGACGACGGCGAGCTCCACTATCCCGTCTTCGCCGTGAACGACACGCCGATGAAGCGGCTCTTCGACAACGTCCACGGCACCGGCGAGTCCTCGCTCGCGACCATCGCGATGACGACGAACCTCTCGTTTGCCGGCAAGGACGTCGTCGTCGGCGGGTTCGGCTACTGCGGCAAGGGCGTCGCGAAGAAGGCGGCGGGTCAGAACGCCAACGTGATCGTCTGCGAGGTCGACCCGCGCAAGGCCCTGGAGGCCCACATGGAGGGGTACGACGTGATGCCGATGGCGGAGGCCGCGAAGACGGGCGACGTGTTCGTCACGACCACCGGCAACCGCGACGTGATCACCCGCGAGCACTTCGAGGTCATGAACGACGGCGTCCTGCTGGCCAACGCCGGCCACTTCGACGTGGAGATCAACCTCGAGGAGCTCGACGACCTCGCGGTCGACCGCTTCGAGGCCCGCGACGGCGTCGAGGGATACGAACTGCCCGACGGGCGCGTGCTCAACGTGCTCGCCGAGGGGCGGCTCGTCAACCTCGCCGCCCCCATCGCCCTGGGCCACCCGGTCGAGGTCATGGACCAGAGCTTCGGCGTTCAGGCCGTGGTCGTCCGCGAACTCGTCGAGAACGCCGACGACTACGAGGCCGGCGTCCACGACGTCCCCGACGACCTCGACCGCGAGGTCGCCGAGATCAAGCTCGCGGCGGAGGGCGTCGACCACGACTCGCTCTCCGCGGAGCAGCGCGAGTACATGGGGAGCTGGGAGCACGGGACGTAAGCCGTCTCTCGGACGTTTTGGGCGATGTTACCGTGCGTGGCGTTTTATAGATAGGCGCGGTGGCGCGCCTCCGAGCGGCCGCCACGGGCGGCCGTGAGGAGCCCGCGAGGGAGTCAGTCGCCGGAGCGAAGCGGAGGCGACTGACGAGGCTGGGGAGGCGTGAGGTGCTGTGCGGAGCGGTGCGGGACTCGAAGGGGCAGTCGCCGGCGGCGGAACCGCCGGCTGCGGGAGGCGCGGAGCGCCTCGCTGCCGTGGGGGCTCGCGCGACTCGCTGTGCTCCTCACTCGGTCGCTGCTCTCCCTCGTTGCGGTGCTTGCGTCGTCGTGCTTCGCCCTCACGGCTGGGGCTTTGGCCGTGTTCACCGCGCCAGCAACTGCGTAGATCCGAGCGGCTGGGGCTTTGGCGGTCCCGTCTCTAACGACAATCCCTTCGGATTCTCATCCGGATCCCGCTTCGCAAACACTCTCGCCGGGATCCACGTCCTCCTCGCGCCCTTTTTGAACGCCAAACGCGTATGGGGGGTAGTGACGGTCACGAGCCTCCACGACCCGAGCCATCGCGAGGCGCTCTGGGAGCTCGAAAACGCCTTCGAGCGTGGGAACCTGGTGAGCCTCTTCGGCCGCTGTACGGTCTCCTACGAGGGCCGTGCCGCCTCCGACCTCGCTGCCGGCGACCGGCTCCTCCTGTTGAAACCCGACGGGGCCGCCCTCGTCCACACCGACGAGGGCCGCCAGCCGGTCAACTGGCAGCCGCCGGGCTCCGAACACCGCGCCGCGGTCCGGGAGGGGCGGCTCCGCGTGGTCTCCACCAGGACCACCCCCGACGAAACCCTCACCGTCCGCTTCTCGGACGTCCACCAGCTGTCGGCGATGCCGGTCACCGGCGGACGCGATCTGGACCTCCACGGCAGCGAGGAGGACCTCCGCACCCGGATCCTCGAACGCCCGGACCTGATCGAGGCGGGCTTCGAGCCGCGCGAGACGGAGCGCCCGTCCAGCGCCGGCCCGATGGACGTGTTCGGCGTCGACGCCGACGGCAATCCGGTCGTCGTGGAGCTGAAACGCCGGCGGGTCGGCCCCGACGCGGTCGGGCAGCTCGCCCGGTACGTGCGGGCGCTCCGCGAGGAGGTGGGGGTCGACGGGAACTCCCTCGACGCCGATGCCGATGGCGACGCCGACGGCGACGGCGACGCCGCCGAACCCGAAGTCCGCGGCGTGCTCGTCGCGCCCTCGGTCACCGATCGGGCCGCGGAGCGGCTCGCGGATCGGGGGTTCGATCACGTCGCGCTCGAGCCGACCCCGGAGGAGTGAGGCGGCTCGCCCCCGCACGTGCGACGTCTCCCGGCGTCCTCGCCGGCTCCGCCACGGTATCGAAGGCTTTATCGACGCAGCGGGGGCTACATCGGACAAGTAACCATGTCCGACAAACCCGCCTCTATGTACCGGACGATCGACAAGCCGTCGTACACCCGCCGCGAGTACATCACGGGCATCCCCGGCTCGAAGATCGCCCAGCACAACATGGGCGACCTCTCCTCGGAGCCCGAGGACTACCCCGTCGAGATCAGCCTCCGCGTCGAGGAGGAGCTCCAGATCCGCCACGGCTCGCTCGAGAGCGCGCGCCTGTCGGCGAACCGCCACCTGATCAAGGAGCTCGGCGAGGGCACCTACAAGATGACCCTCCGCAAGTTCCCCCACCAGGTCATCCGCGAGAACAAGCAGGCGACCGGCGCGGGCGCGGACCGCGTCTCCGACGGCATGCGTCAGGCGTTCGGCAAGCCCGTCGGCACCGCCGCGCGACTGAACAAGGACGACGTGGTCTTCACCGCCTACTGTGACGTCGACCAGGCGTCCGCCGTCAAGGAGGCGTTCCGCCGCGCGTACAACAAGCTCTCGCCGCCGTGCCGGATCACGGTCGAGCGCGGCGAGGAGCTGCTCGTCGCGTAGACGGCGGGTTCCCGATCCACACGTCGGCTCCGTCCCGTCCCCGTTCGGTTCTCCTCCCGTCCCGTACCCTCCCTACCCCCGCCGTCTCGTCCGCCGTCTCCGATCCGGAGCGGCGGCTTCCGAGACGAACCGCTGAAATACCCGCCTCGCGTACGGACGGACAGTGTCAAAGCAGTTGGCCGAGGTCGGGACGCTGTTCCTCCACGAGGCGCGGAGCGACTACACCGTGGTCGCGAACCGGGACGGGAGCCGGGTGCTTCGCGGTCGCCTGGAGCTGAAGGAGACGTCCGCGGGCCCGCGTCCCGGAAAGTTCCGCGTCCTCCGGGACGGCGAGGACCACCCCCGCTCCCCCGACGAGTTCGTCGACCTCGCCCGCGCGGCCTCCCGCATCCGGATCTCGGAGCAGACCTCCCCCGAGCGCCGCGAGCGCCTCCGGGAGATGCTCGACGGCTACCAGCTCGAGGCGATGACGGTTCGGACCTGCCGGCGCTGTGCGAACGACGGCCGCTACGGCCCGATCACGGAAGACACCGCGATCGAACACAACGGCGAGCACATCTGTCGGGACTGCGCCCGCCGCGAACTCGAGCGCGAGCTGTCGTACAAAGGCGAGTTCACCGGCGCGGCGGAGGAGCGGCTCGAGGAGCTGCTGTACGACTCGAAGGACCTCGACCGGATCGTCAACCTGCTTCAGGGCGGGCTCGATCCCGACCTCACGAAGTACGACGAGGTGTCCGCGACCGTCGAGGACGTCTCGCCGGTGCGGACCGACGAGCTCGACCTCCATCCGGCGCTGGCCGACCACGTCCAGGATCGCTTCGAGGAGCTGTTGCCCGTCCAGAGCCTCTCCGTGCGGAACGGGCTCCTCGACGGCGACGACCAGCTCGTCGTGAGCGCGACCGCGACGGGCAAGACGCTCGTCGGCGAGCTGGCCGGGATCGACCGGGCGCTGAAGGGCGACGGGAAACTCCTCTTTTTGGTCCCGCTCGTCGCGCTCGCCAACCAGAAACACGAGGACTTCGAGGACCGCTACGGCGACGTGCTGGACGTCTCGATCCGCGTCGGCTCCTCGCGGATCGCCGACGACGGCAACCGCTTCGACCCGAACGCCGACGTGATCGTCGGCACCTACGAGGGGATCGACCACGCGCTCCGGACCGGGAAGGACCTCGGCGACGTGGGGACCGTCGTCATCGACGAGGTCCACACCCTGAAGGAGGGCGAGCGCGGCCACCGGCTCGACGGGCTGATATCCCGGCTCAAGCACTACAGCGAGGATCGCATGGAACGTCACGAGGGATACGACGGCACGCAGTTCGTCTACCTCTCCGCGACCGTCGGCAACCCCGAGTGGCTCGCCGAGCGGCTGCGGGCGACGCTGATCGAGTTCGAGGAGCGCCCCGTTCCCATCGAGCGCCACGTCACCTTCGCGGACGGCCGCGAGAAGGCCGACATCGCCGACAAGCTCGTGAAACGCGAGTTCGACACGAAGTCCTCGAAGGGGTACCGCGGCCAGACGATCATCTTCACGAACTCCCGGCGGCGCTGTCACGAGATCAGCCGGAAGCTGCGGTACGACTCCGCGCCGTACCACGCCGGGCTCGACTACGGCCGCCGGAAGAAGGTCGAGCGCATGTTCGGGAACCAGGAGCTGTCGGCGGTCGTCACCACCGCGGCGCTCGCGGCCGGGGTCGACTTTCCCGCCTCGCAGGTGGTCTTCGACACGCTCGCGATGGGGATCGAGTGGCTCTCCGTCCAGGAGTTCTCCCAGATGCTCGGCCGGGCCGGGCGGCCGGACTACCACGACCGCGGCCGGGTGTACCTCCTCGTCGAGCCGGACGCGGTCTACCACAACTCGATGGATCGGACCGAGGACGAGGTCGCGTTCACCCTGCTCAAAGGCGAGATGGAGGACGTGGCGACCCACTACGACGAGACGGCCGCGGTCGAGGAGACCCTCGCGAACGTCGTCGTCGCGGGCAAGCGGGCCAAGCGGCTCAACGACCGGATGATCGGCGACGTGCCGACGAAACACGCGGTCGGGAAGCTCTTAGAGTGGGAGTTCATCGACGGCTTCTCGCCGACCCCGCTCGGCCGGGCGATCTGTCGGCACTTCCTCGCGCCCGACGAGGCGTTCCGGATCCTCGACGCGGTCCGGAGGGGGACCGATCCCTACGACCTCGTCGCCGACCTCGAACTGTACGACGACGAGGAGTGAGACCGAACCGACGAACGAAACGCTTTAGCGGCTCATGCCGGTAGTGAGAGGCGAGGGACCGTGGGTTAGCCTGGTATACTTCGGGCCTTGGGTGCCCGTGACCCCGGTTCGAATCCGGGCGGTCCCACTCTCGTTCGGGGTACGGACGCGACGAGCCGAGAGTGGCAACCGTCCGGATTCGACTCGAGGAGCGACGCGAACGGAGCCGCGAGGTCGGGCATCGGGACGCCGGCGGACTCGGCGGGCCCGATCGTGTCCTCCACGTCGCGGACGTCCTCCGAAGCCCGGAGTGTGAGTCCCGGTCCGAGCAAGGCTCGGTCGCGTCGCGAGGGCGCGTCGCTGCCGTCGGCGGTGTCGTCCGGTCACACCGTCGGTCAGTAGGGGCGCGGGCATCGCCGCTCGGCACTCACAGTTCCTGGCCGCAGTTCCGACAGAAGTTCGGGACGGGGTCGGCGTCGAGTTCCGCGCCGCAGGCCGGGCAGAACTCCGTCCCGGCTCCGTCGCCGGCGCTCGCAGCGCGGTTCCGCCACGCCGTCTCGATCCCTTCGACCGCGGTCTCGACCCGTCCGCCGACGTCGTCCCGCTCGATCACCGTTCGGAGCCGTTCGACCGTCCGGTCGTCGATCAGCGAGGGGTCCGCGTTCGCGGCCGCTTCGAGCGACTCCACCGCCTGCGCCCGAGCCTCGGTGTACGTGTCCCCCTCGGCCTTCGCCACGAGAGCGTCGAGGACCGCCGCGTCCGAGAGCAGGTCCGGCGCGGCCTCCCCGACGATGCCGAGCCGCGTGGCTGCGCCCGCCCGCACGAACTCGTTCTCGTCGGTCAGCCCCTGTGCGAGGTGCCGAACCGCCGTGGTCCCCGCAAGCAGTCCGGGCCGTTCGCTGCCGAGGATCCCGACGACGTCCTGACCGAACGTCCGGACGTCCACGCTCGGGTTGTGGAGCAGTCCGATCACGTCGGGGAGTCGATCGGCGACGAGGTCGGGGTGCTCCTTGGCGACCATCTCGACTCCCTGTGCCGCGTCGGCCCGCACGGCCGAGTCGTCGTGGCGGGTCAGTTCCAACAGGGCGTCGAGGTTGTCGTCGGTGGCGTCCGCCGGCGCGGCGTCGGCCATGTCCAGTGCCCGCTGCTGTCGGGCGGTGAGGTTGGCGGTCATCGGTCCGACACTTCGAACGGACGTACTTCAAACGGGGGGACGGCGCTCACGTGGTGCCGACCCGACAGCGTATTGCCGGTCGATGCCACACCGGATCGCATGACCATCGAGCCGGGCGACCGGGTCGCGATCGAGTACGTCGGACGGTTCGAGGACGGCACGGTGTTCGGAACCTCGAAGTACGCCGTCGCTGCCGAGACCGGCCTCGCCGCGGCGGAGGACCGGGACTCCGACGACTACGGGGCCCTCGCCTTCACCGTCGGCGAGGGCGAGGTGATCGAGGGACTCGACGACGCGGTCCGCGGGATGACGGTCGGGGAGGACGCCACGGTGGCGGTCCCGCCGGCGGCCGCGTACGGGGAGAGTCGCGACGACCGGGTCCGGGAGTACGACCGGGAGCCGTTCGAGGCGATGGTTGACGCCGACGCCGAAGTCGGGCTTCACGTCCACGCACGGAACGGACTCCACGGCGACGTGGTCGCGGTTCGGGAGGAGAGCGTCGAGGTCGATTTCAACCACGAACTCGCCGGAAGGACGCTCGTGTTCGACATCGAGGTCGTGAACCATCGCCCCGGCGGCGCCTCCGAGTCCGAGTGATCGCCGGCGCGGCTCCGAACCCGGAGCCACGCGGGACGCCCGTCGGCTCCGGCTCGGCAACCGGGCGCTCGCGGCGGTCGTCACCACGGCGGCGCCGGCGTCCGCCGTCGGCTTCCCCACCTCGCAGGTGCTCGTCGAACCCGATCGCAGCCGCCACGACTCGACGGAGATGACCGAGGACGAGGCGGCGTTCGAGCTCCCGACGGGCGAGATGGAGGACGTGGCGAGCCGGTACGGCGGGACCGCCGCCTCGTGTCGTCGCCGCGTTCGAGACGCCCCTACCGCCGCTTTCGCTTCAGCTCGCGCATCCCTGCGTACCCGCGGAAGGTGTCGGCGATCCACCGCCCCGCGGCGACGACCGCCTCGACCGGCCGCCGCCACCACGCCCTGGGCTCCTGCTCGGCGTCGTCAGTCCCGTTCGGTGCCATCGGTCCGAGCGGTTCGGTACCGGGACACATAGTCGTTCGTCCGACCGGCGGCTCCGACGCGCTCCGGCGCCGACGAGGTCGGTGCCGGCGCAGCCTGCCGTCGTCACCCTTCGGGGTCCGCGTCGTGCCGCCGCGGTCCCGTCCCCGAGCGACCGCCGTCTTTCGAAATCCTTTTGTCTCGATTCGGCCTTGGTCGAAATGCGAGCCGCCTTAGCTCAGACTGGGAGAGCACTCGACTGAAGATCGAGCTGTCCCCCGTTCAAATCGGGGAGGCGGCATTCCGGCTTCTCGAGTCGACTTACGTCCCCTCGTCGTCCGCGTCGTCGGTCCCGATCGCGTCCTGGAGGCGGTCGATGTCGGTGACCTTCTCCAGGTCGCCCATGGTGACGGGGGTGCCCTCGTCGGCGCGCTCCCCGCTCGCGACGCCGCTCGTGAGGATGCTTCGGACGCCCTCCTCGATGGACATGTCCACGTCCATGACGCGGTCGCGGGGGACGTGCGTCAGGAAGCCACCCGTGACGGGGTTCGGCGCGAGCGGGATGAACAGCGTGACCATCTCGTCGTGGCCGGCCGCCTCGGCGACCGTCGCCGGCGACGTGCTCGTCTCGAAGCCGATGACGTGGACGTCCTCGCCGAAACACTGGACGAGCTTTATCTCCTGGAAGTTCTCGGCCTCGTTGTCGAGCATCACGTCGCCCATCCGCCGGAAACTCTTGTAGACGGTCCCGATGCCGGGGATCGACGCGAGCACGAGGTCGACGACGTCTATCGCCCGTTCGCCGTACCGGTGGCGGCCGATCGACCCGACGACGACGACGATCCCCAGCAGGACGCCGACGGCGACGAGCTCCGTGAAGAAGTCGATGACGTAGCCGTAGACGTGTAACTCGATCAGCACGGAGACGAGGTCGGTCTCCCTGAACCACGCGATGACGCCGAACCACCTGAGCACCCCGATGAAGGGGGTCAACGCGCCGGTGATGAACTCGAGGGCGATCGTCAGCACGTACAGCGTGATCACGAGGGGAACGATGATCGCGATCCCCGTCATCAGCACGTCGAGCGTCCCGCCGTAGAGCGATTCGACCGTGTCTCGCGCCGGCCGCGAGGGATCGTCGGAGGAGTCTGGAGCCGCCATCCGTTCTTCTCACGAAAACCACCGTGAAAGCAGTGTCGCTCCGTCCCCCGCGTCCTGGAGGCGGTCGGTCCGGCCGTCGGCCGCATCGGCTCCCGTTATCAGCGCCGAAGGACGTGGCCGAACAGCAGCGGCGCGGCGAGGAGGGCCACCGGGACGGCGATCCACACCTGTCCCCCGAGCACGTCGTACTGTCCGAGCGTCACCGAGACGGGCGTCCCCTCGACGTACCCGACGAGGAACTCGAAGCCGACGGTCAGGACGGTCCAGCAGACGCCCACGGCCGCCAGCTCGGTCCGGCGGTAGTCGACCGACGTCGACCGGACGAAGCCGTACGCGACGAGGAGGATCGCGGCGACGAGCAGGGCGGTACTGAGGAGGTGCGCGGCGCGATGACCGAGCCGCGACACGAGCACGACCTCCCTGAACCCACCGTTGAGGACGGCGAGGACCGCCATGAGCGCCCAGACGGCGAGCGGCCGACGGAGCGCCCGGAGCCGTACGGGGTCCGGTCGGTCCTCGGTTCCTTGCGGGGTTCGCGAACTCATTCGGCTCCGTCTCTCCGCGCGACGAAAAAAGCGTGTCGGGAACGCCCGCCGGTACACGAGCAGAGAGACCGGGGACTCGCCCGCGTCAGGCCGCGTCGACGGCCTCGAGCAGCGCGTCGTAGTCGGGTTCGTTCGTCGGGTCGTCGGCGACCCAGGCGTACGTCACGGTACCCTCGTCGTCGAGGACGTACACCGCCCGGTCGGCGACGTCGTAGAGCCCGAGCTCGGGCAGATCCATCGAGAGGCCGTACGCCTCGATCGTGTCGCCGTCCATGTCGCTCACGAGGTCGAACGCGAGGTCGTGCTCGTCGGCGAAGGCGCCGAGCGAGAACGCCGAGTCGGCGCTGATCCCGAACAGGGTCGCCCCGGCCGCCTCGAAGTCGTCGTACCGCTCCTGAAGCGCCACCATCTCGTTGCTGCACGGGGGCGTGAACGCGCCGGGGAAGAAGGCGAGGACGACCGGCCCGTCGCCGAGGTGCTCCTCGAGATCGAACGTCTCGTGGTCGGATCCCTTGTACGTCGCGGTGAACGTCGGTGCGGTGTCGCCGGTCGAGACCATACGTGCCGGAGGGCACGTAGCGTTCTAAAACTGTCGTGGTGGCTCCGTCGACG
Source organism: Halorubrum halodurans (assembly GCF_002252985.1). Lineage (GTDB taxonomy): Archaea > Halobacteriota > Halobacteria > Halobacteriales > Haloferacaceae > Halorubrum > Halorubrum halodurans. The sequence continues at coordinate 6,906 of NZ_NHPJ01000064.1, read as the reverse complement.
CGAACCGTGGTCCTCGTTCACAGTCCTCCAGCGAGTATAAACGTCGACGCCGCGTACGACCACTCCGTCCCGACCGATCCATGATGCTCCCGACACACGCGATGGTGGGCCTGGCGATAGCGGCACCGCTCGTCTCCATCGCGCCCGAGATCGCTCCAGCGGCGCTCGCCGGCGCGCTCGCCGGGAGCGTCGCGCCCGACCTCGACCTGTACGCGGGCCACCGTCGAACGCTTCACTACCCCACCGTGTACGCCCTCCTCGCGGCTCCGGCGGTCGTCGCCGCGTCGCTCGTGACCCTCCCCGCGACGGTCCTCTTCGCCGCGTTCCTGCTCGGCGCGACGGTCCACTGTCGGATGGACCGCTACGGCGGCGGGCTCGAGCTGCGTCCTTGGGAGGGGACCTCCGAGCGCGCGGTGTACGACCACGTCCGCGGCCGCTGGCGACGACCGAAACGCTGGATCCGGTACGACGGTTCGCCGGGGGACCTGACGCTCCTCGCCGGGCTGTCGCTCCCGCTTCTCGTCGTCCTCGACGGACCCTTCCGGCTCGTCGCGGCGGCCGCGCTCGGCGTCGGCGTCGCGTACGTCGCGCTCCGTCGGCGGCTCGCCTCGATCGCGCCGACCGTCTTCGGATACGCCCCCGAGCGGCTGTCGCGGTACGTCCCGGACCGATACCGGCAGTAGTCCCGTCGGCCCGCGGAGTCGCCTCGGGACGGCGTCACAAACACTTTTCACTGCGTGTTGGTAGGTTCTCACGTATATGAGCGGGACCCACGAGGCGATCCGCGTCCTCCACGTCGACGACGATCCGGGTCTCGCGGAGCTGATCGCGGAGTTCCTCGAACGCGAAGACGACCGGATCGAGGTCCGAACCGAGCACGACGCCGAGGCGGGACTGCGCGCGCTGGCCGACGTCGAGATCGACTGCGTCGTCTCCGACTACGACATGCCCGGCCGCGACGGGATCGAGTTCCTCCGGGCCGTCCGCGAGGACCACCCCGACCTCCCCTTCGTCCTCTTTACCGGGAAGGGGTCGGAGGAGGTCGCGAGCGAGGCGATCTCCGCCGGCGTCACGGACTATCTCCAGAAACGTGGCGGGAGCGAACAGTACGCCCTCCTCGCGAACCGGATCCGCAACGCGGTCGAGGCCGACCGGGCCCGCGAGCTGCTGGCGGAGCGTACCCGCCGTCTCGAGACGCTCATCGAGAACCTTCCGGGGATGATATACCGGTGCCGGAACGCCCCGGAGTGGCCGATGGAGACCGTCGAGGGCGAAGTCGAGTCGCTCACCGGCTACACGGCCGAGACGCTGGAGCGAAACGAGGTGGTCTGGGGCGAGGAGGTGATCCACCCGGACGACCGCGAGGACGCCTGGACAGCCGTCCAGACGGCGATCGAGGCGGACGGCACCTACGAGGTCACCTACCGGATCCACACCAAGGACGGCGCGACGAAGTGGCTCTGGGAGCGCGGACGCGCCGTTCACGACGACGGCGGCGGCCTCGAGACGCTCGAGGGGTTCATCACCGACATCACCGACCGGAAGGAGCGCGAACGGCGGCTCGAGCGGACCACGACCCGGCTCGAGGCGCTCTTCGAGAACTCTCCCGACATGATCGACGTCCACGACGACGAGGGGACGATCCTCGACGCGAACCCCCGACTGTGCGCGGAGACGGGCTACGACGAGACGACGCTGGTCGGGATGAAGGTCTGGGAGCTCGACGCCCGTCTCGATCCGGCGGACGCCCGAGCCATCTGGGCAGGGATGGACCGCGACGACCGCGTGGAGCTCGAAAGCGAGTTCGTGCGACGGGACGGGTCGCGGTTCCCCGTCAGGGTCCACCTCAGGCGCTTCGACATCGACGGCGAGAAGCGGTTCCTGGCGAGCAGCCGGAACGTCGCCGAGCGGAGACGGCGGGAGCGGAAGCTCGAGGAGCTGCGGGAGCGGACCCGGAAGCTCAACTACACGCGGACCGTCGAGGAGACGACGCGGCTGGCGACGGAGGCCGCCGACGAGATCATCGGCGCGTCGCTGACGGGCGTTCACCTCCTGAACGACGAGGGCACCCGGCTCGAGCTGTCGGCGTTCGCCGAGGGGGTCCCCGAGCTGTTCGACGAGCTGCCCAGTTACGACCGCTCCGCGCCGCCGGGGTCCCGCGCGCACCTCGTCTGGGAGGCGTTCCGCGGCTCGGAGTCGGTTCACCTCCGGGACGTCTCCGCCTCGTCTCGGGTCACCGAGGAGACGCCGGCCGGGAGCGTCGTGCTCCACCCCATCGGCGACCACGGCGTCTTCGTCATCTCCTCGTCGGAGCCGAACGACTTTACCGAGACCGACGTGCTCCTCGTCGAGATCCTGGCGAACTACCTCGAGGCGGCGCTCGACCGCGTCGCCCGCGAGGAGACGCTTCGAACGCGCGAGAACCGCCTCGAGCGCCTCCACGACGCGACCCGCGAGCTGATCCGCGCCGGCTCGAGGGTGGACGTCGCCGACCGCGTGATCGAGGCCGTCGAGGGGATCCTCGGCTTCTCGGTCGCCGTGGTCCGGCTCTACGACGCCCAGGAGGACGGGCTCGTTCCGGCGGCCACCTCGGAGGCCGTCTCCGACGTCGTCTCGGAACGCGAGGTGTTCTACCCCGATTCGGGAAGCCTCAACTGGGCGGCCTACGAGGCCGGCGAGGTCCGCGTGTACGACGACATCGAGGCGGAACCGGACGCGGTCGACCAGGGGACGGGTCTGCGGAGCCTGCTGCTCCTGCCGATGGGCGAGCACGGCACCCTCTCGATCGGCGAAACGACGCCGAACGCCTTCGACTCGACCGACGAGTTCCTCGCGCGGATCCTCTCGACCGCGGCCGAGACCGCGCTGGACGAGCGCGAGCGCGAACGGGAACTCCGGCGCAGCCGCGACGAACTCAAACGCCAGAACGAGCGCCTCCAGGAGTTCGCCGACGTGGTGAGCCACGACCTCCGGAACCCGCTCACCGTCGCCGAGGGACGGCTCCGACTCGTCGAGGAGGAGTGTGAAAGCGAGCACCTGGAGGACGTGGCGAGCGCGCACGACCGCATGAACGAGCTGATACAGGACCTTCTCATGCTGGCCCGCGAGGGCGAGGCGGTCGGCGACCTCGAGCCCGTCCCCCTCGTCGACCTGCTCGAGGGCTGCTGGGATCACGTCGATCGGCCGTCCGGCGCCCGGCTCCACGTCGATGTCGACCGGACGGTTCGGGCGGACCGGACCCGCCTCCAGCAGCTCTTCGAGAACCTCCTCCGGAACGGCGTGGAACATGGTTCCACGGGCAGCCGGACCGCGTCCGGCGACGGCGTGGAACACGACGGTTCGGGCGACGGCGGCGCCGTGACGATCACCGTCGGCGAGCTGCCGGACGGGACCGGGTTCTACGTCGAGGACGACGGCGTCGGCATCCCCCCGGACGCCCGCGAGGACGTGTTCGATCCGGGGTACTCCACCGACGAGGGCGGCACCGGGTTCGGGCTCAGCATCGTCAGACAGGTGGTCGAGGCCCACGGGTGGGAGATCCGGGCCGTCGAGGGAGCCGAGGGCGGCGCGCGCTTCGAGATCACCGGCGTCGAGTTCGTGGACTGACGGCGCCGCGACGCGTGGGCCGCCGCCGGGTCGCTACGGCTCCACCCGGTAGACGTACCCACCACAGCCGCACTGGTCGACGACCGCCGCGGTCGCCTCGGGGAACTCCTCCCGAAGCCGGTCGCCGAGGTACGGCTCCGGATCCCCGTGTTCGGGATGCGTGACGAGGTTCACGTGGTGGGCCGGATCCGTCCGCGCCACCGCGCGGAGGGCGTGGTCGACGAGCGACTCCCTGTCGTCCGCGTACCGGTCGCGTTCGAGGTTCGCCGACCACGAGCCCGCGTGGTCCTCCCTGAGGAACGCGGGGAGGTCGTCGTCGCGATCGGTGTCGGGGTCATCGGCGACGTCGTTGGCGGTGGCGGGGTCGTCGGCGTCGGTGACGGTGGCGTCGCGCTCGGCGGCGTCGGTCTCGCTCATACCGTACGGTCGTCGCCGCGGGACCCTGTCCCACCGGGCGAACGTGTTCGGGATCGGATCGAAGGGGTCGGGGATCGGCTCGCGGCGGGCCGTCCGCCCTAGCGCACCACCGTCACCGACACCGGCGACCCGCGGAAGACGGTCTGGGCGACGTTGCCGACGAGCAGCCGGTCGACGAGCGACCCGTCGTGGGTCCCCACCACCACCGTGTCGAACTCCTCGGCGCGCTCGACGATCCGTTTGCCGGGTCGCCCGACCGCCACCTCGACGTCGACCGTCGCGTCGTACGCGGCCGCGATCTCCCGTGCCCGGTCGATCACCTCCTCGGCCTGGTCGCGCATCTCGCCCTCGAGGTCCTCGGCGAGCGCCATCCCCGCGGCCTCGCCCATCATCGAGGAGGGCTCCCCGGTGACGTGGAGGACCACGATCTCCGCGTCCCCGTGGACGTCGAGCGCGTACCGGAGGGCCCGTTCGGCGACGTCGGAGCCGTCCATCGCCACGAGCACGCGTGTTATCATACCACAATGTACGCGTCGCGAGGGTATAAATCCCGACGCGTGTCCCGACGTCCGCCGTCGACCCGTCGGCCTTTTAGGCTCCTCTCCAGTACCGATCGACGTGACTCACCGGGGTGACCGCGACCGTGTCGGCGAACCGTAAGGGCGACCGCCGCGAGCGTGAGCTCGTCAACGCGCTTGACGACGCGGGCTTCGCCGTGATGCGCGCGCCGGCCAGCGGCTCCGCGACCGAGCGGGAGCTTCCGGACGTGCTCGCGGGGAACGGCGACACCTTCTACGCGATCGAGGCGAAGTCCAGCGCCGGCGACCCGATCTACCTCTCCGGCGAGGAGGTGGAGGCGCTGCTCTTCTTCGCCCGCAACTTCGGCGCGAAGGCGCGCATCGCGGTCCGGTTCGACCGCGAGGACTGGTACTTCTTCCATCCCGGCGACCTGTACACGACCGACGCCGGCTCCTATCGCGTGAAAAAGGAGAAAGCGCTCGCCGAGGGGACGGACTTCCCCGAGTTCGTCGGCGAGACGGAGAAGGTGACCCTCGAGGAGGTCGCGACCGACCCGGACGAGGAGCGCCGCGAGGTCCTCGAGGCCGTCCGGGACGGCCACATGTCGGTCGAGGACGCCCTCGACGTGTTGTAAATTACCTCGGCGGACCACGGTGGCGCGCGCCGTGAGCGGCCCGGCGGGCCGCGAACGACTCGTGCGAGGGATGTCGCGAGCGAAGCGAGCGACGAGGCTGGGGAGAGGTGAGGTGCGGTTGCGGTGCTGTGCGGGGTGGGACTCAACGGGGCAGTCGCCGGCGGCAACGCCGCCGGCTGCGGGAGGCGCGGAGCGCCTCGCTGCCGTGAGGGCGAAGCACGACGACGCAATCACCGCAACGAGGGAGAGCGGCGACCGAGTGAGGAGCACGGCGAGTCGCGCGAGTCCCGCGAGCGTGAGCGAGCGGGACCACGAAAGTCGCAGCCTGCGCAGCGAAGCGAGCAGGAACGTCTTTCGGAGGTCCTCACGGCTGGGGCTTTGGCCGTGTTCACCGCGCCAGCAACGACGTATGACCGAGCGGCCGGGGCTTTGGCGGCGTTCCCCGACGTGGCCTCAACTACGTATCGACGAGCGGCCGGGGATCGGAGACGATCACCGCGCCGGCAACGACGCCGTCTCCTCTCTCCTCACTCCTCGCGATCGACGTCGACCGGCACCAGCCGCGAGGCCGGAAAGCCGTACCGCCTGGCGTCGTCGATCCCGTGGGCGGGTCCGAGCGACTCCGCGTACACCGCCTCGACGACGGGTTCGTGCGCGCCGTAGGCCGCGTTGGTCGGGTACGCCTCGATCGCCCGCCCCTCGTCGGTCCGGTACTCGTCGGCGCGACGGTCCGTGACGCGGGTGACGACGAGGAGCTCCCCCGTCTCGCGGTCGGAGACGGCGTCGCCGCGCTCGAAGCCGTGTCGCGCACACAGCCGCGGCCCCGACGCCGCGAACGGGACGAACGTCTCGACCCCGCAGACCGCACAGACGCCGACGCGCTCGTCCGGGGCGGGGAGCCGCCCCTCAGTCACCTCGATGGCGACCCGCCGCAGGTGCTTACACCGCTCCCCGCGGATCTCGTGGTCCGGGCAGCTACAGGTCCCGGCGTCGAGCGCGACGACGTAGGTCCCACCCTCGGTCTCGACGACGTACCGTCGGTCCCGGAGGGGACGCACCGTCATCGGCTCGCGTTTCGCCCGTTCGGACCGCCCGTCCTCGCGGTCCGCGTCGGCGGCGTCACGGGCGCGGTCCGAGACCTCGCGGTCCCCGCGGTCCCGCCGGTCACGGGCGCGGTCCGCATCGCCGCCGCCGCGCTCGTCGACCGGGGCCGACGCGGGCGGGATCCGTTCGTGAGTCATGGTCGTCGCCGGGGCTCGGCTCGCGCTCACCTACGGTCCCGCCGGAGTTAACGTGTCGGGCGTCGGCCGAGGATCGTCGACGCCGCGGCGGCCGNNGGAAATCGATGCGGAGCTGCGTCGACAGATCACCGTCTCGCTCGCGGCTGCGATGGTGTTCGTCGCCGGACTGGTCGCCATCGGCGTCACGTTCGACGGCTCCTCGCTCCCCGAATCCGGCGCGCTCGCGCTGGTCGGGCTCCTCACGGGTTTCGTGTTACTGATGGCGCTCGTCGGCGCGTACCTCATCCGGTCGAAGGATCCCGACGCCTGACGGCCGACGACCTCACTTCTCGACCGGCTCTCCCGCCCCGGCACCCCCGGTGCCGGGGCGGGAGAGCCGGTCGAGAAGTGAGGTCGTCGGCCGTCAGGCGTCGGGATCCTTCGACCGGATGAGGTACGCGCCGACGAGCGCCATCAGTAACACGAAACCCGTGAGGAGCCCGACCAGCG
>NZ_NHPJ01000122.1 GCF_002252985.1 Halorubrum halodurans | reverse complement strand
AAAGGGGCAGTCGCGAGGACGACGGCGGCCGACGTAAGCACTGGAAGGAGTGAGCAGAGCGAACGACTGAAGCGCGCAACGAGGCCCCCAAGTCCTCGCGACTGGGGCTTTGGCGGTGTTCACCGCGCTAGCAACGACTCTTCTACTCACTCCGTCGCCACTCGATCGACGAAGCCCTGCCAGTGAACGACGGTTCCTTCGAGAACGCATCCGAGAAACAGGAATTCAACGAAACCGAGGAACGGAAAGCGAACGGATACGCCACGGAGGCGCACGGCCGTGGCCGACTCGTAGCCTTTTTACCCACGCTGGCGGTATCCAGGCACACTATGGCTGAGGACAAGGCACGAAGCACCGGCAGCGCGGGCCGATTCGGGGCCCGCTACGGCCGCGTCGCCAGAAAGCGGGTCAAGGACATCGAGGGAGAGATGCAGAACGCGACGGTCGACGGCGACGACGTCAAGCGCGTCGGCACCGGCATCTGGGTGAACGAGGAGACCGGCGAGACGTTCACCGGCGGGGCCTACCGTCCCGAGACCCCCGGCGGCCGGACCGTCCGCCGCTCCATCCGCGCCGCGCTCGCCGACGAGGAATAATGAGTTACAAGTGTTCCCGCTGTAAGCGCGACGTCACGCTCGACGAGTACGGCGGCGTCCGCTGTCCCTACTGCGGCCACCGCGTCCTCCTGAAGGAGCGCGGCGGCGACGTCAAGGAAGTCGACGTCGAGTAACCGGACCCCGCCGTGACCGACCGCGACCACGGAACGCTTCTCTCCTTCGAGTACCCCGACGAGCGGCGCGCCCGGATCGTCGCCGACGCGCTCGCGCCCGAGGTCGGCGAGCTCGACGAGTCCCGGTCGAGCGCGACCGTCTCGCGGGACGGTTCCGTCGTCCGCGTCCGCGTGACCGCCACCGACCTCGTCGCGCTGCGCGCGGGGATCACGAGCTGGTCGCGGCTGGTCGCGGTCGCCGAGGGCGTGAGCCGGGATCGATGACCCGCGCTCGCCGCGGACGGTACGGCGAGCGAGAGGACGGTTCGCCCGATATGGTCGCTCTCCCGTCGATTTTCGGGACCGCTCGCTCTCGTCGGAGAAGTCGGGGGTTTTTCCGTCCGGACCGCCTCGGTCCGCCCATGCAAGGGAACATGCCGCCCGAGGCACAGGAGAAGATCGAGGAGCTTCAGGAGCTTCAAGAGACCGCACAGCAGGTCGCGGAACAGAAGGAGCAGGCGAAGACCGCGCTCAACGAGTCGAAGACGGCGCTCGACGCCTTAGAGGACGTCGACGAGGACGCCGGAATGTACCGCGAGATCGGCGAGGTGCTCGTCGAGACCGACTACGACTCCGCCTACGACGACCTCGAGAACAAGGTCGATTCGCTCGAGGTCCGCGTCGAGCAGCTCGAGAAACAGGAGGAGCGCGTTCAAGAGCAGTTCGACGACCTCCAGGGCGAGCTCCAGCAGATGCTCCAGGGCGGCGCCGGCGGCGGCCCGATGGGCCCCGGCGGTCCGGGCGCGGGCGGCGCGTAGAGACCGATGAGCGAGGACGCGTCGAGCGAGCGACCGACCGACGACGATCCGGCCGACGACGATCCGGCCGACGGCCCTCCCGCCGGCGACCCCGCCGACGAGGAGGTCGTCCGGACCGCCGCCGAGGCGGCCGAGGGCGTCGTCTTCCGCCGATACGACCAGTCGGCCGTGACCGACCTCGACGTCACGGTCACCTTCGAGGACGGCGTCCTCGACGTCGACGTCTACCTGAACGCGCCCGACGGCCCCGACGACCCCGACCCGGAGGCGGTCGCCGAGGCGGCGACCGAGGCCGCGGGCGAGGCCGTCGACGAGCTGTTCGGAGAGTAGAGAACGGGGCGGCGTTCGACCCGTTCGTCGTTTTCGACCGAAAGCGGGAGCGCCGTCCCGCCGCTCACGTCAGGAAGAACAGCAGCACGCTCACCGACATGGCGAACAGCGTCACCGCCGCCGCCAGCGCCGCACCGAGCGATATCGCGGCGTTGGCCTGCGTCGCGAGGGTTTCGGTGCGGTCGTTGCCGAAGACGGTCACCGTCGCGTGTTCGGTTCCCCCGCCGACCGCGACGGGTTCGAGGTCCTCCCGCGCGTCGACCGCGAGCGACGCGACCGTCTCCGCGAGCCGGTCGGCGTCGATCTCCTCCCCGACCCGGTTGTCCGCGCGGGTCCGGTTGACGACGTGGTTGTCGGTGGTCATGACCTCGGCGCGGTCGATCCCGGTCGCCTCGCGGACGGCCGCGAGCAGGTCCTCGCGCAGGCCCGGCACCATGTTGTTGCCGTCGATGAGCACGTAGGCGGCCTCGACGCCGGCGACGCGGGTGACCGCGACACGGACGCCGAGCGGGCCGATCCCCTCCTCGGGCGTCCAGTCGGTCGGCTCCCAGGCGACGCCGAGCTCCGTCCGGCCGCGATCGGCGTCGGCGGTCGCCCTGCCGGCGGAGCCGGCGGCCTTGTACAGGTCGTAGGAGCGCTCCGAGCCGGGCGTGACGTGGCCCAGGTCCGCCCCCGAGAGTCCCGTGTGGCAGTTGTGGCCGTCGACGAGGAGGACGTCCTCCGCCCCGCCGGACCGGAACTCCGCTCTGGCGGACTGGCCGACGGCGAAGTCGACGTCGTCGGCCGACCCCGGCGCGAACGTCGAGACCGCGAGCGCGGCGTCGCCGAACCGCTGGGCCAGCACCGACGACTCGCCGGCCTCGACCGAGAGCGGGACCGTCCCCTCCCGGCGGAACGTCGCGTCCGCGAGCGCGCGGTCGGCGGCGTCGATGACGCAGTCGACCTCGCTCTCGGAGACGAGGTTGAAGTCGTGGCCCGCGGTCGCGTGCGGCGGGAAGCCGATCCCCTCGGCCGAGAGCGCCACCCGACGCGGGAGGTCGCCGCCGCCGATCTCGCCGAGCGGGCCGGGGTGGATCATCGGCAGCACGAACCGGGCCTTCTCCGCGCCGAGGCGGGCCGGATCCACCCGGCCGCCGTCGGCGACGGTCGCGTCGGGATCGTCGCCGGCCGCGTCGGTCTCCGTACCGTCACCCCCCGTACCGGCGTCGTCTCCCTCGATCACCCGGAACGACAGCGCCGAGACGGGGACGACCGCCTCCTGGCCGAGCCGCTCGAAGAACTCCTCGAGGTCGCGGGACTCCTCGGCGGCGTAGCCGATGAACCCGCGGATGAAATCCAGCACCGAGACGTCGAGCGCGCGCCGCCACGGGCGCTCGACCGCGACGAGGAACCCCCAGACCGCGACGGCGTAGAGCAGACAGAGCGCGCCCAGAAGCAGGAAGTGGTCGAGCGTCACCGCGTCGAAGACGGGCGGTCCGTGGTCGGTCCGCGAAAGGAACACGACGTACGCCTCGTAGGCGGATCCTCCGTCGATGAGGAGGCGGGCGGTCCCGCCGTACACGAAGAGCAGGGCCGCGGCGACGGCGGTCTGGACCAGCGCGGGGACGCTGGCGGCGGGGACGGAGACCCGTGAAACGGCGAGGACGGCGAGCAGTCTGAGGGCGAAGATCGACGCGAGCGCGACGACGAGCGCGTCGAAGACGAACCGCTGGGAGAGCCCGAGGACGGCGGCGAAGACGCCGGCGACGACGAGGACGACGACGACGAACAGCTCACACAGGAGCGCTAAAAGCGCCGAGCGGTTGTACGTGAGGCTTCCGCCGAGCGCGCGGTCGACCGTGGTGGTCGTGAGCGCGGCGACGACCGTCGGCGCGCCGAGGAAGACGATCCCCTGCCAGGCGTCCTGGCCGACGAGCAACACGGGGTACGTCGACCCCATCGTGGAGGCGGAGTCGAAGACGGCGATCCCCGTGAGCCCGCCGAGGAGTACGGCGAACGCGAGCGTTCGCGGCCAGCGCGGCGCACGGAAGATGAACTTGGAGAGCCCGGCGAGCCGTCCCTGTGTCGCGGTCACGGGTTCGCGATATTCGCCCGCGGATGAAAATCTCTCCGGCTTCCGCTCGGGCGGGATCGGCGAGCGACACCGTCCGCGGGCGGGACGCCGTCCGCAACCGCTCGTCAGTCGAGGATCGCGTCGTCGGAGTCGCGGGAGTCCGCCATCAGGTAGCCGCCGAACGCGAGGAGCCAGAGGACGAGCGGATAGACCACCCAGCGCTCGATGCCGCCGCCACCGAGGAACTCGAGCGGGTGGGGGCCGCGGACGACCAGTCCGTAGAAGAAGACGCTGACGAGAAGGGTCAGGGACGTACCGCCGAGGAACCCACACAGCAGGGAGAACGGCCTGGAGACGACCCGCGAGGAGAGCACCACCGTGATGCCGCCGCTGAAGAACGTGAGCAGCGCGAACAGGCCGTGCCACGGCGTCACGTTCCCCGGAAACACCCCGACGCCGAACGCGCCGAGTCCGAAGACGCCGAGCGCGACCGGGAACCCGCGTCGGTCGGCGACGCGGTAGAGGAGGTACGCGGAGAGCACCACGACCAGTCCGGTCACGAGCATCGTCGCGTTGAACACGGTCGCCGACGGCTCGTGGATCACCGGGTCGGGTGGACGCGTCGATCCCAGATCGCTGATGTCCCGTCTCGTCGAGTAGTTCGGGTAGAGGAGTTCCGCGGTGATGATGCCCATCAGCCCGACGAACCCCGACGAGGCCAGGCCGAGGCCCGCCGCCGACGGCGCTGAAACCCCGAATCGGGAGCGGAGGCCGTGCTCGTCGTTCATCGACGGTCCGGTCTCCGGGTGAGGACAACAAGGTTTCGGCACGGGGACCGACCCCGCCGCCGATCGTCCTCCGTCGAGGGGTCGGCGCCGGAGGAGGCGAGACCGGGGAGCGGGAACCCGCTACGCCGACTCGCAGATCGCGACGAAGTTCTCGAAGACCGCCTCACCCTCCTCGGTGTGGGCGACCTCGGGATGCCACTGGACGCCGTACAGGTCCTCCGCGACGTTCGACATCGCCTCGATGCCGCAGACGTCGGAGGTCGCGGTGTGGGCGAACCCCTCCGGGAGCTCCTTCACCTCGTCGGCGTGGGAGGCCCACACGCGGGTGTCGGGCGCGAGCGACCCGACGAGCGGGTCGTCCTCGTCGACGATCGCCACGTCGACGTCGGCGTAGCCGCCGTAGTCGCCGCCGCCGACGCGCCCGCCGCGCTCGTCCGCGATCACCTGCATCCCGAGACAGATGCCGAGGACGGGGATCTCGAGGTCGAGGTACTCGCGGGCCCTGCCGATCCGGTCCATGTCGGGGCCGCCCGAGAGGACGACCCCGTCCGCGTCGACCTCGGCGGGCGGCGTGTCCGCGTCGACGATCTCGGTGTCGACGCCCATGTCCCGGAGCGCGCGCCGCTCCAGGTGGGTGAACTGGCCGTGGAGGTCCAAAACGACGATCCGTGTCATGGACGCGATCCGCGGGGGCGGCACAAAAACGACTCGGAACGGACCGCAGGGTCGTGCCGGTTCTCGACCGTGATCGCCGATGATGATCCACAGTTGTGGATCTCATCCTCCGGCGGGTTCGCGGATCCCCACCCCGTCGGGGATCGAGCCGCTACCGCTCCAGCGGGTCGACCTTCGTGAACTCGCGCAACAACACGGTCGCGTACGACCCGCTCGGGAGCGCGAACGCGAAGGTGGGATCGCCCCCCTCGAACGTCACCTCGAGGTCAGTCCGGACCTGGATCGCCCGGCGGGTGCCGCTCGAGTCGAACTCGCCGGGGAGGTCGAAGTCCGCGGGCTCGACCCCCGCGTCCGCGAGCACCGCCCGCTCGATCTCGCCCGGCTTGCCCGCCGCGAGTTCGGTCCCGGTGCCGACGAGCGGCCCGGTGACGAAGGCCCGGCCGCGCGCGCAGTGGCGCGCCATCACCTCCACCCGCCCGTCGGTCACCCGCTGTTCGCGGTCGATGTCGGGCGCGTACAGCTCGTCGGGGGCATCGCGGTCGGCGAAACACGCCACGTCGCCGGCGACGGGGCGGTCGAAGGGGAGCCCGCGGGCGAGCCGCTCGCTCACGATCCGGTTGAACAACACCGACTGGGCCGCGTTGACGAAGAGCCGCTGGAGGTTCGAGGGTACCGCCTCGAGCGCGTGCCGCCAGTCGTCGTCCGCGGGCGGCGCGGCCGGGTCGACGCCGCGCTCGGCGAGCCGGGAGAGCATCCCGCGCTCGAACCGGAGCTTCCGGGGCATCGCGTCGAGACAGGCCGCCCAGTCGCCGTCGCCGGTGCCGTCGGCGGCGCGGGAGGCGTCGTCGTCCGCGGCGGCGGGAGCGCCCTCCCCGCCGCCCGTGGCGTCCTCCCCGTCGCCGCCCGCGACCCCGAAGGCGTCGTCGACGCGCCGCCGGCCGGCGCGGGTGTCGTCCGGCTCGGCCGGCGAGGGGTTCCCCGCGTACAGCCGGACCGCCTCACGGAAGTCGCCGCGGACGACCGCGAGCCCGACGCGGTGGGTGACCGGGCGGACGCTCCCGAACCGCTGTTGCCCGAAGTAGTTGGGGACCGCGACGGGGGCGTCCGGGTCGTCGGGGTCCGCGCCCGCGAACGCCCGGAGGTCGCGGGCGATCGCTCCGACTCGCTCCGCCGCGTCCGGGACCGCGTCGGCGACGCGGATCTCGAAGGCGTTGCCGGCGAGGTCGCCGAAGGAGAGCCGGCGGCCGGCTCGGCCGATCGGCTCGACGTCGACGCCGCGGATCTCGGGAAGGTCCTCGGGGTCGACCTCCCGCAGCGTGAACAGCTGGGTCGTCACGGCGCGTTTGTCCTTCGTGCCCGCCCAGGAGACGCGCTCGCGGCTGATCCCCAAAGCGTCGGAGATCCGGCGCGCGAAGTCGTTCGTGTCCCAGTTCCGGAGCGTGGCGCGGACGACGAGCTCGGGGTAGCCGCCGCGGTCGGCATCGAGGGGATCCGGATCGAACGCCTCCAGCTCCGTGACTCGGAAGTCCTCGGGGCGCTCGCGGAGCCGGCCGCCGATCCCGTCGGCGTCGCTCACGAACCGCTCGATGCCGACCGCGGCGG
>NZ_NHPJ01000024.1 GCF_002252985.1 Halorubrum halodurans | reverse complement strand
TTCTTGTAGTCGTCGACCTCGAGGAACGCCTTCTTCGCGTCCATCACCTTGATGTAGACGACCGCGTCCGCCGTCACCGGCGAGTTGTCACGCGTGATCGCCTCCTGGCGCGGCACGTCCAGCGTCTGCGTCCGCATGTCGAACGCGTACGTCCGCGAGACGAACGGCGGGATGAGGTGGACGCCGGGTTCGAGCAGCGTCCGGTACTCGCCGAACACCGTCAGCGCCTCCTTGTCGTAGGCGTCGACGATCTCGACCGCGCTGGCGAGCGTGACGAGCGCGACCAGGATCGCCAACACGCCGACCCCGAGGGTGAGACTCTGGCTCAGCGCCGCGAACCCGACGACCAGCGCGAACGCCAGCGCCGTGTACTGCCAGACGGAGTCGGGGACCTGCCCCGTCAGGTCGCCGAGGTCTGGAGGGTCGCTCTGCGGACCTTGTGTTCCCATACCCGAGGTTACGGTTCGACGACGTTAACAGTTCGCACGAAAGCGGTCGGGGACGTACGGAGCGGGCGACGCGTGGGGATCCGCGGTGCGGCCCCGGATCGACGACGTGGTCGCCGCCCGCGCCGTGGGGAAGCGTCTTGGTCGCGCGGCCGAGTGGATACGGCGGATGTATCTGGTGACGTTCCGCCTCGCTCCGGGCGAGTACGACGCGGAGTTCCACGAGTTGAACGACGCGATACAGGCGGCGGCCGAGGGGACGGAGGGGTACCTGGGCAAACGGACCTGGCACGCGCCGGACGCCGAGGAGGTGCTCGTCGTCTACTACTGGGAGTCGTTGGACGCCCTCAAGTCGTTCGGGGCGGACGCGGACCACGAACGCGCGAAACGGCGGTGGACGGAGTGGTACGACGCGTACGAGGTCACCGTTACGGAGGTCGTCGAGGCGTACGGGAGCGGGTTCGGCGAGGACGCGAACCCGTTCGTGTAAGCTCGAACGAGGGAGTCCGTCGAGTCCCGCACTTCGGTGACGCCGTTCACTGGGGTCCCCGTTGCGTCTCGGCTGCTCGTAGACACACGTGTTGCGGGAGAGCGGGGTGGGGAGGAGGATCGTTGCTGGCGCGGTTGACTGCTTCAAACCACCAGCCCCGCACGGCTGCCCCGTTGAGTCCCACCCAACCGTCCCACGGCCCCACCTCACGCCTCCCGCAACCTCGCCGCTCGCGGACGGTTCGCGTCCACCGGACGTCGCGGCCCGTCCGAGCTACCGGTAGCATCCGTGACCGTCTATCGGCTTTAACCGGATCGCGCACGGAGGAACGTACATGCCAAGCGACGAGGACCCCGACCACGAGTTCCGCACGCGAAGCGTCCACGCCGGATCGACCCCGGACCCGACGACCGGGGCGCGCGCGACACCGATCTACCAGACGACCGCCTACGAGTTCGACGACGCCGACCACGCCGCGCGGCTGTTCGCGCTGGAGGAGGCGGGCAACGTCTACTCGCGGATCATGAACCCGACGAACGCGGCGTTGGAGGAGCGGATCGCCTCCCTCGAGAACGGCGTGGGCGCGATCGCCACCTCCTCGGGGATGGCGGCGCTCGACCTCGCGACGTTCATGCTGGCGTCGGCCGGCGACAACGTCGTCACCTCCTCGGCGCTGTACGGCGGCACCTACACCTACCTCACCCACTCCGTCGAGCGCCGCGGGGTCTCGACGCGGTTCGTCGACCCGCTCGACTACGAGGGGTACGCCGAGGCGATCGACGACGACACCGCCTACGTCCACCTCGAGACGATCGGCAACCCGTCGCTCGTCACGCCGGACATCGAGCGGGTCGCGGAGATCGCCCACGACCACGGCGTCCCGCTGTTCGTCGACAACACGTTCGCGACGCCGTACCTCTGCCGGCCGCTCGACCACGGCGCGGACCTCGTCTGGGAGTCGACGACGAAGTGGCTCACCGGCAACGGGACCACCATCGGCGGCGTCCTCGTCGACGGCGGCTCGTTCCCGTGGGGCGAGTACCCCGAGAAGTTCCTGGAGATCGCGAAGGACAACCCCGCCTACCACGGGATCAACTACGTCGACGCGTTCGGCGACGCCGCGTTCACCTTCGCGGCCGTCACCCGCGGGCTGCGCGATCTCGGCAACCAGCAGTCGCCCTTCGACGCGTGGAACACGCTCCAGCAGACCGAGTCGCTCCCGCTGCGGATGGATCGGCACTGCGAGAACGCCGGGGTCGTCGCGGAGTACTTAGAGGAGCACGCGGACGTGGCGTGGGTGAACTACCCCGGCCTGGAGAGCCACGAGACCCACGCGGAGGCGAGCGAGTACCTCGACGGCGGCTACGGCGGCATGATCACGTTCGGGCTGGAGGCCGGCTTCGAGGCCGCGAAGGCGACCGTCGAGAACACGGATCTCGCCTCGCTGCTCGCGAACGTCGGCGACGCGAAGACCCTGGTGATCCACCCCGCCTCGACGACCCACCAGCAGCTGACGGAGGAGGAGCAGGCGGCCGCCGGCGTCACCGGCGACATGGTACGGCTCTCCGTCGGCATCGAGGACCCCGCGGACATCGTCGCCGACCTCGAGGCGGCGATCGAGACGGCGACGGAGTGAGGGCGGGCACGTCGACCTCGCCGACGGGCGACGCGTCGACGCCCATCGTCTGCGCCCTCACGCCGGCGTCAGCCGCGCGATTGGGGCGTCGCCGGCGTCGACCGCGACGTAGAGGTGGCCCGTGTCCGGGTGCTCCGCGACGGTGCGGACCCGCCACTCCCGATCCGCGAGCAGCCGCTCGATCCCGGTCGCCTCCCGCCCCTCGACCGTCAGTCGCGCGAGCGCGCGCGAGGCCAGTCCGCCCACGAACAGGTCGCCCTCCCACTCGGGGAACGCGGCCCCGGTACAGAACGTCATGCCGCCCGGCGGGAAGCCGCCGCTCCCGCAGGGCCACGAGTACGCCGGCGCGATCACGTCCTCGCGGTCGTCGTGGGAGACGCCGATCGGCTCGCCGGAGCCGTAGGTACACCCCTCGTCGGCGACCGGCCAGCCGTAGTTGCCGCCCTCGCGGAGCACGTTGATCTCGTCGCCGTCCTGCTCGCCGTACTCGCTCTCCCAGAGGTCGCCGGTGTCGGGGTGGACGGTCAACCCCTGCGCGTTGCGGTGGCCGTAGCTGAAGACCGCGTCCCGCGCGTCCGGGTCGTCGACGAACGGGTTGTCGTCGGGGATCGACCCGTCCGCCTCGAGCCGGAGGGTCTTGCCGAGTTCGACGCCGAGGTCCTGGGCGACGTGGTCCGGCCCGAAGTCCTTGAACTGGCGGTCGCCGACGGTCACGTACAGTCGCCCGTCGGCGTCGAAGGCGATCCGCGAGCCGTAGTGCCCCGTCGAGTCGACGAACGGCTCCGCGACGTGGAGGCGCTCGAACGCCTCGAGACGGGCGCTCTCCGGGTCGAGCCGACCGCGGCCGACGTGGGTCGTCGTGTCGCCGTCGCCGTTCGCCGCCGAGTACGTGAGGTACACCCAGGGATCCGAAGCCGTCGGTCCGAGCGCGACGTCGAGGAGTCCGCCCTGTCCGCGGGCGTCGACCGTCGGCGTCCCGTCGACCGACCGAACCTCGCCGGAGTCCGGATCGACGACGTTCAGCGTTCCGGGACGTTCCGTGACGAGGAGGTCGCCGTCGGGGAGGAAGTCGATCGCCCACGGGTGCGAGAGGCCCGACGCGACGGTCTCGACCGCGAACGCCGCGCCCGAGCCGTCGGCGGCGTCGGCGTCGGCGCCCGCGGCGCCGCCGTTTCCGTCGGGGTCGCCGCCCGAGCCGTCGGGACCCACACAGCCGGCGAGCGTTCCGGTTCCGGCGAGGCCGGCGAGCGAGAGGAGTCGGCGTCGGTTCATCGGTGTCACGTCGGCGGAGGGGCCGGTCGGGCATCAAGGGTGCGGTGCGGGAAGGACGAGGGATGTGCCGACGGCCGGCGGTAGGTCGCGAGCCGACGGCTTCAGAGGTCGTCGCGGTCGAACTTCAACAGTCCGGCGAGCGGCGGCGCGAGCGTCCAGAAGACCAACATCGCGACCGCGGACACCTGCTGGTCGAGGGAATCGCCCGAGAGGAGCTGGTCGCCAAGGAACGCGTTGGCGAGCAGTTCGATCCCGCTCGTCGGGTTCGCGGCGTCGAGGAAGGTGCGGATCTGCGCCACGGAGACGGGCAGAGCCTCGATCGCCCCGGCGAACGCGCCGACCACGCGGCCGGTGAACAGTCCCCACAGCAGCACGAAGAGCGCGTAGACGCCGACGCCGGCGATCAGCGCGCGCTGGCGGGTCGCGACCGCGGCCGAACAGCCGACCGCGATGGCGACGAACACGACCCCGAGCGCCGCCGCGAAGACGGTGTAGCCGAGGAACGATCCCGCGTTGAACGTCACCGGAATGACGAGCAACACGAGCGCGGGCAACAGGAAGCCGGCGAACGTCGCGAGCGCCAGGGCCGCGCCCCGGCCGAGCACCTTCCCGAAGACGACGTCGGCCCGCGAGTGGGGGAGGGAGAGGAGCAGCTTCAGCGAGCCGGACTCGCGCTCGCCGCTCACCGCGTTGTAGCCGACGACGACGCCCACGAGCGGGACCAACCCCGTGACGAGGACCGGCCCGACGAACGCGCTCAAGAGGAGTTCGGTCGCGAACTGGTCCGCCTGCCCCTGCGGACGAACGACGTACGCGAAGACGGCGACGAGCAGCGAGAACAGCGCCACCAGCAGCGCCATCCCGCGCGACCGGACCGTGTCCTGGAAGTCCTTGTTCGCGACCGCGAGGAGACTCATGCGTCCACCTCTCCCGTGGCCGCGTCCTCCCGTCCGGTCGGGGCCGCCTCGCCCTCCGTGTACGCGAGGAAGAGGTCCTCGAGCGACGCCTCCTCGGTGTGGAAGTCGTCGACGACGGCTCCGGCGTCCTCGGCCGCGGCGATGACCCGCGTCTTCACGCCGGGGTCACAGCTCACGCGGAGCATGGCGCCGTCCGCCTCGACCCGCGAGACGCCCTCGACCGCGCGGACCGCGTCGACGACCGCGTCGGTCGCGTCGTCGACGGCGACCTCCAGCGTCTCGCCGTCGCCGACGGCCTCGCGGAGCCCCTCGATGGAGTCCTCCGCGACGAGTTCGCCCTCCCGGAGGATGCCGACGCGGTCGCAGACGGCCTCGACCTGGGCGAGCACGTGCGAGGAGAAGAAGACGGTCGCGCCGCGGGCCGCCTCCGCGGCGACGATCTCGCGCATGTCCTTTACCCCGGCGGGGTCGAGCCCGGAGGAGGGCTCGTCGAGGATCAGCAGGTCGGGCTCGCCGACGAGCGCCATCGCCAGCGCGAGCCGCTGGCGCATCCCCTTGGAGTAGCCGCCCGCCTTGCGGTCGGCGTCCTCGAGGAGGCCGACGCGCTCGAGGACGGGATCGGCCTCGGCGTCGGCCTCCTTCGACTCGATGGCGAACTCGACGTGTCGCCGCCCGGAGAGCCGGTCGTACACCGAGAACCCGTCGGGGAGGACGCCGGTGCGCCGGCGGATCGCGACGCTGTCGGCGGTGGCGTCGCGGCCGAGCACCGTCACGGTGCCCTCGGTCGGCCGGACGAGATCGAGCACCATGTCGATGGTCGTCGACTTGCCGGCCCCGTTGGGGCCGAGGAAGCCGTACACCTCGCCCTCCTCGACCGTGAGGTCGAGGTCGGACACGGCCGTGACGCTCGGGAACTCCTTCGTCACGCCGCGCAGCTCGATGGCGGTCATACCCGTCCGTTCCCGCGGCATTTGATAAAGGGTTGCGGCTCGCCGCGACGCCGACGCCGAGCGACCCGCGCCGCTACGCCCCGTCAGCCGGCGGCCAGTCGATCCCGTGGCCGGCCAACAGGTCGGCGAACTCGGCCTCCGCGAGGACGGGGACGTCCTCGGCGTCGGCGTCCGCCCGTTTCGACCGGCCGGGGTTCTCCCCCGCGACGAGGTAGTCCGTGTTCCCCGAGACCGACGAGGTCGCGTTCGCGCCGTGTGACTCGACGAGCGCCCGCGCCTCGTCGCGGGTCGCGGAGAGCGATCCGGTGAAGACGAACGTCAGGCCGTCGAGAGGCGCGCCGTCGCCGGCGGGAGCCTCCACGGGCTGCGGCTCCACGCCGCGCTCGCGAAGTCCCTCGATCGCCGCCCGGTTCTCCGGCGCGTCGAGGAAGCCGCGGATCGACGCCGCGACCGCCGGTCCCACGTCGTCGACCTCGCGGAGCGCCTCCTCGTCGGCGTCGAGCAGGGCGTCGAGATCGCCGAACGTCCTCGCGAGCGCTCGCGCGGTCGTCGATCCCACCTCCGGGATCCCGAGCCCGGCGAGGAAGCGGTCGAGCGGCGGATCGCGGCTCGCCTCCAGCTCGTCGATCAGGTTCTCGGCGCTCGTCTCGCCCCACCCCTCCAGGTCGGCGAGGTCGGCGACGGAGAGGTCGTACAGGTCCGGCAACGACTCGACGAGGCCGGCCTCCCGAAGCCGCTCGACGCGCTCGGGACCGAGCCCCTCGACGTCGAGGGCGTCGCGGCGCGCCCAGTGTTCGACCGCGCGCTCCAGCTGTGCCGGACAGCCGAGCCCGCCGGTACAGAACGCGAGCGGGCCGTCTCGCTCGACGGGCGCGTCACAGACCGGACACGTCTCGGGGAACGCGTAGGTCCCCGCCGAGCGTTTCTCGACGACCTCGGGAACGTAGGGGATCACGTCGCCGGCGCGGTAGATCCGGACCCGGTCGCCGACGTTCACGCCGAGCGCCTCGATCTCGGCGGGGTTGTGGAGCGTCGCCCGCGAGACGGTGACGCCGCCGACCTCGACCGGGTCGAGCTCGGCGACGGGCGTGAGCCGGCCGGTTCGGCCGACCTGGACCGTGACGCCCTCGACCGTCGTCGTCGCGGTGCGGGGCGGGAACTTGTAGGCGAACGCCCATCGCGGCGCCCGCGACGTCGACCCGAGCGCCCCGCGGGCGTCCCGGTCGTTCACCGAGATCATGACGCCGTCGATCTCGTAGTTCAGGTCGTCTCGGTCCGCCATGAGGCGGTCGCGGTAGTCGATCGCGGCCTCGACGTCGTCGACCAACTCCACGCGGTCCGTCCGGCGAAGCCCGAACCGGTCGAACGCGTCGAACTCCGCCCGGTGGTCGTCCGGACGGGCGGCGGCCGACTCGTCGTTCCCGCTCGCGTCCCACGCCAGCACGTCGAAGAAGAAGACGTCGAGCGGGCGCCCGGCGACGACGGCGGGGTCGAGCTGGCGGAGCGTCCCGGCGGCCGCGTTCCGCGGGTTCGCGAACGGCTCCTCGCCGCGCTCGGCCAGCTCCTCGTTGTACGCCTCGAAGGCGTCGCGGGGCATGTAGACCTCGCCGCGGACCGCGAGCCGGGCCGGCGGGTCGCCCCGGAGCCGGCCGGGGACGGACCGGATCGTCCGGACCTGTTCGGTCACGTCGTCGCCCTCGCGCCCGTCGCCGCGGGTCGCGGCGCGGACGTATTCGCCGTCCTCGTAGACGACCTCGATCGAGAGGCCGTCGAACTTCGGCTCGCAGACGTACTCCACCGACTCCGGGTCGAACCCCGCGTCGGCGACCCCCCGCCGGACGCGCTCGTCGAACTCGCGGACCGCGTCCGCCTCCTTCGCGCTGTCGATGGAGCGCATCGGCGCGACGTGCTCGACCGTCTCCAGCGCGTCGAGCGGCTCGCCGCCGACCCGCTCCGTGGGGGAGTTCTCCGTCGGGAGATCGAACGCCGCCTCCAGCTCGCGGAGCCGCTCGAAGAGCCGGTCGTACGTCGCGTCCGCGATCAGCGGGTCGGCGTCGACGTAGTAGCGGTGGTCGTGTTCGCGGATCGCCGACCGCAGGAGCGACGCCTGCCGCGCCGCCGCCTCGGGGGACAGCTCCGCGACCGGCTCGAAGTCGGTCGGGGGCTCCTCGACGTAGGGGTTCTCCTCGGGATCCGCGTGTCGCGTCGACGAGCTCGTCATCGACCGACGGTAGGGTCGGTTCGGGTTAAAAACGCCCGGCACGGGTCGGGGGTGCGGCCGGGCGACCGCCAGGCACACGGTACCATCCCACATGTATAACACACCGGACGTGTATATCCGGCTCATGGCAGACGACACGCCGACCGGGCCGTTGGCCGAACTGTACGAGGGACGTATCGGAACCCCGACGACCGGCGACGAGGTCCGGGGGTACTGGATCTTCTCGCTCGGCGTGCTCGTGGGCGTGCTCGGCGTGCTCGTCTTCGCGGTCACCGCGCCGCGGACGATGGCCCGAGCGGTGGGGTACGCGCTCGTCGCGCTCTCCCCGCCGCTCGTCATGCTCGGAGCGATCGTGCGGTTCCCGCTGCGACGGTCGGCCACGACGCTCGGGACGCTCGGCGGGCTGTTGACGCTCGCCGGCGTCGCCTACTTCTTCGTGGTCTTCCCCGACGGCTGGTCGCGAGCGACGGGGAACGCGACCGCCAACGCGCTGTACGCGGCCGGCATCGTCGTGATCGGGCTGGCGGGAACGATCGTTCCCCTGGTGACGGATCCCGTCCGAGAGGACTACGAGCGGATGCGAGCCGAGACGGCCGCCACCGCGGCCGCAAGCGAGGAGACGGCGGCGGAATTCGAGGCGACTCGCGAGGAGCTCGAGACGACTCGCGCGGAGCTGGAAGCGACCGACGAGGAACTCGAGACGACCCACGAGGAACTGGAAGCGACTCGTGGAGAGCTCGAGACGGCTCGCGGGGAACTCGAGACGACCCACGACGCGCTCGAGACGGCTCGCGAGGAACGTGACGCCGCCGAGACGCGCGTCGAGGAGCTGGAGGCCGACGTGAGCGATCGGGAGACCGAAACGGCGGCCGCGCGCGCCGAGACCGCCGGGCTCCGCGAGAGCAAGGCCAGGTTCGAACTGTTCGAGGACGCGGGCGGGAAGCCGCGCTGGCGGCTCCGCCACCGCAACGGCAACGTGATCGCGACCTCCGGACAGGGGTACAGCAGCCGCGGGAAGGCCCAGAAGGGACTCCACAGCGTCAGACGGAACGCGCTGGGTGCGGGGCTGTTGCGGATCGACACGCCGGTCGAGGAGGCCGAGGCGCTCGCCGCCGACGAGGGGCCCGAGCCCGCGGACGCCGACGAGCCGGACGTGGCCGTCCCGAGCGACGACGAGACGATCGAGAGCGGGGCGACCTTCGAGCTGTTCGAGGACGCCGCGGCGGAGTGGCGCTGGCGGCTCCGCCACCGCAACGGCAACGTCATCGGCGACTCCGGCGAGGGGTACGCCTCGAAGTCGAACGCGACGCGCGCGCTCTCGCGGGTCCGCGAGCACGTCGCCGCCGCCGACTACCTCCGGGTCGACCCCGCGGCCTTCGAGGTGTACCGGGACAGGGGCGGGAAGTGGCGCTGGCGGCTGATCCACGAGAACGGCAACGTCCTCGGCGACTCGGGACAGGGGTACAGCAGCCGGTCGAAGGCCCGTCAGGGGCTCGAGAGCGTGCGGTCGAACGTCGGCGACGCCGACCTCGTGGACCTCGACGCGGAGCCGGACGACGGGGAAACCGGTGACGGGTCCGACGACGACGAGTCCACCGACGACGGGGCGGCGACGGCGACCTTCGAGCTGTACGAGGACAACGCGGGGGAGTTCCGCTGGCGGCTCCGCCACCGCAACGGCAACGTGATCGCCGACTCCGGCGGCGGGTACGCCTCGCGGGGCGGGGCGAGGGACGCGATCGAGGGCGTCCGCGGGTACGCCCCCGAGGCCGACGCGCTCGAGGTCGGAAACGCGGCCTTCGAGATCTACGAGGACGCCGCCGGGGAGTGGCGCTGGCGGCTCCGCCACCGCAACGGCAACGTCGTGGCCGACTCCGGACAGGGGTACGCCTCCCGCGCGAACGCGGTCGAGGCCGTCACGGGCGTGAAGCGGAACGCGCCGGGCGCCGACGCGGAGACCGTCGAGTGACCCGGCGGCGCCCGCCGGCGGATCGCTCCGGTCTCGCGCGCCGCGCGGTTTACGTCGGACCGGTCACAAGCGGTCGCGTACGATGAGTCGGATCCGGGTCCTGAGCTACAACGTCCGCTACGACAACCGACACGACGGCCACGACGCCTGGCACGCCCGCAGGGACGGGGTCGTCGACCTGGTCCGGTTCCATCGGCCGGACGTCGTCGGCTTCCAGGAGCCGCTGCCCCGCCAGCGGGCCGACCTCCGTGAGCGGCTTCCGGAGTACGAGTTCCTCGGACGGGGTCGAAAGCGCGACGGCGACGGCGAGGGGTGCCCGATCGGCGTCCGGACCGATCGCTGGCGGCCGGTCGACGACGGCACGTTCTGGCTCTCGGAGACACCCGCGGAGCCCTCGGTCGGCTGGGACGCCGCACACCCGCGGATCGCCACCTGGGCCCGGATCCGCCCGCGGGCGGAGACCGACGGGGCGGCCCCGCCCGCCGACGCGGCGCTGCTCGTCGTCAACACGCATCTCGACCACGTGGGCGCGCGGGCACGGCGCGAGTCCGCCCGGCTGCTCCGCGAACGAACCGCCGACCTCGCCGCGGGAGGCGCCGGGAGCGGGGACGCGTCCCGCGACGGGGCGACGGACGGGAGCGGGCGGCTGCCGCGAGTTCTCGTCGGCGACTTCAACTGTACGGCCGGGTCGGAGCCCCATCGGATCCTGACGGGAGCGGGCCGCGGGGCGGACGGCGCGTCCGCCGAGCGGACGGACGACGCGCTTTCCGGGAGGACGGGCGACGGGTCCGCCGGGGGGCCGGACGAGGACCGCGACGGGCGCTTCGACGACGCGGCCGCCGCCGCCGTCCGACACGGGCCGCGGACGAGCCTCACCGACTTCTCGCGGCTGATCGACGGCCGACGGATCGACCACGTGCTCGTCTCGTCGGGGATCGAGGTCGAGGCGTTCGCGACGCTCGCGGACCGCGACGACCGTGGCCGGTACCCCTCGGATCACCTGCCGGTGCTCGCCCGGCTGCGGCCGTGACCTGCGGGCGGCGGGGAACGGGCGGCCTACTCGTCGACGTCGTACCGCGCCAGCGCGTCCTCGTGGCCGCGGACGGCGGCCTCGAACGTCTCGCGGAGGTCGGCGATCGGCGTCTCGGTGGCGTCGACGCGGAGGTCGTCGTGGAAGGGGCCGAGCCGGCCGGGCTCCTCGGTCCGCTCGACCAGCACCGCCGCCGATTGGACCGGAAGGTCCTCCCGTTTGTCCCCGCCCGCGTCCTGGCCCGCCGCGAGCGCGTCGATCAGCCGCTCGGCGAGCGGGGCCTCGCCGTGTGCGGTCGACTCGTAGGCGGCCGCGACGTCCTCGAGGACGGCCGGTCCGACGAGGAGATTACCCGCGACGGTGTAGTTCTGCCCGACGCGGTGGCCGAACCGCTCGCCGCACTCGTCCCCGGAGAAGGCGAACGTTCCGTCGGCGTCGACGCCGTGGAGCTGTCGGCGCTCGCGTCCCTCGTCGGCCGCCAACAGCGCGTCGAGCGCGTCCTCGACCGCGAGGCCGTCCGCGAGGTACTCGAGCCCCTTGCGGCCGAGGTCGACGTTGGTGTGCGACTGCGTCGCCACCGCGCCGCGTTCCGAGGCGAACGGACACAGCGCGCCGACGCCCGGCAGCCGCGTGGTGACCGCCACGCCGAACCGGACCTGCCCGTCGCCCGCGTCGTCGGTGTACCGCTCGCGAACGCAGATGCTGAACGTCACGTCCCGAGGTCGGCGCGGCCGGCGAAAAAGGTACGGAACGGGGCGGTCCGGCCGGGAGGGTGACGGTCCGGGCCGGAAGGGCGACGGTCCGTCCCCGCGGCGGGATCGTCTCGGCGGCGGCTACGCCAGCGCCGCGACCATCGCCGAGACGTGCTCCGTCTCGTCCGCGTTGATCCCGTGGCCCATCCCCTCGTAGATCCGCGTCTCGACGTCGCCGCCGAGCGCCTCCACCACCGCGGCCGTCTCGTGGACGCGCTCCTCGGGGATGTGCGGATCGACGTCGCTACAGCCGAGGAAGGCGGGCGTTCCGGCGAGCGCGTCGTCGGGGGCGTCCGCGACGTAGTCGTCGACGGCGATCGAGTCGCCGATCAGCCCGCCGCTCAGGACCGCGAGCCCGCCGTACTCGCGGGGGTTCCGCGCGACGAACTCGCTCGCGAGACACGCACCCTGTGAGAACCCGGCGACGAGGACGCTCCCCGTCGGGATCCCGGCGTCCGTCGCGGTTTCGACGGCGGTCTCCACGGCACGCAGCCCCGAACGCCGTCCGGGCTCGTTGTCGGCGACCGGCGCGAGAAACGAGTTCGGGTACCAGGTGTTCGCGGCCGCCTGCGGCGCGAGCAGCGCGACGCCCCCGTCCGCGGGCGACACCTCCTCGCCGAACCCGACGATGCTCCGGGCGGTGGCGCCCCGGCCGTGGACGAGGACGACCGCCGCGTCGGCCTCCGCGAGGGGCGTTCCGGCCGTAACCAGCTCCTCGTCGCCGTGGGGATCGTCGCCGGCGTGCGGGTTCTTCCGGCTCATACGCCGACTCCGGCGTCGGCATCCGGAAGGTCGTACTCGTTCACCGGCAGGCCGAGCTCCTCCAAGGCCGCCTCCATGTGGCGGTCCTGTGCGAAGTCCGCGCCGTCCTCCTCGCGGAGCCGCTGGGCGGTCGCGAGCACCTCGCCCTTGCGGTCGGCCGGGATCTCGTACTTGTCGGAGGAGAGCTCGATCACGAGCCCGTTGTTGTCCTGGGTGTAGATGGAGTGGAATATCCCGCGGTCGAAGACGTTGTATCCCTTGCCGGCGTCCTCGAGCGCGCGCATGATGTCCTCGTACTCGTCGGGGTCGACGCTGAAACAGAGGTGATGGACCGCGCCAGTCCCCGGCCGCTGGCCGCGCGCGGAGGCGCGGTCGTCGCTCACGAAGACGGTGAGGATCCGCCCGTCGCCGGTGTCGAAGAAGAGGTGCGTCTGTGAGGGGTCGTCGAGGTTGGGCTGGCGTAAGACGAGCGGCATCCCCAGCAGGTCGCGGTAGAACGCGACCGTGTCCGCCTCGTTGCTGCCCCAGATCGTGACGTGGTCGGTGCCGGTCGTGTGAAACGGCGCGTCGGGTCGCTCCGCGGTCACCGGGACCTCACTCTCGTCGGTCATACCATCCCTTGGCGGTCCATCCGAATAAAGCAGGGAGAGACCGGACGGTGATCGGCTGACGTGGATGTTATCGGGTCGAATGGACGGGTTTTAGCGTCGTCGCGAGGAGAGGACGGCATGGAGATCCTGTTACACACCGGCCACGAACACCCGGAACTGCTGTGGATAGCCGTCTCGGCCGTCGTCTCGTTCGCTCTCGGCGTCGGCGTCGGCGCGTACGGCCCCGGAACCGAACCCGAGCGGACCGCCGACGCGACGCCCGAGGAGGAGTAGCACGGACGGCCGGCGGGCGCGGTCGGATCGCGTCCAGGCTACCGGTCCCACACCTCGGGAGCGACGCCGAGAGCGCGGACGACCGGCGGGTAGCCGACGGCGACGACGAGAACGACCAGCAGCGATCCCCAGAGCGGGACGCCGACGACGACGCGCTCCGCAACGGCGAGCCCGGAAAGCATCGCGACGAACATGACGCCCCAGTGAGGTGCGAGCTGTCGCACCGTCTCGGCGAGGGAGTTCACGGTCACCCTACCAGGTCCGGGCGCTA
Organism: Halorubrum halodurans; assembly: GCF_002252985.1. Taxonomy (GTDB): domain Archaea; phylum Halobacteriota; class Halobacteria; order Halobacteriales; family Haloferacaceae; genus Halorubrum; species Halorubrum halodurans. Next base: position 3,362 of record NZ_NHPJ01000024.1, on the reverse strand, counting down.
GTGGATGTCGATCCGCCGGAAACGACGCGGGAGGAGAACGGTTCGATGAGGTCGGTCGGAGGCCGGCTCAGTACCGCGAGGGCATGAACGCCATCGCGAGGAACAGTCCCGACGACAGGAGGCTGACGATCATCACGCGCCACAGGCCGTCGCTTCGCGTCTCGTGGCGGTCGATCGCGGCCTGCTGTGCCTCGAACGACTCGAAGTCGGTCGACAGCGTCAGCGTCGACGTGTCCTCGAGGTGGGCGACGAACTCCGTGTCGCCGATCGTCACCCGCGAGTTCTGAGCGATCTCCGTCGAGACCGTCTCCGTCGTCATCCAGACCACCACGGCCGCGTCGCTCGAGACGGAGTCGACGGTCACCGTGCGGTCGCCGTACTCGATCTCGTCGTCGACCGCGTACGAGCGCTCCGTCGGCTCGGGGAAGTACTCCGTCGCCGGGACGAGCCGCGTCTCGTCGTTCTCGCTGACGACGACGTACTCCTCGCCGTCACGCTCGATCGTCTCGTTGTCGGCGTTCGGGTCCTCCTCGAGGATCGCCGTCCGGTCGAGCACCTCGACGAGCGTGAAGGAGTCGGGATCGTCGCCCGCGATCCGGACCGTCCACTCGCCGCCGTCGAGCGTGACGCTCGAACCGTTCGCCCACGACTCGGACTCCTGGACGGTCCGGTTCCGTTCGACGGTCGCGGTGATCGTCGTCGTGGCACTTCCCCCGTGTCCGCCGCCGCCCTCCTCCGTCTCGGTGATGGCCGCGACGGTGTATTCGTTCCCGTCGACCTCGAACGAGTCACCCGACGACAGGTCGTAGTCCGGGTTCTCGAAGGAGATCCCAGGAGTCTGGGCCGTCGTGACGAGCACACCGGTCGCGCTCCCGACGAGCAAGAAGAACGCGACGTATACGGCTACAGCGCGTCGTTGCATGGTTCGAGTGTGGGTCACCCGATGTATAACGGTTACTAACCCGTAGCGACTCGCCGGGGCAGCCGGCCCCGTCATCGCCTGACGACGAGCACCGAGAGGTCGGAGAACGGGGAGTCGTCGGGGCCATCGCCGCCCGCATGCTCGGCGAGGCCCCCCAGCGTCGTCCGCGTGATCGCCTCGTCGTCGTGGGTGAGCCGCTCGCAGACGAGCGCGGTCGCGTCCGCCCTGCCCCCGTGTGTCAGGAGGTCGGCCGCGACGTCCCCCGGCATCCAGTCGAACGGACGCGGGAGGACGAGCAGGTGGCGGTCACCGACGTCCCGACGGAGCCGGTCGAGGTCGGCCGCGAGGTCCCCGCGCTTGTGAAGCGTGACGAACGTCGCGTCCTCCATCGGCGTCCGGCACCTGCTCGCCGCGACCTGTAGCGAGGAGACGCCGGGCACGACGCGGACCCCGAGCCCGCCGTCGGTCGCCTCGTCGACGGCGCGTTCGACCCTGCCGAGGAACTGGTAGCCCGAGTGGTTCGGGTCGCCCATCAGGACCGCGACGCCGCGCTCGCCGTCGGCGACGCGGTCGGCGAACGTCGCCAGCGTCTCGCCCTCGTCACGATACCCGCAGGACAGCAGTTCCGCGTCGGTGCGGTCGCGGACGAGATCGACGACCGTCTCGAACCCGACGACGACGTCCGCCGCCCGGATCGCCCGCTCCGCACGGGGAACGAGGAACGCGGAGTCCCCCGGACCGATGCCGACCGCGCGGACCGCGTCGCCGGCCGACCCGTCCGGGGACCCCCCCTCGGGCGTCGACGACGCGTACGCCGACGGGCCGAGACCGGCGGCGAGATCGGACGCGTCCTCGGACCGCCTTGCCTCGTCCGACTCGGTCGGCTCGTCGAGCGCTTCCGCGTCGACAGGGTCGGCGGCGTTCGGGTCGTGCCCGTCGTTCGACGCTCCCCGGTCGCCCGCGTCGCTCCCGTCGTTCATGACGCGAGACACGTGACGGCGCGGTAACACCGCTCCGGTTCGAGGCGGCGCCGAGGGGCCGGTAGTCGCTCAGACGACGCCGGCCCCGGCGAGGACCAGTCGGAGCCCGATGACCGCAAGCAGCCCGAGGACGACCCCTCGACGCAGCCGGTCGCTCACGCGGTCGCGGAGGCGGGTCCCGACGGTGACGCCCGCGAGCGCGGGGATCGCGGCGACGACGGACGCGAGGACGAGCCCGAGGTCGGGATACAGCCCGAGCGCGGCGGCGGCGCCGACGCGGAGGCCGTTGATCCCGACGAACACGAGCGCCACGACGCCGACGAAGAGGCCGTGGGAGAGGTCACAGCTCCGCACGAACGCGACGAGCTGGACACCCACGTTCGTGGCGCCGAACAGGACTCCCGAGGCGACCCCGACGCCCGCCATCGCGGGCGGCGTCTCGACGAAACATCGGTCCCTCGCACGCGACACCGTCGGGAGGGGTACGGCGCGCTGGGCGGTGGCCACGAACCCGAGCGAGACGAGCCCGAGGAGGCCGCGGAGCGGCGCCGCCGGGAGCCTGCCGATGAGCGCCATCCCGGCGACCGTCCCGACGAGCGCGGAGACGAGGAGGGGCGCGAACCGCCGCCCGCAGGTCCGAAGCTCCCCGGCGGAGAGCTCGCCGACCAGTGCGACGTTGACCGCGAACATCGGGAGGATCATGAACGCGACCGCGGTCGCGGGGTCGAGCGTCGTCGCGAGGACGGTCGTGCCCACCACCGCGAATCCGAACCCCGCGACCCCGTTCACCGCGCCCGCGACCGTGACGACGACGGCGACGACCGCCAGCAGGTCGGCCGAGAGCGCGAGAGTCATGGAGTCGAGACGCGCCGACGGTCAATAAAACGCCGTCCGGCGTGTATCGACGGGACACACCCGAGGGAAAGATCTCGGAGCGTCCGGGCGATCCGACCGTCGTTGCGCCCGGTCACGGGCGAAGTCGATCGCGACGATCGCGGAGGGACCGTCAGGCCGAACGTCGCCGACCGCGTTCCCTCGACGGAGCCGCCGGACTACGCCAGGGCGACGGAGACGGTCGAGCGCGCCGCCGAGTTCGGCATCACCCGTCGACGAGGTCGGTCTCGCCACCCTCGATCGCCCGAGCAGCCGCTCGCCGACGAGCACCGAGAATCACCTTCTCCCCGAGGCCGCGAACCGAGACGTCACGACGGCTCCGAGCCGACGGCTGAGCGTCGAACCAAAAGCCAAGGGCCGGATTTGAACCGGCGTTGGGCGGCTCTGCAGGCCGCTGCGTCTGACCAGACTCTGCCACCTTGGCGCTACCGAATGTACCGCAGTCGAGCGTTTAAGCCTAGCGGTCGGACAGCGCGCCGTGCGTCCGACACACGTGAAAAAAGCCCACGGACGCGGTGTCCGTGGGCCGGAATGGGAATGATCCCGATGAGTGGCGAGGCGGCGAA
>NZ_NHPJ01000118.1 GCF_002252985.1 Halorubrum halodurans | reverse complement strand
CCGTCGTCGGCGACGTAGAACCCCGCCCCGCCGTGGCTTTCCGCCCGCGTCGAGGTGTACATCGGCTCGACGATCCCGACCGTGACGGTGACGTCGTCGCCGCCGTGCCGGACCGCGTTGCCGAGGAGGTTCTCGAGCAGCTGTCTCACGCGGCCGGGATCCCCGCGTATCTCGCCGTCGGTCTCGACGACGAGCCTCGCGTCGGCCGTCTCGACGCTCGTCCACGACGCCTCGACTGCGTCCGCGAGCGCGATCCGGTCGACGTCGGCCACCGCCGTCCCCTCGCGCGCGAGCGCCAGCAGGTCGCCGATCAGCGCGAGGCTGCGGTCGACCGCGTCGGCGGCCGGCTCGAGGTGTTCGTCGTCGTCGTGTTCGGTACGGGCGAGCTCCAGTCGCCCCTGCGCGACCGAGAGCGGGTTGCGGAGGTCGTGTGAGACCACCTCCACGAACCGCTCGAGACGCTCCCGCCGGCGTTCGGCCTCGCGTATCGCGCGGGTCGACTCCACCGCGGTGGCGACGCGGTGGGCCAGGACGGCGGCGTCGTCGGTTCGCGGGTCCCGACGAACGTAGTCCGAGACGCCGGCCGACAGCGCCTCGCGAGCCGATCCGACGTCCTCGCTTCCGTCGGCGTAGACGACGAACGGGAGGTCCGCCTCGCGTGCGCGGACCCGGTCGTGAAGCGACGGCGTGGTCCCGTCCGGGCGGGCGGCGGCGACGACGCAGTCGTAGCGTCCGCCGGCGATCCGATCGAGCGCCTCGTCCGGCTCCGCCGCGGGGTCGACGTCGAGCCGGTCGTCCGTCCGTTCGAGCGCGGCCGCGACGCGCTCCGCGGCGTCGCGCTCCCGGCCCACGAGGAGGACGGCTATCGGGGAATGGGTCGTCGCCATGCGTTCCACTCTCGATCGAACATCTCGGCCATCCGGTGTTATATGTGTCCCCGCGATCGCGACGGTCGCCGTCTCCCGGCGGCTATCGGTCGTCGATCGCCGCGCGGACCGTCGTCCGGTAGCGTCCGGCGAGCGCGGCGACGACGAGCCGGTCGCGGGGGTCGACGCCGATCGCGCGGAGCGCGAGCAGGTAGGCGGCGATCCCGACCGGCGCGCCGACCACGGCCCCCGCGAGCCCCGCGAGCGCGGCTCGAACGGTCAGCATGACGCCGACCATGACCGCCCCCGCGGAGAGCGGGACGAGGAACGTCCGGTCGAACGGCCACAACCCCTCGAACCGGCGGAGCAACAGGACCTGCGCCCCGTTCTGGACGGCGATGGCGACGGACGTGCCGAGCGCGGCTCCGACGAGCCCGTACCGCAGCACGAACGCGTAGGTCAACCCGACGTTGAGCGCGGCGAGCAGCCAGTCGAGCGCCATCCGGGCGTACTGGTGGTCCGTCATCATGAGCAGCCACCCCGTCGCGCCGACGGCGCTGCCGACGAACACCCCGCCGAGGTAGACGACGAGCGGGAGATAGCCCCTGAGGTACGTCTCTCCGAACAGCGAAAGCAGGGGTCCGCCGTACACCGCGAGGGTCGCGATCACCGGGAGAACCGTGCTGACGATGAGCCGCGTCACCGAGGCGTACACGGCGTTGAGCGTCGCCATCCGGTCGTCCGCGTACAGCTCCGAGGCCACCGGCGGGAGCAGCTGGTTGAAGGACAAAAGCGGGATCCACGCGATCGAGACGAACACGAGGACGACGTTGTACACCCCGGCGGCGACCGCGGTGAGGAGCCCACCGACGAGCAGCACGTCGATCCGGTTCTGAAACACCTTCCCGAGGCTGCTCATCGCGACCGGCGCGGCGTGGTCGTAGAAGCGGCGAGCCTCCCCGCGCGCGCCGCGGAGGGTCGGCGTGATGCCCGTGGCGCGCACCGAGGCGGGGACGCCGACGGCGACGAGGAGCGCGGTGGCCGCGACGATCGCGCCGGCGACGCCGACGACCGAGTAGCCGATCGCCAGCGCGACGGCCGCGCCGACGAGCCGGACCGCCGGCCGGCACAGTTTGTTGAAGAGCACCTCGCCGCGCGCGGAGCCGATCGCCCGGAAGACCGCGCCGGTGACGGTGACGAGACCCATCAGCCCGACGAGGACGCCGAAGAGTCGCATCGTCGGCGGGAACGCCGGGTCGGCCACGGTGAGGGCGTTCACCCGCGGCGCGGCGATCCAGACGCCGAGCGCGAGCGCGGCCCCCGCGGCCGCCGTCGTCGCGTACGCGAGTCCGACCACCCGCGACCGGCGGGCGGGGTCCTCCTCGCCCGGAACGAACCGCTGGAGCGCCGGCACGCTCCCGACGGGGACGATCCGGGCGAGCACCTGGGCGATCCGCCACGCGAGCGCGTACACGCCGTAGGTCGCCGGCCCCAGTCCGCGGGCGAGGACGAACTCCGTCGCGGTCATGAGCCCGCGCTGTGCGGAGAAGGCCCCGCTCGTGACGACGGCCCCGCCGGCGATCGTCACCAGCGCGTCGCGCTCGTCGTCGGGTATCTCCTCGGTCGTCTCCGGCGGCGGTTCGGTACCCACGGTGGTTCGTCCGACCGAAGCGTCGTCCGCGGATTAAGCGGTTCGCTCCCGGCATCCGGCGAGCCGTGCCGGATCCGCCGGATCGCGTCGCCGACGTCGCCGACGGCCGTCGCCGATCAGCCGAAGTTCTCGACCTTCGCGCCGTCGGGGTCGCCGCCGCCGGCCTCGATCGCCGCCAGGGCGTCGTCGACGAAGTCCGCGAAGCCGTAGACGAAGACGCCCTCGTCGGCCGCGCCGGTCAGCGCGTCCGCGACGGGTTCCGCCAGGTCGTCGTCGCCGCCGAGCACCGCGATCGACGCGCCCCGCTCGCGGAGGTCGTCGAGGCGGACCTCGTGGGCGGGGTCGTCGTCGCGGTAGACGACCGCGGCCTCGCCCCCGTCGTCGAGCGCGCGCCGGGCGATGGCGACCGCCGGACCGACGCCGGGGCCGCCGGCGAGGACGACGACGCGCCCCTCGCCGTCGTAGTACTGGTCGCCGAAGGGTCCGGAGAGCGACATCTCGACGCCCGGCTCGACGTCGGTGAGGAACCGGGAGAAGTCGCCCCCCTCCTCGACGTCGATCGCGACGGTGACCTCGAAGGTCCCCTCGGTCGTCGGCGAGGAGAGGGTGTAGAACCTGGAGACGGAGTCGCCGCCGATCGTCGTTCCCAGCTTCACGAACTGGCCGGGCTCGGCGCCGAAGCCCTCGGGCGTGTCGAACCGGATCGCGTACGTGTCCGAGCCGACCTCCTCGACCGACGTCACCGCGACTGTCGCGTCCATACGCCCCGTCGGTCCCTCGGACACAAACGTGTTCTCGTCTCGCCTGCGCCCCCGGCGACCCGACCCGTTCGACCCGGATGGTTCGACACGTGTCGAAATCGGCTGCGACGGACGGTGTCGGTCGGACCGGATCCGGTTGACGATCGACCAATATCTACCGGATCTCTCGCCGTCGGCGGCCGATACGGCGACAATATTCGCGAAAAACAGGACGTTCGTTGAATAACGGGCGGATGCCGCCATCCAGAAGCCTTTTGATGAGTCCGAGTGAACCGTCGACATAGAATGGCTGCGGACTTCAACTGGGCCGTCGGCGGAGAGGCCGGCGACGGCATCGACTCGACGGGTAAGATCTTCGCGCAGGCGCTGTCCCGATCGGGTCGACACGTGTTCACGTCGAAGGACTTCGCTTCGCGGATCCGCGGCGGATACACCGCGTACAAGGTGCGAACCTCCGTCGACAAGGTACAGAGCGTCGTGGACAGGCTCGACGTGCTCATCGCGTTGACCCCGCGGACCATCGAGGAGAACCTCGAGGAGCTCCACGAGGGGTCCGTGATCATCTACGACGGCGAGCGCACGACGATGCAGAACGTCGAGATACCCGAGGGGATGATCGGAATCGACGTGCCGCTCAAGCGCCTCGCCGAGGAGGCGGGCGGCGCGATCATGCGGAACGTCGTCGCGCTCGGCGCGGCCTGCGAGGTGGCGGAGTTCCCCATCGAGAACCTCGACTCCGCCCTCGAGAAGCGCTTCGGCGACAAGGGCCAGAAGCTCGTCGACAACAACAAGGAGGCCGCCCGCGCGGGGCGGTCGTACGTCGCCGAGGAGTACGACGCCGAGTTCGAGTACGACCTCGAGACGACCGACGAGGACTACGTGCTCCTCAACGGCGACGAGGCCATCGGCATGGGCGCCATCGCCGCCGGCTGCCGGTTCTACTCCGGCTACCCGATCACGCCCGCCACCGACGTGATGACGTACCTCACCGGCCGGCTGGAGCGGTACGGCGGCCACGTCGTCCAGGCGGAGGACGAGCTGTCGGCGATCAACATGGCGCTCGGGGCCGCCCGCGGGGGCGCACGGGCGATGACGGCGACGTCGGGGCCGGGGATCGACCTGATGACGGAGACGTTCGGGCTCGTCGCCACCTCCGAGACGCCGCTCGTCATCTGTAACGTGATGCGCTCGGGCCCCTCGACGGGGATGCCGACGAAACAGGAGCAGGGCGACCTGAACCACATGCTGTACGGCGGTCACGGCGAGGTGCCGCGGTTCGTGCTCGCGCCCACCACCGTCGACGAGTGCTTCTGGAAGACGGTCGAGGCGTTCAACCTCGCCGAGAAGTACCAGCTCCCCGTCTACCTCACGGCGGACCTCTCGATGGCGGTCACGGAACAGACGTTCTCGCCGGACGCCTTCGACATGGACGCGGTCGAGGTCGACCGCGGCTTCGTCGTCGACGACGCGTCCGTCGACGAGCACCTCTCGGAGAGCGGCGGGTTCAAGCCGCACGAGCTGACCGAGGACGGGGTCTCCCCGCGCGCGTTCCCCGGCACCGTCGACGGCGCGCACATGTCGACGGGGCTCGAACACGACGAGCAGGGCCGACGGACCGAGGACACGGAGATGCGCGTCGAGCAGGTCGACAAGCGCAACCGGAAGGTGGAGACGGCCGAGGACCGCGAGGACTGGAGTCCCCGCGAGTTCGGCGACGCGGACGCCGAGAACCTCGTGATCACGTGGGGATCGAACGAGGGCGCGCTCGCGGAGGCGCTCGACATGCTCGAGGCGGACGACATCGACATCCGCGTGCTCTCGGTCCCGTACGTCTTCCCGCGGCCCGACCTCACGGAGGAGATCGAGGCCGCCGACGAGACCATCGTGGTCGAGTGTAACGAGACCGGGCAGTTCGCGAACCTGATCGAGCGGGACGCGCTGGTTCGCGTCGACCGGATCAACAAGTACGACGGCGTGCGGTTCAAGGCGGACGAGCTCGCACGAGAGATCAAGGCGACCCTGGAGACGGGGACGGAGGCGACCCAATGAGTTCAGACGTTCGATTCACCGACTTCAAATCCGACAAGCAGCCGACGTGGTGTCCGGGATGTGGCGACTTCGGCACGATGAACGGCATGATGAAGGCCCTCGCGGAGACGGGGAACGACCCCGACAACACCTTCGTCGTCGCCGGCATCGGCTGTTCGGGCAAGATCGGCACGTACATGCACAGCTACGCGCTCCACGGCGTCCACGGCCGGGCGCTCCCGGTCGGCACCGGCGTCAAGATGGCGCGTCCCGACATCGAAGTGATGGTCGCCGGCGGCGACGGGGACGGCTACTCCATCGGCGCGGGCCACTTCGTCCACGCGGTGCGGCGGAACGTCGACATGACCTACGTCGTGATGGACAACCGCATCTACGGCCTCACCAAGGGCCAGGCGTCGCCGACCTCGCGCGAGGACTTCGAGACGGCGACGACGCCCGAGGGCCCCAAACAGCCCCCGGTGAACCCGCACGCGCTGGCGCTGGCGTCGGGCGCGACGTTCATCGCGCAGTCGTTCTCCTCGGACGCCCTGCGTCACCAGGAGATCATCCAGAAGGCCGTCGAACACGACGGCTTCGGCTTCGTGAACGTCTACTCGCCGTGCGTCACCTTCAACGACGTCGACACCTACGACTACTTCCGCGACTCGCTCGTCGACCTCGCCGAGGAGGACCACGACCCGAGCGACTACGACGCGGCCAAGGACGTCATCCTCGACTCCGACAAGGAGTACCAGGGCGTCATCTACCGGGACGAGGAGTCGGTGCCGTACCACGAGCAGCACGGCGTCGACGAGGACATGTCCGACATCCCCGACGGCGCGCCGGAGAGCGCGACCGACCTGGTCCGCGAGTTCTACTGAACGCCGCGGCGGCCGCCGTCCAGTGTCCGTGCGGGTCGGACGCGTCCCGCCTCTCGCCGCCCGGATCCCGTCCTTCCGGATCGGTCAAAAACGACCGATGGCGGCGGCCTCGCCTCGGAGTACCGTCCCGTTTCGGCAAACCTAATTACACGGGTCGGCATGTACGCGGTATGTCCGACCGTTACGACGTCGCGATCGCGGGCGCCGGACCGGCGGGCGCACAGTGCGCCCGCGATCTGGCCGCTCGGGGCTACGACGTCGTCGTTCTCGAGACGGAAGCCGAAGACGAGTTCCCGCGGCAGAGCAACAAGTCGACCGCGGGCACGTTCCCCTCGATGATGTCCGCGTTCGGGATCCCGGACGACGTCGTGATGTCGTACACCGACGACGTGGTGCTGGAGTCGCCGAACGACTACTACGAGTCCTACCAGCCGGGCGCGGTGTTGGAGTTCGCCGACTTCAAGCGCTACCTCGTCGCCGACGGCCGCGAGAAGGGCGCGGAGTATCGCTTCGACGCGCGAGTCTCCCGGCCGATCCTCGACGACGACGGCGTCATCGAGGGCGTGCGGTACGCCGGCGACGAGGAGGTGTACGCCGACGTCGTCGTCGACGCCACCGGCCCGGCCGCGCCGATCGCCAGCGCGCTCGACGTCGTCGACCTCGAGCGCGAGAACCAGGCGATCGGCATCGAGTACGAGTTCGAGGGGCTCGACCTCGATCACCCCGAGTACGCCGACCTCCGGCGGGCGATGATGCTCCGGCTCGACCACGACATCGCCCCCGGCGGCTACTCGTGGATCTTCGCCACCGGCGAGGAGAGCGCGAAGGTCGGGCTCTGTTACATCCAAAACGAGCGCCACCGCGAGGCCGGCGAGGAGGGGAAGACCATCGACGGCTACCTCGAGGGCTGGATCGAGTCCGACCCCCGGTTCGACGACGCCGAGCGCATCGAGGGGAAGGTCCACCGCGGGTCGGCACACATCCAGCGACCCGGCCGGATGCACACGGACGGCTTCCTCGCCATCGGCGACACCGTCCCCACCATCGACCCGCTGTGGGGCGAGGGGATCCACAAGGGGATGAAGTCAGCGCGCGCCGCGGCGATGTCGATAGACCGCTGTTTCACCGACGCGGATCGCCCGAGGGACGCGGAGAGCCTCGCGATCTACGAGACGCTCTGGCACCGCGACGTCGCCCCGCGGATGAACTCGCGGCTGGTGCTCACGGAGCTCCTGTATCTCGCGCCCAACGAGCGGTACGACCGGCTCATGCGCGACCTCCGGCGGACGGACGAGGACACGCTCGCGGCGGTCAACCGCGGGGACAAACGCGCGATGCGGAAGCTGCTCCACCTCGACGACCTCCCGATACTGGCGACGTACCTCCGCCGCCGGTTCGGCTCGTCGTGATCGACGGGCCCGAACGATCCGGTCGTCGCCGGCAGCGTCGTCGCCCGGAACGCCTGCCGACTCAACGCTCCTCGAGCGGCACGAACTCGGCGGTCTCGGGCCCGGTGTAGCGCGCCCGCGGCCGGATGAGCCGGTTGTCCGCCTGGTACTCGTGGACGTGTGCGACCCAGCCGCCGACGCGGCTCATCGCGAAGATGGGCGTGTAGAGGTCCATCGGGATCCCCATGGCGTCGTAGACGGAGCCGGAGTAGAAGTCGACGTTCGGGGCGATCCCCTTCTCGACGAGCCCCTCCTCCTCGAGGTACGACTCGATGGCCGTGGTGTACTCGAGCCACTTCCGGTCGCCGGAGGAGTCGGCGAGGTCTCGCAGCTTCTCCTCGAGGATGTTCGCCCGCGGGTCCTTCACCTTGTACACGCGGTGACCGAAGCCGGGGATCCGCCGCCCCTCATCGCGCGCCTCGGCCGCCCACTCGGCTGGGTCCTTCCCGGAGTCGTCGACCTCCCGGAGCATCTCCATGACGTCCTGGTTCGCGCCGCCGTGAAGCGACCCGGAGAGCGCGCCGATCCCGCCGGTGACGCTGGAGTAGACGTCGGCCATCGTCGAGCCGATGACGAGCGCCGTGAACGTCGAGGCGTTGAGCCCGTGGTCGGCGTGGAGGGTCAACGCCATGTCGAAGGTCTCCTCGCTCACGTCGTCGGGCTCGGTCCCGGTGAGCATGTACAGGAAGTTCCCCGCGTGGGAGAGCTCCGGGTCGGGAGCGACGGGGTCCTCGCCCTGGCGGGCGCGCTCGAAGGCCGCCAGGATCGTGGGGATCTTCGCCGTGATCGCCGCACCCTCGGTGAGGACGTCGCCGTCGCCGCTCTCGCCGTCGTACGCCGACAGCATCGAGACCGCGGTCCGCAGCGCCGCCATCGGTCGGTCGCCCGCGTTCGCGAGGGTGCGAACGGTCGCGAGCACCTCGTCGTCGACGGCCCGCTCGGCGGCGAGCTCGGCGCCGAACTCCTCGAGCTCCGCGGGCGTCGGAAGCGAGCCGTGCCACAGCAGGTGGAGCACCTCCTCGTAGCTCGCGCCGCGTGCCAACTCCTCGATGTCGTGCCCGCGGTAGACGAGCCTGCCGACCTCCCCATCGACGTGACTGAGCTCCGACTCCGCGACGAGGACGCCTTCCAACCCGCGTTTCAGCTCGTTCGACATGCCGTCACCTTCCGACCACCGCCAAAAAAGCGTTATCTTTCGGGAGGGACCGACTACGACGATCGTGGTACCCCGCTGCGGCGCCCGACGGTGCGGCTTCCTCGCGACGGCGGCGCTCAGCGTGCGGGGACGACCGTGATCGTCCGCTTGCGGTCGATCGCGTCCTCCAGCTCCTCGGCGATGGCGGACCCGCGTGACACCTGTACCTCGCCGCCGCGCCCGACCGTCGCGGTGAAGAGGTACTCGCCGTTCGCGCGGACCTCGACCGTCTCGCCGACGCCGCCGTCGACGTCGAGGACGACGTGTCTCGAGGTGATCTCCGGCTGGACGACGGAGCCGCGCTCCTCGCCCACCTGCCCGTCGCGTCCGCCGCTCGCGCCGCTCGCGCCGCCGCGTCCGTTTCCGCCGGGGTCGCCGCCGGCCGCGTCCCCGCCGGAGCCGGCCGGCTTCTCCGCGTGGGTCCGCACGTCGATCTCGATCCCGAGACGCCCCTCGATGTCGCTGATGCGGCCGCCGCCCTTCCCGATCACGGTGCCGATGTCGCCCTCGTCGACGTACACGATCGCCTCGTCGTCGCCCTTGAGCGCCACGTCGACGTGGCCGTGCGCGACCGAGCGGATCTCGCGTTCGATCTCCTGTTTGGCGATCCGCCCGACGCCGGACTCGGCGTCCCCGCCGTCGCCGTCCTCGTTCAGCGGGACGGTGACGACCTGCCGGTTGAAGGTGTAGATCTCGTACTCCGGCCGGCCGGTCTCGAAGTTCGCCACCTGGATCACCGGCCGCGCGAGGTCCTCGGCGGTGAGTCCCGCGGGCACCTTCACCTCCGTCGTCACGTCGTAGACCGTGTGGACCTCGCCGGCCTCGACGTAGACCACCGTGTCGACGATCTGGGGTATCATCCCCAGCTCGACGCGGCCGACGAGCCGCTGGAGCGCGTCGATGGCTCGGGAGGCGTGGACGACGCCGACCATGCCGACGCCGGCCATCCGCATGTCCGAGAACACCTCGAAGTCGCCCGTCTTGCGGACCTCGTCGTAGATCGTGTAGTCGGGCCGGACCAGAAGCAGGGAGTCGGCCGTGTTCTCCATTCTCCCGCCGAGCGCGCCGTACTGGGTGATCTCCGGGCCGACCTGGAGGTCCCGCGGCTTCTCCATCGTCTTGACCGCGTAGTCGTTGTCGTTGAGGAACTCCGCGACCGCCTGCGCGAACGTCGACTTGCCGGCGCCCGGCGACCCCGAGATGAGCACGCCGCGTTTCCGCTCGAGGAAGCGCTCGCGCAGCTCGTCGGCGAACTCGTAGTCGTCGAGGGTCGTCTTCGCGATCGGCCGGACCGCCGTGATCTCGATCCCGTCCGCGAAGGGCGGGCGCGCCACCGCGATCCGGTAGTTGCGGTACTGGACGATGTCCATGCCGTCGTCGGACAGCTCGATGAACCCGTCCGAGGACTGTCGCGCGAGGTCCACGATCGAGTTCGCCAGCTCGGCCATCCGCTCCTCGCCCGTCTCCGCCTCCTCGATGACGACGTAGCGCATCTCGCCGAGCGTGCCGCGTTTGGCCTTCGGCTTCGTCCCCGCCTTCAGATGGACGGACATCGTCTCGTCGGTGAAGTACTCCTCGATGGGGAGCTCGTCGACGACGCCGCGGGCGACCGGCTCGACGTACTCGACGTCGATCCCCTTCGCGCGCCCGACCTCCGCCTGAACGACGTCGCTCGAGAGGAGCGTGGCGTCGTTGTCGGCCGCGACGTCGCGGATGAGCGCGTCGACGTCGCCCTCGGCGGCGCGCGAGCGCTGGTCGCCGCTCGGACGGTCGCCGACGTACCGCAGGTCGATCCGTCCCTCGTCGCGAAAGCCGGCGAGTCGCTTGAGCTCCTCGAGGCCGTTCCACCCCGACTCGAGCCCGTCGTTGGCCTGCGACTCCAGCTCGCCGACGACGGCCTCGGGGACGACGACCGTCACCCCCTCGTAGCTGCCGTCCTCGACGCGTTCGGACACGCGGCCGTCGACGACCGCACTGGTGTCCGGGACTACGTTCATACTGGCGTTCCGGGCGGGAACGGTATAAGCGTGTTCGACCCGGTCGCGACGCGCGCGCGGCGGGATCCGGAGAGCAGAGCACCGTCGGGGTCGGATCGAGCGCTCGCGACCGTCACTCCGCGGGCTCGGCCGGTTCCTCGAGCAGTTCCGCATCGCCGTCGACAGTCTCGTCCGATCCGGTCGTCCCGTCCGCGTCCTCGTCGTCCTCCCCCGTGACGACCTCCGAGACCGTCTCGACGACGGCGAACTCGCGGGCGCGGTACGCCGCCACGAGCCGGTAACAGACGACGTAGCTGGGGACCGCCGCGACGACGGCGAGGATCGTGTTGCCGACGAGGATCCGCGCGACGATCTCCGGGCCGGCCGACAGCGACACCTCCGCCGGCGTCACGCCCGGAACGGGCCCGAGGATCGCCACGCCGAGCGTGAAGCTGGCGGCGTAGACGCCCCACTTCACCGCCGGGTTGAAGACGACGACGGAGGCCAGAAGCGCCGCCTTGTTGATCCGGCTCGACGCCCACGCGAGCACGACGAACGCGAGGAGGCCGGTCCCGAGCGTCGGCAGCATCGTGATGAACACGCCGACGGAGAAGCTCCCGGCCGTCTCCCGCACCGTGTGGTCCTCGGAGAACGAGCGCTGGATCTCGCCTCTGACCCGCCCGGCCCACTCGTTCATCCGACTGAGTATCATCCGACTCCCGCTACGTCGGCACGGAGAATGTAGTTACCGGCGGGGACCGGGTCGCGGCGGCCCTCGCGTCGGCGGAGTCGGATCGACGGCGCGGCCCGGCCACGGCCGTCGCCTCCGCCCCTCAGTCGTCGGCCGCCGCGGTCGCCTCCCGGTCGCGTTTCAGGTCCTCGGCGTACGCCGCGAAGTTGTCGAAGATCGACTTCGCCTCGCAGGCGGCGTCGAACGCCTCCGGCGTGATCCCGGCGAGGACGTCGTCGACGCGGGCGTCGCCGAGGCGGTCGCGTTTCCCCTCCGTGACCTCTTCCGCGGTCTCGACGTCGTACTCCGGGTGGAACTGGACGCCCCAGCAGTGCCCCTCGCGGAACGCGTGGACGCCGTGGTCGTTCTCGGCGAGCAGCGTCGCGCCCGGCGGGAGGTCCACGACCGCGTCGCCGTGGGTGGTGAAGACGGTGAACGACTCCGGCACGTCCTCGAACAGCTCGTCGCCGCGGTGCCGGACCGTGTTGTAGCCGATCTCGAACCCGTCCATGCCGGCGACGCGGCCGCCGAGCGCCTCCGCGAGCACCTGGTGGCCGTAACAGACGCCGAGGATCGGCACGCCGTCGTCGGCCGCCTCGGCGACGTAGTCGACGAGCTTCGGGATCCACGCCTCGTCCCAGTAGACGGACGAGCGGGAGCCGGTGATGACGACCCCGTCGAAGTCGGTGTGTTCGGGGAGGTGTGCGTCGGTCGCGTCGAACTCGACGAGATCGGCGTCGAACTCCCGGCGGAAGTTCCGGCGAGTGTGCTCGCCGTCGTGGGCGGCGTTCAGCAGCGCGAATCGGAGTCGGCTCATGTCCCATCGGACGAGCGAGGGGCTCAAAACCGTTGTGGCGGCGACGGAACCGTCCGGTGTCGGGGACGCGATCGATCGCGGCGAACGCCGGCGGCGACCGGCCTCAGGCGTCCGGATCGCTCGCGTGTTCCGCCAGCCAGCCGACGAGGAGGTCGTTGACCGCGGCGGACGCCTCGACGCCGACGAGGTGGCGCGCCCCCTCGACCGTGTGGAGCTCGCCGCGCGGCAGCCCCTCGGCGAGCGTCTCGGCGGCGGGACGCGGACAGACGGCGTCCTCGCCGCCGTGGACGACGAGCGTCGGCGGCGTCGCCTCGTGGAGCCGGTCGGCGACGTCGAACCCCTCGACCGCCGCCCGATGCGCCTCGAAGGTCTCGCGGCCCGCGTCCTCGGCGAGCCGCCACTCGACGATCCGCGAGAGCGCGTCCGCGTGCTCCCGCCGGAACCGCTCGGAGAGGAGCCCCGCGAGCGACCCCCGGACCGCCGCCGGGTCGGACGGGTCCGCCCACACCCCGGCCGGGTTGTAGGCGTCGCCGGCGGGCGGCGTCCCCACGAGCGTCAGGCTCGCGGGCCGCGAGGAGCCGAGCCCGTACGCGAGCGCGACCATCCCGCCGAGCCCGTAGCCGACGAGGTGGGCGTTCCGGATCCCCTCGGCGGCACACACCGCCTCGAGGTCGCCCGCGAGCGCGTCGACCGAGTAGGGCCCCGGCGGCGCGTCCGAGCGTCCGACGCCGCGCGTCTCCGGCGCGACCGCCGTGTACGGGCCCGCGAGCGCGGCGTGTTGCCAGCCGAACTGCCACGCGCCGAGCCCCACGTCGCCGCAGAACACCACGGCCTCGCCGTCGGCCGAGCGGCCCTCGTCGACCTCGTACCGGATCGAGACGCCGCCGTTGCTCGCGCGCGGCATGACGCGGACTACGCCTCCTGGAGCGTCCGCAACACGTCCGGAGCCGCCTCGAGCGCGTCGTCGAGGGCGTCGACGTCCGGGCCGCCGCCCTGCGCGAAGTCCGGCGGCCCGCCGCCGCCGCCCCCGACGCGCCCGGCGAGCTCCGCGACCACCTGGCCGGCGTCCACGTCGACCTCCTCGGGGACCCCGACGACGAAGCTCGCCGAGCCGTCGGCGCCGCTGCCGACCACCGCGACCTTGCCGTCGTCGACGTGGGCGTTCGCGGTCGCGCGCAGCTCGTCCGTGTCGCCGTCGAGCCGCTGGACCACGGCGGTGACGCCGTCGATGACGACCTCCTCGGCGTCCGCGCCGCCGGACGCTCGCGCGGCCGCCAGATCCTCCTTGAGCGTCTCGATCTCCTTGCCGCGGGCCTTCCACTCCTCGAAGAACCGCTCCGCGGTCTCGGGCACGTCGAGCGGGTCGACGTCGAGGGCGTCGGCGGCGTCGTACAGCGCGTCCTCCGTGCGCTGGGTCGACTCGATGGCCGCGCCGGCGGCGGCGAAGACGATCCGCTCGACGCCGTCCTGGACCGGCTCCGTCTTCAGCACCTTGACCGCGCCGACGTCGCCGGTGCGGTCGACGTGGGTGCCCGCACACGCCTGGACGTCCGCGTCGCCGACGTGGATCAGCCGGACGTTCGTGCCCGGCGGCACCCCGCCCTGATAGAGGTCGAAACCGTGTTCGGCCTCCGCCTCGTGGCGGTGGGGCCACTCCTGTCGCACCGGGAGGTTCTCGCGGACCAGCTCGTTGGCGACGCGCTCGATCTCGCGGACGTCCTCGCGGGTGATCCGGTCGTAGTGGCGCACGTCGAGCCGCGAGGAGTCGAGCCCCTTCTGTGCGCCCGCCTGCCGGACGTGGTCGCCGAGGACCTCGCGGGCCGCGTGGCCGATCAGGTGGGTCGCGGTGTGGTGTGCGCGCAGCCGGTTCCGGCGGTCGCCGTCGACCTGCCCGCGGACGAACTCTCCCTTTCCGGGGTCGGCGTCGGCGCGGTGTAACACGACGCCGTCGACCTCCTGGACGTCGGTGACGTCGGCCGTGGCCTCGCCGCCGACGAGCTGACCGTGGTCGGCGGGCTGGCCGCCGCCCTCCGGGTAGAACATGGTCTGGTCCAACACCACGTCGTACCCCTCCTCGGCCTCGAACACGTCGAGGACGACCGCCTCGAACTCCGTCCGGTTCTGGTCGTCGTAGAAGAGCTTCTCCGTCTCGGGGAGGTCGCTGAACCGCTCGTCGCGGTCCTCCGTCTCGTCCGCGTCCCCGACCTCCTCGTGTCGGTCGGCGACGAGCGCGTAGAAGTCGTCGGGCACGTCGACGCTCGCGCCCCGGTCGGCCGCGATCTCGGCGACCATGTCCGGCTGGATGCCGTGGGAGTCGTACAGCTCCAGGAGGTCCTCGGTCGGGATCGGCTCGTCCGTGCCGGCGTACTCGTCCGCGAGCTGTTCGACCTTCCGCGATCCCCGCTCGAGCGTCTTCCGGTACTTGCGCTCCTCGGTGCGGACGATCTCCCGGATCGTGTCGCGGTTCTCGTAGCCGAGGCGGTCCGCCTGCATGTCGACGAGCTCGTCGAGCGGGGCGTCGACGCCGACCTCGTCGACGAGCCGCTTCGTCCGTCGGAGCACCATCCGCGCGAGGTAGCCCGTACCGACGTTCGAGGGGACGATCCCGTCGCCGAACATGTACGCGAGCGTCCGCGAGTGGTCGGCGATCGCGTAGATCGACTCGAGCGGCTCGACGAGTTCGCGCAGGCGGTCGACGTCGACGTCGAGCCGGTCGGCGATCTCGCCGCGGGCGTCCTCGACGTCGTCGACGTCGTCGATGTCGAGCCGGCCGGAGAGCGTGGCGGCGCGGGCGACGATCGCCTCCTCCTCGTCGGTGTACGCGAGCCCCGCGTTCTCCTTCAGGAAGTCGATGGCGTCGGGATAGATCGCCTCGTAGACGGTCGGGGTCCCCTGGCTCATCCACGTCCACCGCTCCAGGCCGTAGCCCGTGTCGACGATGTACGTGTCCATGAAGGAGTAGGTGTTCCCGTCCTTCATTTCGTAGTCGCCGTCGGGGTCCCGCTCCATGCACATGAAGACGAGCGTGGCCAGCTCCGCGCCCTTGTAGATGACCTCGATGGCCGGGCCGGCGTTGCCGCCGCCCACCCAGGGGTCCTCGATGTAGGTGATCTCCTCCAGGTCGGCGCCGAGCTCCTCGAAGAGGCCGTCGCAGTACTCGACGGTCTCGTCCTTCCAGTACACCTCCCCCTCGTAGGCGTACTCCGCCTCGGCGTCCTCGCGGGTGTTGAACGCGTGGTGGGCCATCATCTCGAACGCCATCGTGTGACGGCCCGTCTTCCCGACGTTGTCGATGTCCTGCATCCGGATACAGGGCTGGGAGATGGTGAGCGGGTTCGCCGGCGGCGGCGTCTCGCCCGACGTGACGAGCGGCTGGAAGTCGTAGATCGACGCCTGCGTCAGGAGGACGTCGTCGCGCCAGCGGTTCGCCGCGACCGGGTACGGGTCGATCCGCTCGTGGCCGCGGTCCTCGAAGTACGACAGGAACGCCTCGCGCATCTCGGTGAGGGTGTACGACTCGGGAAAGCCGGGGTCGTCGATGAAGCTGTAGTCCTCACAGGGCGGCTCGCCGCACAGTTCGCGGTCGGGGTCGCGCGTCCAGAAGTGCGCCCCACAGGAGGGGCACTCCTTCCGATCGAACCCCTCCTCCTCGAAGTAGTCGAGGCGGTACTCCGCTTCGAGATCGCTCATTATACCATGTCCTGACCCGTGTTCGTCCAAAAGGGTTCCGGGGCACGGGCACCGCCGCGAGACCCGTCGAATCCCCCGATCCGACCGCCCCACCGCGGGCGTTCGACCGCCTCACTCCCCGTGTTCGACCGCCTCCATCAGCGCGCCCTGCGTCTCCCCCTCCTCGACCGCACGGGGATGGATGCCCGCGATCACGAGCACGTCCCCGTCGTGTTGGACGGTCGCGACGTGGACGAGCGCCGGAACGTTCCCCTCGGCGTCGATCGGCGCGTCGCCGGCGTTCTCGAACCGTATCTCGGTCGCGAACGTCGTCACGGTCGCCTCGCCGCCGAGGATCGGTCGCGTCTCGGTGCCCACCTCCTCGAGGTCGCCGACGCTCCCGCCGTCGACGCCGCCGCCCCGCTCGAGCAGCCGCCGGAGCAGGTCCGCGTCGTCCGCCCCGACGAGCGGGTTGACCGACCGGCCGGCGACAGTCGCGTTCGGCGTGCTCGCGACGAGCAGCGACGCCGCCCGCTCCGGGTTCCGGTAGCTCGCGACCCACGACGCCGCCGACACCCGTCGCTCGATCCCGCCGACCTCGAACGTCCGTTCGACCTCGAACGCCTGGGGCCCTTCACCCTCGTAGCCCGCCTCCGACAGCGCCGCGTCCGGCACCCGCGCCGGCTCGGCGTCGAACTCGTAGGTCCCGTCCTCGCCGCTGAGGCACCCCGCGGCCGCGATCGCCCCCGACGCCGCGATCGCCCCCAGTAGTCGTCTCCGGTTCATGTACGGACGTACGTCCGCAGTCGGGCTTAACCGTACCGCCCGAAACGGCCCCGAGAGCGACGGCGTCGTCGCGTCCGCCCGTCCGCCCCGGCGCGAGGCACAAAGTTCACGTCACCCCGCGCGCGATGTGAGCCAAATGGAACGACGAGGGCAGATCGGCCTGCTGGAGGCGCTTCTCCTGGACGTGATCCGACTCCACGAGACCTGGATGGAGGTCGTCTTCCCCAGACAGCTCGATCCCAGCACGGTGCTCGGCAAGTGGAAGCCGGAGACCGCCCCCCAGACCGTCGGCTACTACCTCTGGGCGGTCCTCGGCGCCCCGCTCGTCGCGGCGGCGTATCCCTTGCTTCTCGTCGGGTTCGCGACCCGGTTTTACGCCGCGAAGCTCGACTCCGCCGTGACCCGCATCGGGATCCTGGGCGCGGTGCTCGTCGCGACCCTCGTCTGGGGAGCGCTCACCCTGGTCACCTACCTCCAACTCGCCACCGCCGACGTGATCGCCGTCGGCGCGGCCAGCGTCGTCGCGATCGTCTCGGCCGCGCTCGCCGCCGGCTTCTCGAAGGTCGGCGGGCGGTTCGTCAGCGTCCTGCTGGCGTACCCCTTCGCGATGACCGCGCTCTTCTTACCGCCCGTCGTGGCCGCGCTCGTCACGCCGAGCCTCGAGGCGATCATCCTTCCGCCGAGCTACGACCTGGCCGTCTGGATCCTCGACACGTTCCTCGCGTTCGGCGACCTCAACGACACCCTCCGAAGCGCCTTCGACCTCGAGACGTTCGGCGAGCAGTGGGGGCTTCCGGGGCTCGGCTACGTCCTGATGTGGATCGGGATCTCCGTCCCGCTCGGCTGGTTCCTCGGCGCGCTCGTCGCGCTCGCGAACCTGGTTCGCCCGAAACCCGAGGAGTAGCCCCTCCCGGCTGCTCGACGGCCGCCGCGCGGTCGGCGGATCCTCGGCCGTTCGTACCGTGGGGCCGCCCCGCCGGTCACCGCCGCGGGCCGTCGGTCAGACGACGACCTCCGGATCGGTGAGGAGATCCCGCTTGGCTCGCCTGGCTTCCGGCCCCTCCGGAACCAGGCCGGGCGCCGACGCCTCGTCGTCGAATCGATCCGGATCCGGCGTCCGGGAGTCGAGTATCTCCGCGAACGTCGGTCCGTCCCGCCCGGTGACGTGGACGAACCCGCCGTACCGATGCCGGTCGTACGGCGTCGCGTCGGGATCCGGGAACGCCTCGCGGATGCACGACACGTTCTCCCGAAGGTACGCCGCGGCCTCGTGTTGTGAGTACTGGCAGTCGCCGTAGTACTGTTCCCGGTCGTGGTCGCTGAGGTCCGCCTCGACGTGCGCCGAGGACTCGTATCGAACCGCGTCCGGGCCGACCTCCCCGTCGAGAAAACAGAGGTTCACCGTGAAACAGTCCGGATAGCGGAGGATAAGCAGGAAGAAGATCTGGTCGTCGACGGTGTATCGTTCCTGTAGCCGGTAGTAACACTCCAGGTAGTACGCCGCGAGCGCGCCGATCCAGTCGTCGCGCTCGCCGTCGACGTAGGCGAGCGCGACCTCGTAGTAGTCCTCGCCGGCGACCTGCCGCAGACGGTGTTCGAAGCTCCGGCGCATCTCGTCCAGCTCGTCCTCGTACACCTCCGTCAGCGGAACGTCCGGATCGTCGAGCAGATCGCTCTTTCGCTCGCCGGCGTCCGCGATCCGCGTCATGTTCTCGTGGAGCGACCGTTCCGCCTCCACGTCCGGGAGGGGAACCCGTACGGCTCGTCCGCGAAGGACGTTCGGGCCCGACTTCAGCCGCTCGTGGCGCTCGTCCATGCCGCGACTACCGCGTACCGGCACTAAAGTTCGATCGTGTGCCGGCTCGTGAACCCGGTCCCCGGCCCCGCGTCTCCGCTTCACTCGCCGCCGCCGTCGGACCCGTACCGCTCGCGAGCCGTCGAGAACGCCGACTCCTCGCGCTCCCTGGTCCGGCGGCCCTCCCGCGCGGCGATCGCCTCCGGGTCCGGACTCGCGTCGTCGTCGACGCGGGCGACGCCGGTGTGGACCTTGGCGTGACACCAGCGACACAGCGCCACCGTGATCTCGTGTGGCCCGGCGTCGTCGCGGTCGGCGTCTCCGGCGTCGTCGCGGGGCGCCGCGGCGTCCGGACCGAGATCGTCGGCGGCGGTCACGTCCGCGGCGGCGCGGCCGACGTCGTCCGCGTCGCCGTACGAGAGGTGGTGCTCCTCGACCAGCGGCCGGGCGTCCTCGTGGGCCAGCCGGACCTCCGCGAGCCCGCAGCGCGCGCACTCGCGACCGTCGGTCGTCGACCGGTAGTGGGGACACGCCCGCCACTCGGCGTCGGGGCCGACGTGGCAGGCGTGGTCGTCGGCACGCCGGGCGGCCGCGAACGCGGGGTCGTCGCCCGCCCGCGTCAGCGCGAACCGACACCGTCCGTCGTCCGTGAGATGGTCGCACGCCCCGGCGACCGCGTAGGGATCGTCGATCCCGACGGGCGTCCCCTCCGGCGTCCGTTCCATACCCGTCGATCCGCCCCGGCACACTTCAACTCGACGTGGCGGCGATCGCCACGCCGACGCGGGGACGATCCGGCCGGACGGAACGCGGCGCGGTCGCGGCGGGTACCGGAAATCCTGTACGGTTTCCCAGCCTCCCTAACCCGTCGCGTGGTACGTGTCCGCATGAACCACGCGAAGGGCGACCTCCTGACGGTCGACGTCGGGGCTCGCGAGGCGGAGACGACGGACGTCGACGAGGCGTTGTCCGCGTTCGTCGGCGGCCGCGGGGTGGCGACCAAGCTCGCCCACGACCGGATCCCGTTCGACGCCGACCCGTTCGGCCCCGAGAACCGGGTGTACTTCTCCTCCGGGCCGCTCCAGCACTCGCAGATGAGCTTCACCGGGCGGATGAACATGACGGGGCTTTCGCCGCTCACGGACGGGCTGTGTTCGACGAACGCCGGCGGCTACCTCTCGCGGAACTTCGTCGACACCGGCCACAGCGTCGTCGAGGTGACGGGCGCGAGCGACGACCTGCTCGCCGTCCACGTCCGGGATGGCGGGGGTGACGGGGCGCCGGCCGTCGAGTTCGAGGAGGTGCCCGAACTCGCCGGGGCGGAGGTCCCCGCGGTGACCGAGGCGATGCGCGACCGCCACGGCCTCGAGAGCGAACACCTCGCGACGGTCGGCCCGGCCGGCGAGAACCGCGTCCGGTTCGCCTGCGTGATGACCTCCGACACGCGTGCGTTCGGCCGCGGGGGGCTGGGAGCCGTCCTCGGCGCGAAGAACGTGAAGTGTCTCACCTTCGCCGGCGACTCGCCCGCCCGCGTCGAGCTCCCCGAGGGGATCCAGTCGGAGGTCCACCGCGAGGCGGCGACCGCCGATGACGTCATGAAACGCCAGGGGACGACGAACGGGACGGAGTTCATCAACGACGAATTCGGCCTCCCGACCCGGTACTTCTCGGAGATGAGCTTCGAGGGCGTCGAGGGGATCGGCGGGGACGCCGTCGAGGAGAAGAAGTACAAGAAGGCGGCGTGCTCGATGTGCGCGTTCGCGTGTAAGCTCCCGACCCGCGACGAGGAGCGCGGCGTCGAGACGGAGGGTCCCGAGTTCGAGACCGTGATGGCGTTCGGCAGCAACGCCGGCGTCGACGACGTCGTCGACGTGATGATCTCGAACGACCGGTGTGACGCCCTCGGGATGGACACCATCTCCGCCGGCGACACCGTCGCCGCCTACCTCGCGAGCGAGGACGCGTTCGGCGACGCGGAGCTGGTCCACGAGACCCTCGAGAAGATCGCCCGCCGCGAGGGGGTCGGCGACACGCTCGCCGAGGGCGTCGCCCGCTGTCACGACGAGCTGGGCGTCGAGAACTGGTCGGTCAAGGGCCTCGAGTTCGCCGCCCACGACGGCCGGGCCATCCACGGACAGGGGCTCTCCTACGCCGTGGCGAACCGCGGGGCCGACCACATGTACTCGTCGTTCCTCAGCCTCGAGTACAACGGCGAGGTCGACCCGAAGGGACTGGATGGGAAACCCGAACTCCTGATCGAGCGGGAGAACCGACAGGTCGTCCGCGACTCGGGCATCTTCTGTGCGTTCGCGAGCGGCTACGTCGACGACGAGGCCAGGGCCGAACTCCTCGACGCCGACTTCGAGGACCTCCTCGCCGTCGGCGACCGCGTGATCGAACTGGAGCGACACTTCAACAACCGCCGCGGGTTCGACCGCGAGGACGACAGGCTGCCGTACGACCTGCCGGGGTTCGAGGCCGCCCTCGACGAGTACTACGACCTGCGCGGCTGGAACCCGGACGGGACGGTCCCGGCCGGCCACGTCGCCGGAGGGGGCGGCGGCGTCGCCGACGACTGAGGGGATCGAACGCCGCGCCGGTCACGGCCTGCCCGACGACTGGGGGGATCGAACGTCCGGGTCGACGGCTCACCCGCCGTGGATCGGCGGCGCCGCACGCACCTCGTCGCCCGGCGACAGCGTCGTCTCGAGCCCGTCGAGCCGCGAGACGCTGACGCCGTCGACGGTGAGGCTGACGGCGTCGCCGAGGTCGCCGTCGGCGTAGAGGAGGTCCGCCAGGTCGGGGTGTTCCGCGAGCAGCTCCGCGAGCAGGTCCTCGAGGGTCGCGTCCGGCGGGAGCTCCCGCTCGACCGTCTTCGCCCCGACGGCGTCCCGCACCGGCCCGTACGCTCGAAAGACGACCAGCATGCGTGCGGGTATCGGCCGGCCGCGAGTAAGCGTTGGCGGTCGCGGGGATCTCCGAACGGTCGCGGGCGGCCTCACTCGGCGTCGGTCGTGGCGCCCCGTACGGCCTCCAGGACGACCCCGAGAGAGAGCGCGCCGGCGAACAGGAGGACGGTGCTCCCGACGAGAACCGCCTCCGCGATCCGCGGGACCCGCCCGGCGGTCGACGCGAACGCCCGCACGTCGAGCGCGACCACCGCCACCGCGCCGACGCCGTTGAACGCCATGTCGAGTACCGTGTCGCGGAGGCCGTAGTACTCGAGCACCGGCGGCCCGTCGACGTGCTCGGCGAGCTCGCGGGCGGCCAGTTCCACGAACTCCCAGACCACGCCGGTCCCGAGGGTGAACAGCACGGTGAAGACGACCGCGTAGCGGTCGGTGGCCTGCGACCCGAGGACGCCCTGGCTTCGGAGGCTCCCGTAGACGAGCGCCGCGACCAGGGCGGCGGAGACGGCGTGGGTGAGGTGGTCCCACCACCCGACGGCGTCGTACCACCCCAACATCCCCAGCATGTGGAGGAACCCGGCGGCCGCGATCCACGCCGCGATCTCGGGAGGAACCGTCACGCTCGTGCCGGTCCCGAGCGCGATCGCGCGCTCGACGAGCGTCGGCGTCGCGGCCGCGGCGAGGGACGCGACCCCGTTCACGACCGCCCGGAGGTCCCGAGACAGCGCTCCGACGAGGAGCGCGCCGAGGATCCCGGCGAGGAACGCGAGGAACGCGGCCTGTAGCACGGCCGTCATGCGATGGAGGTCACCGTCGCCGGCCGTCTCACACCAGGCTCGCGCCGTCGCAGTCGGTCCGGGCGTACTCCACGTCGAGCAGCTTCAGGAGGGTGGGCGCGACGTCGAGGAGGTCCGCGTCCTCGACGGCCGCCGCCGGGTGGTCGACGAAGAGCGCGGCGTTCTCGAAGGCGTGCATGCCGGTCCGCGGCCCGTCCGGGTCGAAGACGCGGTCGCGCGGCCGGAACCCGGCCTTCAGGTCGAACCCCGGATTCGGGACCGCCACGAGGTCGGGCGCGATCGCGTCGTGGTCGCCCCGGAAGGCGGTCTCGCGCTCGACGACGCGGTCGACCACGGGAGTCCCGTCCGGCCCCTCCCACGCCTCCAGGTCCGCGATCAGCTCCGCGCGGACCTCGTCGTAGTCGGCCTCCGGGACGACGCCCTCGGGCTCGCGCCCCTCGAGGTTGAGGTAGAAGCGGCCGGGGACGAGCGAGTACGCCCGAGCGTCGCCGCCGATGTCCGCGAGCGAGCCGTGCTCATCGTCGTCGTACTCGAGCCACCCCTCCCGCTCGAGCCACTCGTTACAGTACACGTCGTGATCGAGCCGCGTGAACCCGTGCGTCGAGCCGACGACGAGCGTCACGTCGTCGGGCAGCGCCGCCCGGATCGACCCGACGTGCTCGTCGAGCGCGGCGTAGAACTCGAGGAACTCCTCGCGGTACGGCCCCGAGTCGAGGTAGTCGCCCCACAGGAAGTGGTTGACCCGGTCGGGGGCGGTGAACGCGCCGACGAACAGGTCCCAGTCGTCGCGCTCGACGTAGCGCTCGAACAGCGCCGCCCTGCCGTCGAGCGTCTCGCGGGCGTGCTCGATGAACGCGGTCTTGTCGGCCTTGTGGCCGAGCTTCGCGTTGACGGAGAGCGTGTAGTCGGCCTCGGCCAGATACGTCCGCAGCTCCTCCGGGTGGGCGGCGGGGTCGACCTCCGGCGAGAGGTACCCCGAGAGCATCCGCTGGACGTCCCGCTGCGGCGGGAAGGTGACGGGGACGTTCAACACCGTCGCGTCGAGTCCGGCGGCCGTGGCCCGGTCCCACACCCGCGTCGCCTGGACGTCCCGGCCCATCGGCACGTAGGTGTCGTAGGAGCCGACCTCGCGGTCCTGAAAGCCGTAGACGCCGGTCTCTCCCGGATTCACGCCGGTCGTGAGGGCGGGCCAGCAGGCGCTCGACTCCGGCGGGACGATGCTGTCTATCGCCCCGCCGTCGCCGGCCTCGGCGATCGCCGAGAGGGTCGGGAACGTCTCGGGGTCGTTCGCCACGAGGTCGTGCGGGAGGCCGTCGATCCCGAGGAACGCCACGCGCGGGGTGTCGTTCCCGCGCAGCCGGTCGAAGAGGCCCATAGGCCTCCATCAACGGAGAGAAGCAAAAGGGTTGATATCGGTCGGACCGCCGAGGCGGCTCAGCCGCCCACGCGATCGGCTCCCCTCCCGGACGGCCGGCGACCCGGAGACTTTTGCGAGGCGGCGACGAGGTGGCCGCATGGAGACGCGACGCACGCTGCTCGTCGACGCGTTCACCGACGACCCCCTCGCCGGCAACGTCGCCGGCGTGGTCCCCGACGCCGCGGGACTGGACGGCGACCGCATGCGCCGGATCGCGGCCGAACTCGGCGCGTCCGAGACGGCCTTCCTCACGCCCGTCGAGGAGGACGGCGACGGGGACGCGGCCGACCGCCGGATCCGGTATTTCACCCCGACCGACGAGGTCGACCTCTGCGGGCACGCCACGGTCGCCTCGTACGCCTCGCTGTTCGCGGACGGGGCGATCGACGCCGGCGAGCACGTCCTCCGGACGAACGTCGGCGACCTCCCGATCACGGTGACCGAGTCGGGACGGGTCTGGATGCGCCAGGAGCCGCCGACGGTCGAGACCGTCGATCCCGCCGACCTCGACGCCGACCGCCTGGGCTCCGCGCTCGGGATCGACCCGGCCGCGCTGCGCGACGTGGGCGCGGACCTCCCCGTCGCCGTCGCCTCGACGGGGCTCCCCTTCCTCGTCGTCCCCGTCAACTTCCTCGAGCGGCTGGGCGAGGCCGACCCGGACATGCGCGCTGTCGAGGAGCTGTCGGCCGAGTTCGACGCCGCGGGCGTCTACGCGTTCACCTTCGACGCGCTCGAGGCCGACTCGACGCTCCACGGCCGGACGTTCGCGCCCGCCGTCGGCGTCCCGGAGGACCCGGTGACGGGCACCGCGAGCGGCGCGGTCGGCGGCTACCTCCGCGCCGTCGACGCCTTCGAGGGCGACTTCCCGGAGGAGATCCGGTGTGAGCAGGGCCACTTCCTCGACCGCCCCGGCCACGTCCGGGTTCGGGTCGAGGAGGGCGAAGGGGGTGCGGAGGACGGCGACGTGACCGTCGCGGTCGGCGGCGACGCTGTCGTCTCGCTCGACGGGGAGCTTCGGATCCCCGAGGAGGACGACGACGAGATCATCGAGGCGTAGGTTCGAGCCGCTCGGCGGTACGTGGTTGCCGGCGCGGTGAGGACCGCCAAAGCCCCGCGGCAGCGAGGCGCTACGCGCCTCTGGAAGCCGGCGGCGTTGCCGCCGGCGACTGCCCCGTTGAGTCCCACCCAACCGCTCCGCACCGCGCCTCACGCCTCCCCAGCCTCGCTGCTCGCGCGTTCCACGCGCTCGCAGCATCCCTCGCGGGCTCCTCGCGCCCATTGGGCGCTCGGAGGCGCGCCACCGTTCCGGACGACGGTCGCCGGCTCGTGAGTGCTCGACCGAACCCTTACGTCCGCGAGCCCCGTAACGCTCACATGGAGTTCGACCTCCCGCGTGCGGCCGGTCTCGTGGCGCTTCTGATCGCCATCGGCGTCGCCGGGCTCGTCGGCGGCGGCATGATGCCGCTCTCGACGACGCTGATGATGGTCCTCCCGTCGATGGTCGCCTTCGGCGCGATCGTCTTCGTCGTCGGGATGAAACACGGCGAGTTCCGCGCGACCCGAACGTAGGGGTCGAGCCGCCGCCGTCGTCGAACCGTATCGCGTCGTTTTTGGGCGGCGGCGAGAACGGCGGAGCATGGTTCTCGGCTCGCCCGTCACCGAACTCGGGCTCCTCCTCGTCGGCGTCGGCCTGCTGTACGCCGGCGCGGAGCTCCTGGTGGCGGGCGCCCGCGACCTCGCGCTGGCGGTGGGGCTCAAGGCCTCGACGGTCGGCGTGACCGTCGTCGCGTTCGCGACGACCACCCCGGAGCTGTTCGTGGCGGTGCTCGGGGCGCTCACCGTCTCGACGGACATCGGGCTGGGCGCGATCGTCGGCTCGAACGTCGCCAACATCGGGCTCGTGTTGGGGGTCTCCGCGCTCATTCGTCCGCTCGACGTCTCCGGCACCGTGTTCCGACGGGACGTCCCGTTCATGATCCTCGCCGCGCTGTTGCTCGTCGCGCTGGGGTGGAACGGCCGGATCGGTCCCGTCGAGGGAGGCGTCCTCCTCGCGGCGCTCGTCGCGTTCACCCTGGTGGTGTTGCGCCGCGTCCGGCGGACCCAGGCGGAGATCACCGACGCGGAACGCGACGGGATGCCCGACGCCGAGCTGCGGGACGTCCTCGCCGTGGTCGCCGGGATCGCCGCGCTCGTGCTCGGCTCGCGCTGGCTGATCGACGGGGGGCGCCAGCTGCTCGCCGCGGCGGGCTTCTCGGATCTCTTCATCGGGCTCACCGTGCTCGCGGTGGGCACCTCGCTGCCCGAACTCGCCGCGAGCGTCGTCGCCGCCGCGCGCGACGAGGCGAGCTTCAGCGTCGGCAACGTCGTCGGTTCGAACATCTACAACGTCCTGGCCGTGATCGGCCTGCTCGCGTTCGTCTCCCCGATCGACGTGAGCCCCGGCGTCCGGGCGTTCGAGTTCCCCGCACTCCTCGCGTTCACCCTGCTCGTCGTCGGGCTGATGTACCGGGGCGACCGGCTCACCCGCGTCGACGGCGCGGTCCTCGTGGCCGCGTACGCGACGTTCGTCTACCTGTTGCTGCCGTGAGGGTCGTCGCCGCCGCGGATCCGCACCGACCGGAACCGACGGCTATTCGGTCGACGGCGACCCAGTCGGAGCCGTGATAGCGATCGTCGTCAGCCGGGCCGACAGCGCCTCCGTACACGTCGGCGAACGGCTGCTCGAGGTCGGCGACTGGACGAGCCACGAGGACGGGAGCCGCCCGGACGCCGCGGGCGGGGGGACCTACTACCGGACCGACGGGTTCGAGCTTCGCGAGTTCGCGGACCTCCACATCGAGCTGTCGAACCCCGCAGCCGCCTTCGGCGGCGGGGACGACGGGGGAGACGGCGGGGCCGAGGTCGACCGGGAGGAGGGGAGCGACGAGGCGCGCGAGGCCCCTCCGGACCTCCTCGTGTTCGTCTCGCGGCACTCGGGAAACACCGGGCCGCTCCTCACCGCCCACGTCACCGGCAACTTCGGACCCGCGGAGTACGGCGGGGAGCCGCGAACCCTCGCGCGGGCCGCGCCGGGCGCGGTCGACCGCGTCGTCGACGCGATGGCGACGCACGCGCCCGAGGGGTACGACGTGGGCATCGAGTGTACCCACCACGGCCCGACCGACGCCGCGGTCCCGTCGCTGTTCGCCGAACTCGGGTCCGACGAGTCCGAGTGGACGGATCCCGCGGGAGCCCGCGCGGTCGCGAAGGCCGTCCTCGCGCTCCGGGGAACCGGCCCGGATCGCCTGGGTGCCGACGGTCGGACCCGCCATGTCGTCGGCTTCGGGGGCGGCCACTACGCCCCGCGGTTCACCCGGCTCGTCCGCGAGACCGCGTGGGCGGTCGGCCACGTCGGCGCCGACTGGGCGCTTGACGAGATGGGCGCGCCGGACGCGAACCGCGACGTGATCGAGGCGGCGTTCGAGCGGAGCCGCGCCGACCACGCCGTGATCGAGGGCGACCGCCCGGCGCTCGCCGACGCGATCCGGGACCTCGGTCACCGGGTCGTGAGCGAGACGTGGGTCAGGGAGGTCGACGACCGCCCGCTCGATCTCGTCGACCACCTGGAGGCGGCGATCGCTCCCGTCGACGAGGGGCTCCGGTTCGGGTCGATCGTTCCCGAGGGCGACGCGACCGACCGCGACGGCGCGACCGACCCCGGCGACGCCCCGGACGCGGTGGTCGTCCGCGACCTCCCGGCCGAGCTGCTGGCGCGGGCACAGGGCGTCGACGCCGCGGCCGCTCGCGAGGCCGTCGAGGCGAACGCGGTCGCGTTCGGGACCGAGCAGGCGGGCACGCGCGCCGCCGGGTCGGTCGCGTTCGCGGTCGACGACGCTGCGCCCGGCCACGCGGACCTCGTCGCCGACCTCGCGGCCGTCCTCGAGGCCGGCTACGACGAGGTCGTCGTCGACGACGACGCCGTGATCGCCCGCGAGACCGCCTTCGACCCGGCGCTGGCGGCCGATCTGGGCGTGCCGGAGGGCCCGGCGTTCGGGCGGCTGGCGTCGGGCGACCCGGTCGAGATCGACGGCGAGACGATCGTCCCGGAGGCGGTCGCGACGCGCTCCGAGGAGCGGTTCCCGATCGAGTGACCGGGCGGGCGGTTCGGACCGAGCGTGTCGAGCGGACCGAGCGGACCGAGCGGTCACCTCGGGCCCACTCGCGGGGGCTCCCGCCGTCTGACGCCAGTCGGACGATCGGGCAAGAATAAATACGTCGGGGTCGCAACGGAACCATATCATGGACTCCATCGTTGAGGACGCCATCGACGAAGCCGAGGAATCCCCGGCGGACGGCTCCGGGGGTCCCGGTGACCCCGCACAGGACGGACACGCCGGCGCGGCGCCGCAGACCGGCACGATGACCGACGACGAGCTGAAGGACGTCCTCCGGGACCTCCAGACCAACATCACCGTCGTCGGCTGCGGCGGCGCGGGCGGCAACACGGTCAACCGGATGACCGAGGAGGGGATCCACGGCGCGAAGCTCGTCGCGGCCAACACCGACGTCCAACACCTCGTCAACATCGAGGCCGACACCAAGATCCTGATGGGCCAACAGAAGACCCAGGGTCGCGGCGCGGGCTCGCTCCCGCAGGTCGGCGAGGAGGCCGCCATCGAGTCCCAGGAGGAGATCTCCGACGCCATCGACGGCTCCGACATGGTGTTCGTCACCGCCGGGCTCGGCGGGGGGACGGGGACGGGCTCCGCACCGGTCGTCGCGAAGGCCGCCCGCGACTCCGGCGCGCTCACCATCGCCATCGTCACGACCCCGTTCACCGCCGAGGGCGAGGTCCGACGGACGAACGCGGAGGCCGGCCTCGAGCGCCTCCGCGACGTGAGCGATACCGTGATCGTCGTCCCCAACGACCGCCTGCTCGACGCGGTCGGGAAGCTCCCGGTCCGGCAGGCGTTCAAGGTGTCCGACGAGGTGTTGATGCGCTCGGTGAAGGGGATCACGGAGCTGATCACCAAACCCGGCCTCGTCAACCTCGACTTCGCCGACGTCCGCACCGTGATGGAGAAGGGCGGCGTCGCGATGATCGGGCTCGGCGAGTCCGACTCCGAGTCGAAGGCGCAGGACTCGGTGAAGTCGGCGCTCCGCTCGCCGCTGCTCGACGTCGACATCTCCGGGGCGAACTCCGCGCTCGTGAACGTCACCGGCGGACAGGACATGTCCATCGAGGAGGCCGAGGGCGTCGTCGAGGAGATCTACGACCGGATCGACCCCGACGCGCGGATCATCTGGGGGACCTCCGTCGACGCCGTCTCTTATACACATCT
>NZ_NHPJ01000056.1 GCF_002252985.1 Halorubrum halodurans | reverse complement strand
GGACTCAAAGGGGCAGTCGCGAGGGCGAAGACGCGCGACGTAAGGACCGCAGAGAGGGAGCGTCAGCGACCGAGCGAGGACCGCAACGAGCGCATCGAGTCCTCGCGGCTGGGGCTTTGGCGGTGTTCACCGCGCCAGCAACGACACCGTTCTCATCAACTCGCTCTCCATCGAGGTATCCGTACCATTAGCACACGAGATATAGCGGCCGATTCGGAAAGAACCCGATATAAAAAGCGAACACCCGCGAAGGAGACGATCCGGACCGACAGATACGACAGGGTTCGGAACCAACGTCGGGTATGACGGACACGACGGAGTCGGAGCACGCCGAACCGGCTGCGACGGCGACCGCCGAAGCCGAGGGCGTCACGGCCCGCTACGAGGAGACGGACGCCGAGCGCCTGCTCACGTTCTCGGCGGACGGGCGGGAGGCGACGGTCGCACAGAACCGCGAGGGGTACGCCATGCTCAAGGTTCGAACCGGCCCGGACGGCGACGAACTGGAGCGGTACTACGGGTTCGACATGGCGCTCGACCACGCCGCCGAGCTGGTCGGCGTCGCGGCTCGCGACCTCCCCGTTCCGGAGGCCGCGGCCGACATGGGGATGTGAATCCGCGCGCATCGTAACGCTCACGGCGTCTTCCGCCGCTTTTCGTCACGTTCCGCTCCGCGCGCGAGGACGACTGATCGAACGATCGGATCTCTCGCGGGACGTAACGCTTAAGTAGACAAACGTTCTGCTGTCAGTCGATGACAGACATCACGGAGGCTTCGTCGGACACCCCGGCGGATCGAGTTCTTCCAGGGCACGATAGCTTCTAACATCGAAATCGGTCCTGTACGGATCTTCGACACGACGTTACGAGACGGCGAACAGTCACCACGTACTTCGTTCAGCTACGACGAGAAACGCGAGATAGCGGCGACGCTGGACGACATGGGGACCCACGTCATCGAGGCCGGGTTCCCGGTGAACTCCGACGCGGAGTTCGAGGCCGTGAGCGATATCGCAGCCGCGACGGACACGACCGTCTGTGGGCTCGCCCGCGTCGTCGAGGGCGACATCGACGCCGCCATCGACTCGGGCGTGGAGATGGTCCACGTGTTCGTCTCGACGAGCGACGTCCAGCTCGAGGACTCCATGCACGCGACGCGCCGCGAGGCCAAGGAGCGTGCCGTCGACGCCGTCGAGCAGGTGAAAGACGCCGGCGTCGAGTGCATGTTCTCGCCGATGGACGCCACGCGGACCGACCCCGACTACCTGACGGAGATAGTCGAGGCGGTGAGCGAGGCCGGCACCGACTGGATCAACATCCCGGACACCTGCGGGGTCGCGATGCCGACGAGCTTCGGCAAGACGGTGAAGGCGGTCGTCGAGGCGACGGACGCCCGCGTCGACGTCCACACCCACGACGACTTCGGGATGGCCGCGGCCAACGCGGTCATGGGCTTCGAGAACGGCGCGGAGCAGGCGCAGGTGTCGGTCAACGGGATCGGCGAGCGCGCCGGCAACGCGGCCTACGAGGAGGTCGTGATGGCGGTCGAGTCGGTGTACGGCGTCGACACCGGCATCGACACGACCCAGATCACCAAGCTGGCCCGGATCGTCGAGGACGCCTCGGACATCCCGGTGCCGGCGAACAAGCCCGTCACCGGGCGGAACGCGTTCGCCCACGAGTCGGGCATCCACGCCGCGGGCGTGATCGAGAACGCGGACACCTTCGAGACGGGCGTGATGACGCCCGAGATGGTCGGCGCGGAACGCGAGTTCGTGCTCGGCAAGCACACGGGCACCCACAGCGTGCGCAAGCACCTGGTGGAGGCCGGCTTCGACCCCACCGACGGGGAGGTCCGCGAGATCACGAAGCGGGTCAAGGAGTACGGCGCCGGCAAGCGGCAGGTGACCGCCGGCGACGTCGAGCGGTTCGCCCGCGAGGCCGGCGTCGAGCGCGAGGAGGAGGTCCGGATCTGATGGCCTCCTCCGCCGTCGTAGCGACTCGCCAGCGACGGCCGAACGCTCGGCGACGATCCGACGACGGGTCGGGTCCCGGCGGCTCCGTGCCTGAGGGATCCACGTCGGACGGCGGGTGTACGCCGACGGGTCGCCGTGCGGATCGCTCGCGTCGACAGGAATTTATAGGCGGGCCGCGTGGGTTCGGATCGAATGCGACGGCCACGGGACGCCCGCGCGGAGGACGCCCGGTCCGGAGCCGTCGCCGTAGCCATCGTAGGGGTTTGATCCCCTACCACCCCACTTCCTCACCGACTCGACGTACCGGCGGACGCGTCGCCGACCCGACGATCGCCGTCGATCCGGCGACGCGGGCCGCGCCCGGACCGAACGACGCCCGAATCCGAGAGACACCCACACACCACACACGATGAGCGATTCAGCAGCACACCCACGAGAGGACGACCCCGACGCCGAGCCGGGGACCGATCCGGCCGACGCGGACGGCCCGGAGGCGGCGGACCCGGACGGCGAGGCGAACCGACCAGACGGCGAGACGACGGAGGTGTCGACCGGCGCGGAGTCGGTCGTCGCCGCCCTCGAGGCCGCGGGCGCGGAGACCGCCTTCGGCGTTCAGGGCGGAGCGATCATGCCGGTGTACGACGCGCTGTACAGCTCCTCGATCCGCCACCTGACGATGGCTCACGAGCAGGGCGCGGCCCACGCCGCCGACGCGTACGGCGTCGTCGCCGGCGAGCCCGGCCTCTGTCTGGCCACGTCCGGTCCCGGCGCGACGAACCTCGTCACCGGCATCGCCGACGCGGACATGGACAGCGACGCGATGCTGGCGCTGACCGGCCAGGTCCCGACGGAGTTCGTCGGCAACGACGCGTTCCAGGAGACCGACACCGTCGGCGTCACCCGGCCGATCACGAAACACAACTACTTCGCGGACGACGCGGACGTCATCGGCGACGTCGTCGGCGAGGCGTTCGAGCTCTCGCGCGTCGGCCGGCCCGGCCCGACGCTCGTCGACCTCCCGAAGAACGTCACCCTCGACGACACCGAGGAGGCGCCCGGTCCGGCGGAGGCGCCCGCGGGAACCGATCCCGACCCGCGCGCCAGGGAGGACGCGGTCGAGGCCGCGGCCCGCGCCATCGAGGACGCCGACCGGCCGCTGTGTCTGTTCGGCGGCGGCGTGATCAAGGGCGAGGCGAGCGAGGTGGCACGGGAGTTCGCGCGCGCCTACGAGATCCCCGTGACGACGACGATGCCGGGGATCGGGTCGTTCCCCGAGGACGACGAGCTGTCGCTGTCGTGGGCGGGCATGCACGGCACCGGCTACGCCAACATGGCGATCACCCACACCGACTGTCTGATCGCGGTCGGGACCCGGTTCGACGACCGGCTCACCGGCGGGATCGACACCTTCGCGCCGGAGGCGGAGGTCGTTCACGTCGACATCGACCCGGCCGAGATCTCGAAGAACGTGTACGCCGACTACCCGCTCGTCGGCGACGCCGGGACCGTCCTCGAACAGCTGCTCGACGCCGTCGTCGAGGAGCCGGACGCCGACGAGTGGCGCGAGCAGTGTCAGGAGTGGAAGGAGACGTACCCGATGACGTACTCGACGCCCGACGACGAGCCGCTGAAACCGCAGTTCGTCGTCGAGGCGTTCGACGAGGCGACCGACGACGACACCATCGTGACGACCGGCGTCGGCCAACACCAGATGTGGGCCTCCCAGTTCTGGACGTACACGGAGCCCCGGACGTGGGTCTCCTCGCACGGACTGGGGACGATGGGGTACGGCGTCCCGGCCGCGATCGGCGCGCGCGTCGCCGCCGACGCGATGGGCGAGTCCGACCGCGACGTGATCTGTTTCGACGGCGACGGCTCCTTCCTGATGACGATGCAGGAGCTCTCCGTGGCCGTCCGCGAGGACCTCGACGTCACGTTCGCGGTGCTCAACAACGAGTACATCGGGATGGTGCGCCAGTGGCAGGACGCCTTCTTCGAGGGGCGACACATGGCGTCCGACTACAACTGGATGCCCGAGTTCGACAAGCTCGCCGAGGCGTTCGGCGCGCTCGGGATCCGCGTCGACGGCTACGACGAGGTCGCCCCGGCGGTCGAGGAGGCGCTCGCGTACGACGGCCCCGCGGTGATCGACTTCCACGTCGACCCCGAGGAGAACGTGCTGCCGATGGTGCCGAGCGGCGGAGCGAACGGGCGGTTCGCACTCACGGAGGACCAGCTATGAGCGGGGAGGACGCGGCCGGCATGCCCGGTCCCGCGCCGGACGAGCGGCCCCAGCCGGAGGGGCGGCGGAACCTGGAGGGCCACCGTATCGACCCCGTCGTGGAGGCGGAACACGACTCCCGGCGCGCGGTCATCTCCGCGCTGGTCGAGGACGAACCCGGCGTGCTCGCGCGCGTCTCCGGGCTCGTCTCCAGGCGACAGTTCAACATCGAGAGCCTGACGGTCGGCCCGACGACGGTCGAGGGCCACTCCCGTATCACCATGGTCGTCGAGGAGACGGATCCGGGGATCGACCAGATCGAAAAGCAGATGGCGAAGCTGAAGCCCGTTATCTCCGTGGGCGAGGTCTCCGGCAGCGCCGTCACGTCCGAGCTCGTCCTGTTGAAGGTTCACGGCGAGGAGCCGGACAAGGTCCACGCGGTCGCGGAGATGTACGACGGCCGGACCCTCGATGCCGGACCGGAGACGATCACCGTCCAGCTCACCGGCGACGAGTCGAAGATCGACGACGCGATAGACGCGTTCGACCAGTTCGGGATCATCGAGATCGCCCGGACTGGTCAGACCGCGCTCGCGCGGGGGAACATCCCCACCGCGCCAGGAGAGAAACCCGGAACGGCCGGCGAACCGACGACGCCGAACACCCAGTAACCCACAATGACAGAAGACGACAGCCAGACGTTCGATTCGACAGTATACTACGACGAGGACGCCGACAGCGAGGTCATCGTCGGGAAGACCGTCGCCGTGCTCGGCTACGGCTCGCAGGGACACGCACATGCACAGAACCTCGCGGACAGCGGGGTCGACGTCGTCGTCGGCCTGCGCGAGGACAGCTCCTCGTGGGACGCCGCCGAGGGCGACGGGCTCCGCGTCGCGACCCCCGCGGAGGCCGCCGCCGAGGCGGACGTCGTGAGCGTGCTCGTGCCCGACACCGTCCAGCCGGACGTCTACGAGAACGCCATCGAGCCGAACCTGGAGGCCGGCGACACGCTCCAGTTCGCCCACGGGTTCAACATCCACTACAACCAGATCCAGCCGCCCGAGGACGTCGACGTGACGATGGTCGCGCCGAAGTCGCCGGGTCACCTCGTGCGGCGGAACTACGAGAACGACGAGGGGACGCCCGGCCTGCTGGCGGTGTACCAGGACGCGACGGGCGACGCCCACGAGGAGGGGCTCGCGTACGCGGCCGCGATCGGCTGTACCCGCGCCGGCGTCGTCGAGACGTCGTTCCGCGAGGAGACCGAGACCGACCTGTTCGGCGAGCAGGCGGTGCTCTGTGGCGGCGTCACCTCGCTCGTGAAGCAGGGGTACGAGACGCTCGTCGACGCCGGCTACTCGCCCGAGATGGCGTACTTCGAGTGTCTCAACGAGCTGAAGCTCATCGTCGACCTGATGTACGAGGACGGGCTCGGCGGCATGTGGGACTCGGTGTCGGACACCGCGGAGTACGGCGGGCTCACCCAGGGCGACGTCGTCGTCGACGAGCACGCCCGCGAGAACATGGAGGAGGTCCTCGAGAAGGTCCAGAACGGCCAGTTCGCTCGCGAGTGGATCGCGGAGAATCAGGCCGGTCGACCCTCCTACACCCAGCTCCGCCACGCCGAGAAGAACCACGAGATCGAGGCGGTCGGCGAGGAGCTTCGCGGGCTGTTCGCCTGGCAGGACGAGGAGGAGGAGGAGGAGTCGGCCGAGGTGAAGGCCTGATGCGCGGCGTACCCGCCTCCGGTTCCCGCTCGACCACGAGCCGCGACGCTCCCGGTGACCATCCATGAGCGAAGGGACGCTGTACGACAAGGTGTGGGAGCGTCACAAGGTCACGGAGCTGCCGAACGGACAGGACCAGCTGTTCATCGGGCTCCACCTCGTCCACGAGGTGACGAGCCCGCAGGCGTTCGGGATGCTGCGCGAGCGCGACCTCGAGGTCGCGTATCCCGACCGGACGTTCGCGACGACGGACCACATCGCGCCGACGGAGGCCGACAAGCGCGAGCGGCCGCTCGCCGACGACCAGGCCGAGGAGATGCTCTCCGCGCTCGAGCGCAACACCGACGAGAGCGGGATCACCTTCTTCGGGTTCGAGTCGGGCAAACAGGGGATCACCCACGTCGTCGCGCCCGAGCTGGGGCTCTCCCAGCCGGGGATGACCGTCGCCTGCGGCGACAGCCACACCGCGACCCACGGCGCGTTCGGCTCCATCGGCGTCGGGATCGGCACGAGCCAGATCCGCGACGTGTTCGCCACGGGCTGTATCGCCGCGGACAAACAGAAAGTGCGCCGGATCGAGGTCGAGGGCGAGCTCGGCGAGGGCGTCTACGCCAAGGACGTCATCATGAAGATCATCCAGGACCTCGGCGTCGACGGCGGCGTCGGCCACGTCTACGAGTACGGCGGCCCGGCCATCGAGGCGCTCGACATGGAGGGTCGTCTGGCGGTGTGTAACATGTCCATCGAGGGCGGCGCCCGCGCGGGGTACATCAACCCCGACGAGACCACCTACGAGTACCTGGAGGGCCGCGAGTACGTCCCCGAGGGCGAGGCGTTCGAGGAGCGGAAGGCGTACTGGGAGTCGATGGCCTCGGACGACGACGCGGAGTACGACGACGTCGTCACGGTCGACGCCGACGGGATCGACCCGCTCGTCACGTGGGGGATCAACCCCGGACAGGTGATCGAGATCTCCGATACCGTCCCGCACCCCGACGACTTCGCGGCGCGGACGGACCGCGAGGCGGCCGAACAGGCGCTCGATCACATGGAGATCGATCCCGGCCAGTCGATGCTCGGATACGACGTCGACGTGGCCTTCCTCGGCACCTGTACCAACGGCCGCGTCTCGGACTTCGAGAAGGCCGCGGCGGTGCTCGAGGGCCACACGGTCGACGACGGCGTCCGCGCGCTGGCGGTGCCCGGCTCCGAGAGCGTCCGGACGGAGTGTGAGGAGCGCGGCCTCGACGAGGTCTTCATCAACGCCGGCTTCCAGTGGCGTCGCGCCGGCTGTTCGATGTGTCTCGCGATGAACGACGACTCGCTGGAGGGCGACGAGGTGTGTGCCTCCTCCTCGAACCGGAACTTCATCGGCCGGCAGGGGTCGAAGGACGGCCGGACCGTCCTCATGAACCCCGCGATGGTCGCGGCGGCGGCGGTCGAGGGGCAGGTGGCCGACGCGCGCGAGTATCTCGACGACGGGCCGACCGGCGGCGCCGGCGGCGTCGAGGAGGTGGCGGACTGATGAGCGGCGACGATCAACACATCACCGCGGTCTCGGGGACCGGCGTACCGATCCCCGGCGACGACGTCGACACCGACCAGATCCTGCCGGCGAAGTTCATGAAGGAGGTCACGTTCGACAACATGGCGGACTACCTCTTCTATGACGCCCGGCGGGACGACGACGGCGAGTTCAACGACCACCCGCTCAACCGCTTCGAGGGCGCGTCGATCGCGGTCGTCAACTCCAACTTCGGCTGCGGCTCCTCGCGGGAGCACGCGCCGCAGGCGATGATGCGGTGGGGCGTCGACGGGATCGTCGGCGAGTCGTACGCCGAGATCTTCCGCGACAACTGTAAGTCGCTCGGCATCCCGGCGGTGACGGCCGACCACGAAACCGTCACGGCGCTCCAGGAGTGGATCGAGGCCAACCCCGACGCCGAGATCGACATCGACGTCGAGGCGGCGACGGTGACCTACGGCGACACGACGATCGACGTCGACATCGACGACGCGATGCGGGAGGCGCTCGTCGACGGCATCTGGGACACCACCTCGCTCATGTACTCCAACCGGAGCAAGGTCGAGGAGACGGTCGCGGACCTGCCGTACGCCGAGGGCGACGACTGAGCCGCGGCGGCGGTCGCGGCCGGAACGACGCGATCCCTCGTCCGCCGACCGCGACATCGACATGCTCTTTTGACCGTTCCGCGGACAACGTCCATGAGCGAACGCATCGCCGTTATCGAGGGCGACGGGATCGGGAAGGAAGTCGTGCCGGCGGCCGTCGACGTGCTGGAGGCGCTCGAGGTCGACTTCGAGTTCGTCTCCGGCGAGGCGGGCGACGCGGTGCGGGAGGCGACCGGCGAGGCGCTGCCCGCGGAGACGTACGACCTCGTCGAGGGCGCGGACGCGACGCTGTTCGGCGCGGCCGGCGACACCGCCGCCGACGTGATCCTCCCGCTGCGCGAGGCGGTCGACTCCTTCGTGAACGTCCGGCCGGCGAAGGCGTACCCCGGCGTCGACGCGCTCCGTCCGGAGACGGACGTCGTCTTCCTCCGTGAGAACACCGAGGGCGTCTACGCGGGCCACGAGGACCGGCTCTCGGAGGACCTCTCGACGCTGACGCGGGTGGTCACCTCCTCCGCCTCCCGCGAGCTCGCCGAGTACGCCT
The DNA here is from genome assembly GCF_002252985.1 of Halorubrum halodurans. Lineage (GTDB taxonomy): Archaea > Halobacteriota > Halobacteria > Halobacteriales > Haloferacaceae > Halorubrum > Halorubrum halodurans. The sequence goes on along the minus strand of NZ_NHPJ01000056.1, from coordinate 17,834 downwards.
GCGAGTTCGTCGCGGACGGCCGGGGCCCCGCGGGCGACCCCGAGGAGGGGTTCACCGTCGCACACAAGTCGAACGTGATGCGGGAGACGGACGGTCGGTTCCGGGAGACGGTGCTCGAGGTCGCCGCGGAGCGCGGCGTCGACGCCGACGAGGAGCTGATGGACGCGTTCGCGACGAAGCTCCCGCTCGATCCCTCGCAGTACGGCGTCGTCGTCTGTCCGAACCTCGCGGGCGACGTGCTCTCGGATCTCGCCGCCGGCCTCGTCGGCGGGCTCGGCCTGCTCCCCTCGGCGAACGTCGGCCACGACAACGCGCTGTTCGAGCCCGTTCACGGCACCGCGCCCGACATCGCCGGCGAGGGGGTCGCGAACCCGACGGCGGCGGTGCTGTCGGCAGCTCTGCTGTTGGAGTACCTGGGGTACGTCGAGGAGGGGCAGCGGGTACGAACCGCGGTGGAGTCCGTGCTCTCGGAGGGGCCCCGGACGGGCGACCTCGGCGGCGACGCGACGACCGACGAGGTCACCGCGGCGATCGTCGACCGGCTGTGAGGCTCCGGCCTTCTCGGCGACCGCCGCCGAACCACAAGAGACGAAACCCTGCGGCACCTCGGGACGGACATGAGCAACTACGCGGTCGCGATGGAAGCAGCCTGGTTGGTTCGTGACGTCGAGGAGACCGACGACGCCATCGGCGTCGCGGTCAGCGAGGCCGGAAAGCGACTGAACGAGACGGACAAGCAGTACGTCGAGGTCGAACCCGGCGTCACCGGCTGTCCCGCCTGCGGGGAGCCGTTCGACGCGGCCTTCCTCGCGGCGAACACGGCGCTCGTCGGGCTCCTCCTGGAGATCGACGTCTTCAACGCCGACAGCGAGGAGCACGCCGAGCGGATCGCGAAGAGCGAGGTCGGCGGCGCCCTCCGGGACGTCCCGCTCGAGGTCATCGACGTGATGGAGACGGAGGCGGACGACGAGGAGGAGTCGGACGGGAGCGCGCGCTGATCGACGGACCGGCGAAACCTTTTCTAATAACCATAGGTTATTAGCCGTATGGAGCTCCCGACGCCACAGGACCTGCGCGAACGGCGGACGTCGCTCGAACTGACCCAGAGCGCGCTCGCGGACGCCGCGGGCGTCTCACAGCCGCTCATCGCGCGGATCGAGGGCGGCGACGTCGACCCGCGGCTCTCGACGCTTCGTCGGATCGTGAACGCCCTCCAGGAGGCGGAGGGCGAGGTCGTGCGCGCGACGGACCTGATGAACGAGACCGTGATCAGCGTCGCCCCCGACGACGCCGTGCGGGACGCGGTCGACCTGATGGAGCGGGAGGCGTACTCCCAGCTTCCCGTCCTCCAGAACGGCGTCCCCGTCGGGTCGATCAGCCAGGGAGACGTGATCCACGCGGGCGAGAACGTCGGCGACCACCCGGTCAGCGAGGTGATGAGCGAATCGTTCCCCACGGTCGCCCCCGGCGCGACCGTCGACGAGGTGCGGAACCTGCTCGACCACTACAAGGCGGTGATGGTGACCGACGGCGGCGAGACCGTGGGGATCCTCACCGAGGCCGACATCGCCGCACACCTGTCGTAGACGGGATCCGGGCGCGCGTCGACGGGGCCCTCTCCACGCCGCCGGCGATCAGTCGTCGCGATTCTCCGAGAGGTGTTCCCATATCTCCGTACAGCCGGCGCCGTCCCCGAGATCGTCCAGATGGTCGCCGTCCCCGCCGTCCGCCGAGTCGGGCTCCGGTTCCGGCTCGTCGTCCGCCTCGGCGTCCGTCTGTCGGATCGGCGCCTCGTCGTCGTGCCCCGAGCCGGCGCCGTCCCCGCCGTCGGCGGCTCGCGGCCGTGACCGTCGCCCCGCGGTCATCGTCGATCGGAGCGCTCGCCGAACAGTTCGGGCGCCACGTCGGCGGACGCGTGTTGGCGGTGGTCGCGGCCGCCGTCGGGATCGCTCGGCCGGTCGATCGGGGTCTCGGGTGTCGAGTCGGTCATCGATCCCGTCTATGGTCGTCCCGATCATAAGGGGCACTACGGGAGTAAATCGAACCACTGCTCCCGGATACCGGCGGTCGGATCCGGTATCCGTGACGCTTCGCTCTGATCGATCGCCGAGGAGTCGGGCGGTTTTCGCGGTTCGACCCGTCTCGAACGCCGTCCCCGCTTGCGAGCATCGCCACCCATTGGGCTCCCGTCCCCGAACGACGACCGTGACCACCAGTCTGCGCGTGCTCGACGACGGGGCATGGATTTCGGTCGACGACCACCGCGAAGTCCGCGTGAGCGAGCTCTGGCGGCTCGACGCGCCCGGTTTCTGCGGCTGCGATATGGCCGACCTCGTCGTCGAGAACTTCCAGGAGGTCGGCGTCGACGGGGCGCGCGTGGAGACGCGCGTTCACGGCCAGTGTATCGCGTGCGGCGAGACCGGCGTCACCGACTGGCTCCCGGTCGGCCGGGTTCGAGGCGGCGAGTTCGTCGAGTACGACCGTTCCTGCGTCCGGCGGACCCGCCGGGAGTGAGGGGGACGGCCGGGAGGGTCCATCCGGCAGGCGTTGCCCCTTCGAGGGGGCACCGGGCAACGTTGACTCCACGGGTCGCCCTATGTGACCGGGGATCCTGTGTCGGGACACGATGCCAACGGACGTAGAGAACTGGAAGTCGGAGGTGTACGGGAACGAGATCCGCGAACACCTGTTCGAGTTCGCCGAGCGGGGGTTCGACTCGATCCCCGACGACGAGCGGGACGCCTGGTTCGAGCGGTTCAAGTGGTGGGGACTGTACCACCAGCGGAACGGTCAGGAGGGCTACTTCATGATGCGGATCGGGACGCCGAACGGCGTGTTGGAGCCCGGACAGCTCCGCGTCGTCGGCGAGATCGCCGACGAGTACGCGCGCGGTCCGGGAACGAACCCGATCTTCGGCGACGCCTACGCCGACTTCACGACCCGCCAGTCGATCCAGCTCCACTGGATCGAGCTGTCGGACGTGCCCGCGATCTTCGAGAAGCTGGAGACGAACGGCCTCTCCACCCAGCAGGCCTGTGGCGACTCCTGGCGGAACGTCGTCGGCAACCCCGTGGCCGGCAAGGACGGCCGGGAGGTGATCGACGCCTGGCCCGTCATCCGCGACCTCAACGAGACGTTCAAGGGCAACGACGACCACGCGAACCTCCCGCGGAAGTGGAAGGTGTCCGTGACCGGCTCCGCGGACGGCTCCGGACAGGGCGACATCAACGACCTCGCGTTCGAGCCGGCGTACAAGGCGGTTGACGGGAACGGCAGCGGGAGCGGCGAGGGCGGTGGGAGCGGCGAGGACGCCGTCGGGTTCAACGTCCGCGTCGGCGGCGGGCTCGCGCGCAACGAGCCCCGGTTCGCCCGCGACATCGACGTCTGGGTGCCCCCCGAGCGGGTGTCCGACGTGGCCGGCGGGCTCTCCGCGCTGTTCCGCGACCACGGCGACCGCGAGGACCGCTACAACGCGCGGATCAAGTTCCTCGTCGACGAGTGGGGTCCGGAGCGGGTCCGCGAGACGCTCCAGGCCGACTACGTCGACTTCGAGCTCGAGACCGCGGGCCGCGACGTCCGCGAGGAGTACACCTACAACGCGGGCGAGGGCGAGCGCAACGATCTGGTCGGCGTCCACGACCAGAAGGACGGCCGGAACTTCGTCGGCCTGAACGTCCTCGTCGGGCGGATGGGCGCGGCCGACGTGCTCGAACTCGCCGACCTGGCCGCGGAGTACGGCTCCGGCGAGGTGCGGCTCTCCCAGCGCCAGAACGTGGTCGTCACCGATGTACCCGACGAGAAGCTGGACGACTTCCTCGAATCGGACCTGCTCGAACACTACTCGCCGTCCCCCTCGCCGTTCATGCGCGGCTCGGTCGCGTGTACCGGCACCGAGTTCTGCTCGCTCTCCATCGTCGAGACGAAGAACCGGCAGGTCCGGTTCGCCCGGTGGCTGAAGGAGAACGCCGAGCTTCCCGACGGGGTCGAGGAGTTCCACGTCCACCTCTCCGGCTGTACCGCCTCGTGCGCGCAGCCGCAGATCGCGGACGTGAGCCTCCGCGGGATGAAGACCCGGAAGGACGGCGAGCCGGTGGAGGCGCTCGACGTGGGGCTCGGCGGCGGGCTCGGCGAGGAGCCGGGGTTCGCCCGCTGGGTCACCCAGCGCGTGCCCGCCGACGAGGTCCCCGGCGCGATCGCCAACCTGCTCGAGCGCTTCGCCGACGAGCGCGAGGAGGGCGAGTCGTTCCGGGCGTTCGTTGCCCGCCACGACGACGAGGAGCTCGACGCCTTCGTCGATCCCGAGGAGACGGACTACGAGGACCCGATGCTACACAACACGAAGCGCACGTGGTACCCGTACGCCGAGAACGACGCGCTCGACGACGCCCCGCCGGTGCCGGCGGACGACTGAGATGACGGGTGGAGAGCGATGAGCGACCGCCTGCTCCGCGTGAACGCGTACACGACGCTGGACTTCGTGGACGCGAGGGCGCGAGGCCACGACTTCGAGGCGGACGCGCCCGGCGTCGTGAACGTCACCGCGCCGCGAGAGGATCCCGACCGCGTCGACCTCCAGGTCGAACTCGACGACACGGGGATCGACGCCCTCCCCGCCCACGCCGACGAGGTGGCTCTCTCCCCGGCGCAGGCGCGAACCCTCGCCGAGGCGCTGGAGTCGGCGGCGGTCCGCGTCGAGGCCGCGCAGGGCGACGCCGACGGCGAGTGAGTCGCAGTCTCACTCACCGATGGTTTGAGTGGTGGCGCGCCGGTGAGCGGGCCGAAGGCCCGCGAACCGCCCGCGAGGGACGCGGCGAGCGAAGGGAGCCGCGAGGCTGGGGAGGCGTGAGGTGCGGTTGCGGGGCGGTCGGGTGGAACTCAACGGGGCAGTCGCCGGCGGCAACGCCGCCGGCTGCGGGAGGCGCGGAGCGCCTCGCTGTCGCGAGGGCGACGCCTGACGACGCAAGGACCGCAGGAGCGAACGAAGTGAGCGGCGAGGACCGCAGCGAGTCACGCGAGTCCGCGCGACTGGGACTTTGCGGTGTTCTTCCCAGGAGCAACGAGGTATCGCGGAGCGACTGGCGCTTCGACGGTGTTCACCACGTCAGCAACGATGTACGGCCGAGCGACCGGATCGTCGACGGTCCTCCCGATCTCCCTGCCAGCCCAGTACTATAACTCTAGTCCGCGGATCGCGACGCTCCCGTCCCCGTCGTCACCCTCGTCCTCCTCCACCCGTCCGATCACGCGCCCGTCCGTCTCCGCCGCCAGCGACTCGGCGGCCTCGGGATCGAGCGCCGCGACAAAGCCGGTCCCCATGTTGAACGTTCGATACATCTCCTCGTCGGGGACGTTCCCCTCGGACCGGACGAACTCGAAGACCGGCTGGGCGTCGAAGGGGTCGTCCACGACGTAGCGGTGTGCGCCCAGCCGCGTCAGGTTCGTCCACCCGCCGCCGGTGACGTGGGCCGCGGCCCGCACGCCGCGTTCGCGCATGGGGTCGAGCAGGTCGGTGTAGATCCGGGTGGGCTCCAACAGCGCCTCGCCGAGGGTGTCGTACCCGGCGAACGGGCACGGGTCCGTGTAGTCGTGCTCGCGTGTGACGGCCTCGCGCGCGAGCGTCAGCCCGTTGGAGTGGATCCCCGACGACCTCCAGCCGACGAGCGCGTCACCCGGCTCCGCCCGCCCGTCGAAGACGCCGTCCTTCGCGGCGAGTCCGGCGCAGGTTCCCGCGAGGTCGAGCCCGCGGACGACCTCCGGCATCACCGCCGTCTCACCGCCGACGAGTTCGATGTCGGCCCGCTCCGCGCCCGCGGCGAGCCCCTCGCCGACCTGCTCCGCGAACCCCTCGTCCGGCTCGTCGACCGCGAGGTAGTCGACGAACGCCACCGGGCGGACGCCGGCGGCGACGAGGTCGTTGACGTTCATCGCGATACAGTCGATCCCGACCGTCGAGTAGTCGGCGAGCGCCTCCGCGACGAGCAGCTTCGTCCCGACGCCGTCGGTCGCCAGCGCGAGGTAGCGGTCGCCGATGTCGAGCAGGCCGGCGTAGTCGCCCTCGCCCTCGCCGACCATCCCGACCAGCGCGGCGGTCGCGGCCTCGCTCGCGTCGATGTCGACGCCCGCGTCGGCGTACGTGAGCGCCTCGTCGTCGCCGTCACCACCATCGTCGCCGTCCCTTTCGGCCATACGCGTGTCGTGGCGCGCCGGAGCAAAAGGACACCGCTTGTCCGCGAGTGCGGAGGGGAGCCGCGAGCACGGCGCGCGCTCAGAACGGCCCGCCGAAGCCGAGGCCGAGCACGAACACCAAGAGCACCGCGAGGAGCGCCGACGGAACGAACGCGACCGCCCAGACGACGCGGCTCCAGTCCAGCACCGTCCTCCCGTCGAGCGGCCCGTACGGCACCAGGTTGAACGCGGCCAGGAAGACGTTGATCGCGACCCCGCGCTCGCCGACCAGCGCCAGGACCTCGCTCCCCAGCAGCGTTCCCGCGTACAACACCGGGACGAAGAGGACCATGAGAAGCAGGTTGACGACGGGACCGGCGAGCGCGATCCGCCCGTGTTCGCCCGCGGTGAGCCGCCCGCGGTGGTGGACCGCGCCGGGCGCGGCGAAGATGAACCCGAGCAGGGCGCTCGCCACGGCCAGAAACAGCATGCCGTTGTCCGCGCGGAACTCCGCCACCTGGTCGTAGCGGACGGCGACGACCTTGTGCGCGATCTCGTGGAGGAGGAAGCCGACGCCCGCCGTCGAGAGCCCGACGAGGAGCGGGAGCACCACGCCGGCGGCGACGATCCGGGAGACGCCGGCGCTCCCCCCGACGAAGAAGAGCGTGAACGCCACGCCGAGCGCGAGCCACGCGAGGAGGAGGTCTCTGAGTTCGGTGCCGCTGAAGTAGAGGCCGCCGATCCGGCGGCCGGCGATGGTCGTTGCCATGGTGTCAGGGGGCGATCAGTCCGCGGAGCAGTTCGGCGCTGTTGCGCGCGCCCTGTATCATCAGCCTCGAGACCTCCTCGACGCCGCCGATGTCGCCGAACATCGCCGGCAGGACGTAGACGGCGAAGAGGAAGCTCGCGACGATGCTGCCGACGTTCGTCATCGCGACGACCACGATGAGCTTGAACAGCGGCACGTCGAGCATCTCTCTGACGAGCTCGCCGGGGGAGCGCGTCTCGTCGGCCAGGAGCTCGTTGAGCGTGCCGATGTCGCCGACGTTCACCGTCAGGTGCCGCAACTCCACGTAGCCCGTGAACCAGCCGGGCGCGAGAAGCGGGTTGATCGAGGTCATCCACGCGACCGCGCCGCCGACGCCGGCGGAGGACCACCGCGCGCCGGCGAGCTTCGCGAAGCCGAACGCGAAGGCGGCGTTGATCAGGAACCACGCGCCGAACAGCCGGAGCAGGAAGCCGTTCCGGACGCCGGCCATCGCCAGCAGGACGAAGAAGGCGACGAACCCGACCGTGATCCCGTAGCCGATCAGCTTCTTCCAGGGGAACCCGCGTCCGGACTCCTCGCCGACCAGGTCCGCCATCGGCGGGAGGGCGTCGGGGTTCGCGAGGTACCGCTCGATCCCCGCCCGGTGGCCCGCGCCGACGACGGCGACCACGTCGCGGCCGGCCTCCCGCAGGGCGACGAGCCGGTGGGCGATGAACGCGTCGCGCTCGTCGATGAGCGCCTCCGCGCCGCCGGGGGAGAACTGCCGGAACTCCTCCATCATCATCGTCACCACGTCGGTGTCGGTCAGCTCCTCGATGTCGATCTCCTCGATCCCGCCGTACTCCGCGTCGTCGGACGGCCTCGCGAGCCCGAACAGCCCGAGCAGCGCCGCGCCGACGACGCCGACCGACAGCCCGAGGACGAGCCCGAGCCCGAGGCTCCCGATCGCCCGGACCGTGAGCCCGCCGAGGTACGTCGCGACGAGCCCGTCGGCGACGCCGGAGGCCGCCACGACGAGCCCCGCGAGCGGCCCGACCGCGGCCGCGGCGTACAGCCGGGCGTCGGGCGAGAGGCCGACCTTGCCGACCTGGTCGACGACGAGCGCGGCCGCCACCGCCGCCAGCATCCCCGCGGTCACGCTCGTCAGGAGCGGCTCCGTGACGCCGACGGAGCCGCCGAAGAGGCCGATCGCGGGCCCGGCGATCACCCCGATCAGGATCCCGGCGACCACCCCGACGACGCGGGAGTCGGTGACGCCGAACGCGAGCCCGCCGACCATCCGAAGCTTCTCGACCAGGGTCATGCGCGCCCAGAACCGCTGGATCGTGGTCTGGATGTCGCGGTCGACGAGCGCGACGTCGATCCCCAGCCGTTCGGCGACGTCGACGGCGGCTTTCATGTCCGCGCCGGGCTCGATGTCGAACCGCTCGCCGAGCTGGGTCTGGACGTACGAGAGCATCCAGTAGGCGAGGAACTGAAAGACCGTGTTCCCGCGCAGGAGGTCGCTCGCGTCGAGGTCGTCGGGGGTCTCCCCCTGCATCTGTCGGTACCGACCCTCGTCCAGTTCGACGGCGACGACGTCGGGCTCCTCGCGTTCGACCGCCTCCTCGACCTCCTCGACGGAGCGCTCCGAGACGTGGGCGGTGCCGACGACCGTCACCGACCCGGACTCGCGGCCCTCGGCGACGGGGGTGCTCTCGGAGGGGGCCGACGCCGCGTCGGCCGGTCCCTCGGGCGTCTCTGTCATCGTCCCGACGTACTGCGTCACGTCGTTTAGGGTTTGTGAGTCGGTATCGGACGATCGGGGGTCGGGAGCGCGGCCCCGGCGCGTTCGACGCGTCGCTCCCAACAGATTTGTATCCACACCCCGCCCATAGCCGCGTATGTCGCGGCTGTTGCCCTCCCTGCCGGACGCCGAGCCCGACGACCGCGAGCCGCGCGTCGTTGGCGTCGACGACGACGAGGCCGACGAGCTGCTCGCGGCGCTCGGCTCCGAGACCGCTCGAAACGTCCTCTCGACGCTCCACGAGGAGCCGGCGACCACCTCCGAGATCGCCGACGAGCTCGACACGTCCCTCCAGAACGTCCAGTATCACCTCTCGAAGCTCACCGACGCGGAGGTCGTCGACGTCATCGACACGACCTACTCCGAGAAGGGCCGCGAGATGAACGTGTACGCGCCCGCCGACGAGCCCCTCGTGTTGTTCGCGGGAAGCGAGGAGCAGTCCTCCGGGATCAGGACGGCGCTGAAGCGGCTGCTCGGCGGATACGCGCTCCTGGGGCTCGCGGCGTTCGCCGTCCAACGCCTCGCGGCGGCGGTGACCCCCGACGCCGCCACGGCGGAGCGGTACACCGCCTCCGGCGGCGACGCCGGGACCGGCGGGGGAAACGGCGGAGGCGGCGACGTGGGGATCGCGACGGAGGGGTCGGACGCGCCCTCGACGGAGCCGACGGTGGACGCGGAGGCGAGCGACGGGGTGATCGACGTCGTCGTCGACGCGGCGACCGATCTCCTCGTCGACCCCGCCGCGGCGCTCGGGGAGCCGGGGATCGTCTTCTTCCTGGGAGCCGCGCTCGTGTTCTCGATCGCCTGGCTCTACTGGTACCGCCGGGATCGGGCCGCGGCCTGATCGCCGGCGGAAAGCGATCGAACGCGGGGGCGGAGTCCCCGGCGCGTCGATCGACGATCGGATCCCGTCGCGCCCGACGACCGGGGACAGCTATTCATGCGGGTGTCACCATTCTCCCGTATGGAACACGAAGCCGAGGTCGTCGGGGTCGGAGCCGGCTCGGCGCCCGGCGGCGACGTCCCGGCGGTGGTCCTGGGCGTCCGCGGCGAGTACGTCCCGATCTTCGTCAGCGGCGACCAGGCCCGCTCGATCGGGACCGTCCTCGAGGGCGAACCGTTCGACCGACCGCTCACGCACGACCTCCTCGTGGAGATCCTCACCGAGTTCGGCGGGGCGATAGACCGGGTACGGATCGACGACCTCTCCGACGGGACCTTCTACGCGAAGGTCGACGCCGAGCGGTACGAGTCGGGCGAGCCCGAGCGGTTCGTCTTCGACGCGCGACCCTCCGACGCGCTGGCGCTCGCCGTCCGCGTCGAGTGCCCCATCGTCGTCTCCGAGGCGGTGATAGACGAGGCGGGCCGCCCGCCCGACTCGATCCGCTTCGGCGACGGGCGCCGGGACGACCCGTAGTCGCCGCGGTCGTCACGACGGGGACCGGAGGGGAGCCGCGGATTCAAGTGGCCGCCCGACGGAGCGGCGGTATGAGCGATCCCGACGCGGACTCGCCGGACGCCGGGTCCGACCCGGCCGTCGGCGCGAGCGACGCGACGCTGGCCGACTCCCACACGGAGATGACCGAGATGCTCCTGCCGAACGACACCAACAACCTCGGCCGGGCGCTCGGCGGCGCGGTGTTACACTGGATGGACGTCTGCGGCGCGATAGCGGGCATGCGCTTTTCGAGCCGGCAGGTGGTCACGGCGTCGATGGACCACGTCGACTTCATCGCGCCCATCGAGATGGGCGAGGTCGTCGTGATCGAGGGGTACGTCTTCAACACCGGGCGGACGAGCCTCGACGTGAAAGTCGAGGTCCACGCCGAGAACCCGCGGACCGGCGAGGAGCGCCGCACGACCGCCTCGTACTTCACGTTCGTCGCGCTCGACGAGGAGGGTCGGCCGACCGAGGTGCCGGACCTCGCGTGCCCGACCGACGCGGAGGAGGCCCTCCGGACGCGCGCCGTCGAGGGACGCCGCGAGCAGCTCCGCGAGGTCGTCGAGCGGTACGACCTCTAACCGGTGGAGCCGGGGGCGTCGGTCCGGACCGTCGCCCCCTCCGCGTCGTACGCGCGGGCCACGCGGTCGATCAGGTCCTCGAGGCTCGCCGCCGCCGAGAGGTGGCTCGAACAGCCGCAGTCGGACGCGCCGAACCCGTCGACGGGCCCCGACGGGAGCCGCGCGGCCACCGCGCACTCGGCGTCGACGCCCGGCGCGTGGACGACGCGGTCGATCCGCGCGTCCGTCTCGCCGAGCAGGTAGTCGACGTGCCAGTGGCGCACGTCGTGGTCGCCGCGGGCGGTCCGGCGGTGGCGTCGGACGCGCGAGAACCCGCCGGAGCCGAGCGCGCTGCCGGTGTACGCGTACGCGCCGGCGGAAAACCCCTGATCGCCGAGCGCGCCGACGGAGACGGTCGCGGAGGACGGGAGGTCGACGAGGAGGGTGTAGGTCCCGCCGACGGCCCCGGTCGGGAGGTCACGGTCGGTTCCCGTCCTGTTCGGCTCCGCCCGCGGTGACGCGGCCGCGTCCGGGTCGGACACGGTCTCAGGCGGTCGCCTCCGGCGGCTCGCTCGCGGCCGGGCGGAGCGTCCCGACCAGGTCGGCGGCCTCGTCGGTGAGGTCGTACGCGTCGTGGAAGTCGTCGGGGTCGCGGTCGCGCCCCGACAGCGCGCCGACGACGCCGGCGATCCGGTCGTAGTTGTCGCGGACGAGCCCGCCGACGATCCCCGGCGTGCCGGCTCGCTCGGCGAGCTCCTCGGCCGCCGACCGCCCGGCGTACACCCTGCGCTCGGCGGGATCGACGAGCACCATCGCGAACGGCCGCGCGCCGAACTGCGCGTCGAGGAAGGGGCCGACCGGATCGGCCTCCCACGGCACCGCCGCCACGCCGTCGAGCCGGCGCAGCGCGACCGCCGCGATCGAACAGTACGGACAGTCTCCGTCGAATATCAGCACCGGCGCCCCGGCCACGTCGGTCATGCCCGATCGTACGGTCCGGACGAACTTAAGCGGTGAACACCGCCGGCCGGAACGCCGCCCGCGGCCGTCTCTCGGTGACGTCCGTCCGCCCGAACGGCCCACCGGACGGTGCGGTCAGTCCGCCTGCGCCTCGTCCCGTTCGGCCTCGGCCTCGAGGTCGGCGTCCGCCACGACGCCGTGGGAGATCGCGTCGCCGGTGTCGTCGTCGAACAGGTGGATCCGCGCGCGGTCGAGGACGATCTCGACGTCCTCCTCCTCGCTGATGTCGGTCGCGGGGTCGACGCTCATCAACAGCCCCTGGCGCTCCTCGAAGTCGGTCATCCCGCCGCCGCCGGACGGGTCGAGGATCGGCTTGAGGTAGACGAATATCTCGTCGCCCATCGGCTCGAGCACGTCGGTGGTGACGGAGAACGTCCTGCTCGGGTCCGCGGCCTCGGCGCTGTTGTCGGCGAGGTAGAGGTCCTCCGGCCGGATGCCGAATTCCACCGCCTCGCCGGGGGTCACGCCGTCGATCGCCGCGGTGTCGAAGGAGACGGAGTAGCCGTTCGCGTCGAGGGTGCCGTCGCCGACGGTCGCGTCGACGAAGTTCATCGACGGCGACCCGATGAAGCCGGCGACGAACCGGTTGGCCGGCTGGTTGTAACAGACCAGCGGCGGGGCGATCTGCTGGAGCTCGCCCCTGTTGAGGACGGCGATGCGGTCGGACATCGTCATCGCCTCCGCCTGGTTGTGCGTGACGTAGATGATCGTCGTGTCCAGCTGCTTGTGGAGCCGCTGGAGCTCGGTCCGCATGTTGACGCGGAGCTTGGCGTCGAGGTTCGCCAGCGGCTCGTCCATCAGGAACACGTCCGGGTCACGGACGATCGCCCGCGCGATCGCGACGCGCTGGCGCTGCCCGCCGGACATCTCGCTCGGCATGCGGTCCAACATCCCTTGGAGCCGAACGACCCGCGCCGCCTCCTCGACGCGCTCGTCCATCTCGTCCTGCGGGAAGTTCCGCAGCCGCAGGCCGAACGAGATGTTGTCGTACACGTCCATGTGCGGGAACAGCGCGATGTTCTGGAACACCATCGCGATGCCGCGGTCCTTCGGCGGGAGGTTCGTCACCTCGCGGTCGCCGATCGTGATCGTCCCCGACGTGGGCTTCGTGAGCCCCGCGACCGTCTCGAGGGTCGTGGACTTCCCGCAACCCGAGGGACCGACGAGACAGATGAACTCGCCGTCCTTCAGGTCGAGGTTCATGTCGTCGACCGCCGTTACGTCGTCGTATCGTTTCGTGACGTCCGTGAGTTTGACTCGTGCCATGGTTACTCCTTGAGTGCCCCCTGCGTGAGGCCGCTGATGATCTTGTCCTGTGCGACGACGACGAGGATCGCGACCGGGACGATCGCGATCAGGCTCGCCGCCGCCTGAAGGTCGTACCGGACGGTGTACTGCGTCTGGAACGCGATGACGCCGTCGACGACCGGCGCCCACTCCGCGGCGCTGTTGCCGGTCATCAGGAACGAGAAGAAGAACTCCGTGTACACCGTGATGAAGGTAAGGATGCCGGCGGTCGCGACGCCGGGCGCCGAAAGCGGCATGATCACGCGGAACAGCGCGCCGATCCGGGTCGTCCCCTCGACCCTGGCGGCCTCCTCGAGGCCGTCCGGGATCTGGCCGTAGAACGTGGTCAGGATGAAGATCGCGAGCGGCATGGTGAACGCGCTGAGGGGCGCGACGACCGCGCCGGGCGTCCCGTATATCTCCACCGGGAGGGTGAAGAGCCCGAGCATCGGGACCTGCTGGTTGAACGCCCGGAACAGCGGGATGAACAGCGTCGCCGGCGGGAAGAAGCTGAGCACCAACAGGGCGAACAGCAGCGGGGTCTTCCCGCGGAACTCAAGCCGCCCGAACGCGTACCCGGCGAGGCTCGCGACGAGGAGCACGAACACCGTCACCGTGAACGCGTAGAACAGGCTGTTGAACATGAACCGCGCGAACGGGACCTGCTGGAACACCTGGACGAACGCCGACAGGTCGATCGTCTCCGGGAGGAGTGGGATGTCGGTCTGGCCGGGCGGCGCCATCGCGACGTTGAACAGCCAGTACAGCGGGAACAGCGAGGTCGTCAACAGGACGCCGCCGAGGAACACCAACATGACGGCGTACGCCTTCTCGGGGTTCCGGATCCAGTCGTCGGCCCACCGCTGGATGGGCGACCGGTTGTCGTCGTCCGACTCCCCGCCCGATTCGTCGCCCGATCCGTCGAACGTCTCCGCGTCCTCGTGGTTGCGTGCGTCGATGCTCATGTTATGCTAACCCCAGGCTCTGGTTGCTTCGCCGGATGAATCCGAGGTACACCATGATGAACAGTCCCACGACGATGGCTATCAGCACGCTCACGGCGGCCGCGGAGCCGTACTGCGTCGCGGAGCCGAACATCATCTGGGTGACGAGACACGTCATCGACGGGACGGTCGAACAGCCGACGGTGGTCGACTCGATGATGCCGTACACCCGGAGCGCGCCCATCGTCCGGAACAGCATCGCGACCATCAACACCGGGAACACGAGCGGGAACGTGATGTAGCGGAACCGCTGCCACCGCGAGGCGCCCATCACGTCCGCCACCTCGTACAGGTCCTGGTTGACGCTCTCCAGTCCGGCCAGTATCAGCAGGGCCATGAACGCCGAGGTCTTCCAGACGTCGGCCACCGTCACGATGACGAAGGCGTCGAAGGTCGTGTTGAGGGGCAGACTGGAGAAGATCCCGAGCTGCTGGAGCGGCTCGGTCAGCAGGCCGTAGCCGGGGCGGAACAGCAGGAAGAAGATCATCCCCTGGATGACGATGGGGATCGCCCACGGCAGGATGATGAACAGCCGAACGAGCCGCCGGCCCTTGTACTCGGCTTTCATCAACATGGCGTAGAGGAACCCGAGAAGCGTCTCGCCGGTGACGCTCAACACGGCGAACCCGACCGTCATGAACAGCGCCTGTTCGAGGATCGGCGTCTCGAAGGAGGGGTCGACGAACGCCGCCGGGGCCAGCGCGTTGGTGTTCGTGAGCAGTCGGACGTAGTTTTGAAGCCCGACGAACTCCCCGAGGCTCCCGCTGGTGATCACGTCGGCGAAGAACGACATCCTGATCGCCGAGGCCAGCGGCCAGAACGCGAACAACAGCAGCACGAGGAACCCCGGAGCCAACAACAGATACGCGTACGCCTGCTCGCTGAGGTTCTCCGTCCACGTCCCGAGCCGCGTCAGGAGGCCGTCGGCCCCGCCCGACACCTCCGATCTGCCCTGTTCAACTGCCACGGCGATCGACACCTCCGGTGACTGCCCGCCGTTGTCGTACGAGCATTGCCCGTCCGTTTCTCGTGCGAATATTTATCATTATTGTCTGTTTGAGATATCGTTCGACCCCCGCCGCCCCGAGACGGCGTCGGGGAGGCGGTCAGCCGGCGGCGCCCGTCACGACTGCTCTTCGATGGCCGAGATCTGCTCTTGCATGGCCGTCGCCGCCTCCTGTGGCGTCTGCTCCTGGCGGAGCGCCGAGTTGACCTCGCTGGCGACGATGCTCCGCTGGTTCGGCCACACCGACGTCGTCGGGCGCGGGATCAGGTTCTCCGCCGAGTACTGGAGCGCCTCGTAGTACGGGCCGTACGTGTCGCTCTCCTCGACGTAGCTGAACAGCTCCGGCTTCGGCGGCATGTAGTTCGCCGCGTCGAACTGGTGTTGGAGGACCGAGTCCTCCCACCACGCCTTGATCACTTCCTTCGCCGACGCCATGTTGTCGGTGTAGGGGTTCATCGACATGATCCAGCCGCCCTGCGCGTGCCAGGAGCCGTTCGGACCCGCCGGCAGCGGCATCACGCCGAGTTCCATGTCCGTCCCCTCGAAGGCGGTCACCGCGCCGCCGATGGAGTAGGTCCAGTTGCGCTGCGTGACCGCGCTCCCGCTCTCGAAGGTGGACTTGGTGTCGGGTTCGATCCAGCCGGCCACCTCCTGCGGCGAGACGCCCGCGATGTCCATCGGGGCGCTGCCGGTGCCGTGGATGATGTCCACCGCGGCCTCGATCCCGTCGATCGACTCCTCCGAGTCGAGGGTGACGGGACGGTCGCCGACCGGCCCGAAGAGGTTGTTCTGGCCGCCGAAGAAGGCGCCGCCCATGCTCGTGAGGAACTCGTTGAACGTACAGCAGGCCAGCCCGATGTAGTTGTTCCCCTGCCAGAGGTGGCCGTACTCCACGTCCGACCCGCTCTGCGCCTCGGAGACGATCTGCGAGAACTCCGCCCACGTCGGCGGATTGCTCCGCCACGTCTCGAAGTCCGAGTCGCCGTAGCCCGCGTCCCGCAACAGGTCCTTCCGGTAGGTGATGACCGGGTAGTCCGGGAACACCGGGACCGAGTACAGGTCGCCGGTTTCGGGATGGGTCCCCGTGTCGATCATCGACTGGACGCCCTCCTCCCTGACACGGGCGATGAACTCGTCGTCCATCTCCTCTTCCAGGTTGACGAGGTCGTCGCGGACGATGAACGGGATCGTCCACCCGTTGTCGGTCAGGACCAGGTCCGGGTCCGACTCCTCCGCGTTGATCGCGGTCCGGAGCTGCTGTTGCTTGCTCCCGGAGTCCTGCGGGGGGACCGTCATCTCGATCGTGATCGAGTCGGGCACGCCCGCCTCGTGGAGGGCGTCGACTATCCCGGAGTCGACGAACGCCGACCCGGAGAAGACCGTGACCGTCCCGCCGATCTCGTCGCCGGACGACCCCGTCGTGGAGCCGTCGGAGCCGCCGCCGCCCCCGGCACAGCCGGCCAGGCCGGCCGCCCCCATCGCCCCGGCGGTCGTGAGATAGCGCCGTCTCGAGACACCACTTCCAGTGCTGTCGTCTGACATACGGCGACAGTAAGGAACGATCATTAATATAAGTGTGGGTATTTACAACGGGTGATGTAAACAAATTCAATCGCGGTCGACGGACGCGGTTTCGGCGCTCAAACGCCGTGAGACGGGCGAAAACCCCACTCCGCCTCCGGATCGAGCGCACCGAGGCGAGACGATCGCCGAGCCACGCGCTCCGGCATGCGGGATCGTGAACGCGTGTCGTCACGGTCGGCCGTCGGCGGGGTCGGCCGCCGTCGCTCACGGCTGGACTGGTCGACGCCTCGTCGCGGGCGGTCGGAAAAGGCGGGTGGTCGTCCGGCGATCGGCTCCCGGCTCCGATCAGTGCGAGTGGCCGAGCGCGTCCTGGAGCGACTGACCGAACCGCTCCTCGAAGAGCTCCTCCGCGGTCTCGTTCATCTCGGCGATGTCGTCGGGCACGTCGCCCTCGCTGTGGTGCGCGATGACGTGTGCCTGCTGGGCCATCGCCTGGACGATCACGTCGGTGACGACGCGGGTCGACGGCTCGCCCTGTTCGCTGAGCACGTCGACGAGGCCGGCGGGCAGTTCGAACGACTCCTCCTCGCCGTCGGGTCCGGTGACGGTGTAGGTCTCGGTGTCTCCCATACCCTCGACTCGCGGCCGGGACATAAGGGTCTGTGGAAACCGTTATGCTCCGCGCACGCATCGACGGTCGCCGGGTCGCATACGCGGCGGCGAAACGCCGGCGTTGCCGATCGACCGTCCGCGGCGGCGGTCACCCGTGCGCGGAGATCGCCCGGACGGAGAAGCCGGAGGCGGCGACCGTGAGGAGGTAGATCGCGATCGCGACGACCACGATCGACCCGCCGGAGGGAAGCTCGCCGCCGATCGCGACCGCGAACCCGCCGATCACCGACAGCTGGCCGAAGATCACGGAGAGGTACGTCGTCTCCCGGAAGCTCCGGGCGATCTGGGAGGCCGCGGCGACGGGCACGACGAGCATGGCGGCGACGAGGATCACCCCGAGCACCTGCATCGCGCCCACGACGACGACCGCGGTCAACACCACGAGCAGCGTGTTGTAGCCGGTCACGTTCAGCCGCGCGACGCGGGCCGCCTGCTCGTCGAAGGTGATGAAGAGCAGCTGCTTGTACGTGGCCGCGACCGCGACGACGACGACGACGGAGAGGGCGCCTGCTGGCGGCCCACTCCGTCGTCGTCCCCGTCGCGGTCGCGGCCACGCCCAAGCCGCCGCTCTTCATCACCTTCGACGAGCAGGCGGCCCGC
>NZ_NHPJ01000115.1 GCF_002252985.1 Halorubrum halodurans | reverse complement strand
GCTCCTCGTCACTCGCTTCGCTCGTTCCTGCGGTGCTTCCGTCGCCGTGCTTCGCCCTCGCGACTGCCCCTTTGAGCCCCACCCGCCCAACCACACAGCACCGCACCTCACGCCTCCCCAGCCTCGCGGTTCGCGGTTTCACCGCTCACCGCGTCCCTCGCGGGCTGCTCGCGCCCTGCCGGGCGCTCGCAGGCGCGCCGAGGCGAAGAGACGAAGACGAGATCCGGCTGAGTCGGGCTGAGATCAGGACGAATCCGGGATGAACCGGGATCGGATCGGAACCGCAGCCAACAACGTGAAACGCGCCCGCCACCAATCGCCGGTATGGACGACGACGCGCGTTCGACCGGAACGGACCTCCTCGCGGCCGCGGCGGTGGGCGCGGCGGGCGCGGTGGCTGGCAAGCGACTCGTCGGCCGGCTCACCCGCGGCCGGTTCGGCGACACGGAGGAGTACAACGTCGCGAAGGTGTCGGTGTCGGGGCCGATAAAGCGGGACAAGGGCCGCCCCTCGCCGCTCTCCGGGCCCGGCGGCACGACCGCCGACGAGGTCGTCGAGCAGGTGGAGGCCGCGGACGACGACGAGGACGTCGAGGCGCTGCTCGTCCACCTCAACACGCCGGGCGGCGAGGTCGTCCCCAGCGACGACATCCGGCGGGCGGTCGCCGACTTCGACGGGCCGACGGTGGCGTACGCGACCGACCTCTGTGCCTCCGGCGGCTACTGGATCGCGAGCGGCTGTGACGAGCTGTGGGCCCGCGAGGGGAGCCTCGTGGGCTCGATCGGCGTCGTCGGCTCGCGCCCCAACGCGGCCGGACTGGCCGACAAGCTCGGCATCTCCTACGAGCAGTTCACCGCCGGCGAGTACAAGGACGCCGGCGTCCCGCTGCGGGAGATCGAGGACGACGAGCGCGAGTACCTCCAGTCGCTCATCGACGGCTACTACGAGCAGTTCGTCGAGACCGTGAGCGAGGGCCGGGAGATGGACCCGGAGACGATCCGCGAGACGGAGGCGCGCGTCTACCTCGGGCCCGACGCCCTGGATATCGGCCTCGTCGACGAGCTCGGCGTCGAGTCGGCGGTCGAAGACCGGATCGCGGAGTCGATCGGCGAGGACGTCGCGGTACGGGAGTTCACGCCCGATCGCGGGCTCGCGGAGCGGCTCGGGATCGGGGCGGAGCGGGTCGCGTTCGCCGCCGGCAACGGCGTCGCGAGCGTCCTCGGGGGGGACGGCCGCGACGTCGAGGTCGAGTTCCGATAGGCGGAGACGCCGCCACGGAGAGGCTTTTTACTCCGGCGGGGTGTGAGTCCACCCGTGACGACGCTGGTCATCTGCGTGGATCGCTCCGGGACGATCGGACGGGCCACCAACGTTCCGATGCCCGTGGCGGGGTGGGAGGCGGTCCGCTCGCTCGTCACCGACGCCGGGGTCGCGGACCCCGAGGACGCCAGCGTCAACTGCCTGCTCGAGGCGCTCCGGGTCGCCCGCGACCTCCGCGACGAGCGCGAGGAGTCGGTGGTCGCCGTCGTCTCCGCCGAGAGCGAGAGCCCGGTCGGCGCCGACCGCTCGATCGCGGCCCAGCTCGACGACCTCGTCGACCGCTACGACCCGAGCGCCGCGATCGTCGTCGTCGACTCCGCGGAGGACGAGCGCGTCCTCCCGATAGTCGAGTCGCGGATGCCCGTCGACGGGGTCGACCGCGTCGTGGTCCGGCAGGCCCACGACCTGGAGTCGACCTACTACCTGTTGAAGCAGTTCCTCGCCGACGAGCAGCTCCGTTCGACCGTGCTCGTCCCGATCGGGATCGCGCTGTTGTTGCTCCCCGTCCTCTTCGTCCGGTTCTCCGCGGCGGCCGCGGTCGCCGGCGTCGCGGGGCTGCTCGGCGCGGCGCTTCTGTACAAGGGACTCGGGATCGACCGGCTGGTCGCGGGGATGCCCGAGCGCGTTCGCGAGGCGCTGTACGCCGGACAGGTGTCGGTCGTGACGTACGTCGTCGCCGCCGGGCTCTCCCTGGTCGGGGGGTTCTTCGGGGTGTTGGCGGCCACGGAGCTCGGCGACGCGCCGTTGACCGTCCAGACGATGGAGTTCACCTACGAGGCCGTCCCGTGGCTCGCGATCGCCGGAGTGACCGCGGCGGTCGGCCGCCTGCTCGACGAGCTGATCCGCGACGAGGGGATCCGGACGCCGTACCTCAACCTGCCGTTCGTGATCGTCGCCGTCGCACTCGTCGTGCGCGGGTTCGCCGGCTACTTCCTCGAACAGGAGGCGCTCCGTCCGCCCACCGTCGTCGCCGGGTTCGCGGTCGCGCCCGCCCAGCGGCTGGCGGCCTTCATCGTCGCCGGCGTCGTCGTCTCGCTCGTCGGCGTCAAGGTCGCGAGCGACGTGGGGACGGAGACGCTGGAGGAGGTCATCGAGGCCGACGCCGACGCGGAGCGCCGAACCGAGGGCGAGTGACGCCGACGCGGAGCGCCGAACCGAGGGCGAGTGGGGCGGGTTTTTGTCCGTTCGGGTCGGCCGGCCGGTATGGACGTCTACGGACTGATCGGCAACCCGGTCGGCCACTCGCTGTCGCCGCCGATGCACGAGGCCGGCTACGAGGCGCTCTCGATCGACGCGCGCTACGTCACGTTCGAGCCGGATCCGGACGACGCCGCGCGGGCGGTCGAGGGCGCGGCCGCGCTCGGCGTCGCCGGCCTCAACGTCACCATCCCGTTCAAGCGCGACGTGCTCGCCGCCGTCGAGCCCGATCCGCTCGCCGAGCGGATCGGCGCGGTGAACACGGTCGTCTTTCCCGACGGCGGGGAGGGCGGAAACGACGCCGGAGGCGGCGGGCGCGACGCTCCGCGCGGCTACAACACGGACGCGGCGGGCGTGACCCGGTCGTTCGAGCGTCACGGCGTGTCGCTCGACGGGAGCGACGCGGTCGTCGTCGGCGCGGGCGGCGCGGGCCGCGCGGCGGCGTTCGCGCTCGCGGACGCCGGCGCGAGCGTCCACGTGGCCAACCGCACGACGGAGCGGGCGACCGACCTCGCCGCGGAGGTGCCCGGCGCGACCGGGGGCGGCCTCGACGGGCTCGAGGATCGGGTGCCCGCGGCGGACGTGCTCGTGAACGCGACGAGCGTCGGGATGGAGGAGGACGCGACGCCGGTGCCCGCCGACCTGCTCCACGCCGACCTGGCCGTCCTCGACGCCGTCTACACCCCGACCGAGACGCGGCTCCTGCGCGAGGCCGCGACGGCGGGCGCGACGACGATCGAGGGCGCGTGGATGCTGCTCTTCCAGGGCGTCGAGGCGTTCGAGCGCTGGACCGGCGAGGACGCGCCGGTCGAGGAGATGAACGCGGCGCTCCGCGATCGACTCGAGTGAACGTCCGAACGAGCGGCGGGCGTCGACCGGGGAGCCCTACGCTCCGAAGGGGTTCGCCAGCAGTCCGGCCGTGAGGACCAGCCCGACGGAGAGCGCGGCCGCGCCGTAGAAGAACGGCTTCGCGTCGCGGGCGGGTTCTCGGAGCTTCCCGGTCTCGAGTCCGTCGAGGAGCTTCCCGCTCGCGACCTCGACGAGCCCCGTGATCAGGAACCAGAGCCCGAGCATCGTGAGCACGAGGTGGCCCCGCCCGGTGCCGGTCAGGGACTCGACGGTGTACAGCGTCCCCGCCATGTGTCCGCCGGTGGCGAGGAACGCCAGCGCCGCGATCCTGGTGATCCATCGGAGCCGGCCGATCACCGCGGCGAGCGCGTCGCTTCCGACGTCGCCGCGGGTCGCCGGCGGGACGAGCGCGAGCGCGACGAACAACACGCTTCCAGTCCAGAGCACCGCGAACCCGACGTGTACGGACCACATGACCGCATCGACGATCGACATGTCCGATCCTGTGGCCGCGGCGACTTAACCGCGGCGAGACGGCCTCCCCGACGGTCAACGGCCGCGTCCGTCGCGGGCCTTTAAATATCGGGCGCGTGTATCGGACCCCAATGGCCCTGCTGAAGAAGATCAAGGAGAAGCTCGGGTTCGGGAGCGACTCGTCGGACGACGAGGGCGGGGAGACGACGGTGACGGTCGAGCGGGACGCCGGCGACGACGGAACGGCCGCCGGCAGCGAGACGACGGCGACCGGAACCGCCGACGTCGCCGTGGACGAGGGGGAAACCGACGGGAGCGACGGATCAACGGAGGGGGGATCCGGAGGGACCGACGCGGCGGAAGCCGCGGCCGAGGAGCCGACCGACCGCGAAGACGAGGAGGTCGGCGGCGTCGAGGCGGACGGGGACGCCGCGGACGAGGACGCCGCGGACGATGCGGACGACGACCTCGGCGCGGAAACCGACGCGGACGGATCGGACGGGGACGTCGTCGACGGCGAGCCCGTAGAGCGGATCAAGGGGATCGGGCCGGCGTACGGCGAGCGGCTCGGCGAGATCGGGATCGAGACCGTCGCGGACCTCGCGGCCGCCGATCCCGCCGAGGTGGCCGAGGGAACGAGCGTCGGCGAGAAGCGCGCCGGCAAGTGGATCGACCGCGCCAAGGAGTTCTGAGGTGTCACGAGGCGACCGGCCGCTCCGGCACCACACATGACCGGCGACGCGGATCGCAGGTATCACGTCGACGGCGAGATCGTCCCCGCGGAGTCGGCGACGGTCCGCGTCGACGATCGCGGGTTCCGCTACGGCGACGCGGCCGCCGAGACCGTTCGGGCGTACGGCGGGGTCCCGTTTCGCTGGGATCGACACGCCGACCGGCTGGCCCGGAGCTGCGAGGCGCTCTCGATCGAGCACGGGCTCTCGGACGCGGCCCTTCGGGATCGGGTCGACGAGACGCTCGAGGCGAACGACCTGACGGACGCGGTCTGTGAGGTCTCGATCACCCGCGGTCGCCCCGCGATCGGGGCCGGGCCGGGCGGCGGGCCCGACGATCGGTTCGATCCGAGGATCGACGGCGATCCGACGGTCGTGGTGACGGCCCGACCGCTCCCGCGGGGCGGGGTCGACGCGGAGCCCGTCTCCGACGCCCCGGCGACGCTCCAGACGGTCAAGACGCGGAGGACGCCGGATCGGGCGGTTCCCGCGGACGCGACCACCCACGCGCGGGTGAACGAGCTCCTCGCGCGGCTCGAACTCCGGGTGACCGGCGCGGACGAGGCGCTGCTCTCGGACGCCGACGGCCACGTCGTCGGCGGGGCGGACTCGACCCTCTTTTTCACCGACGGGAAGGGGCTCAGGACGCCCGCGCTCGACGGTCCGGTCGTTCCCCGCGTCGCGCGGGCGGAGGTGATCGGGATCGCCGAGGCGGAGGGGGTCCCGGTCGAGGAGGGCTCCTACGCCCCGAGCGCGGTGCGCGAGGCGGACGAGGTCTTCCTCGCGAACGCGACGTGGGGGATCCGTCCGGTCCGGACGGTCGACGGGATCGCCGTCGACGGCGACGGGGAGGACGTCGCCGGTCCGCTCACGACGCTGCTCTCGCGGCTGTTCGACCGGCGCGTGGAGGCGGCGTGTTACGACGACCGGTCGTAGGAGCGTGGTCCCCGGTCCGACGCGCAACGTTCAAACCGGCCGCAGGCCACCGACTCGTATGGACGCGGACCGGCGGATCGCCGCCCTCGACGAGGTGCCGGAGGACAGCACGCTTCTCGTGACGCTCCGTCCGGTCGACCCCGACTCGGTCGACGAGAGCGAGGGCGACGTGGGGACGAACGACGGCGCCGAGATCGACGACGCGGAGACGGACGGCGGCGCCGAGATCGACGACGCGGAGACGGACGGCGGCGGCTTCCTCGAGGCCGAGGCGATCCTGCTCCGGCTCGACGACGACGTCTCGGCGTTCCGCAACTACTGTCAACACTGGACCGACGTGCGCCTCGACAAGGACGACGGCGCGTTCGTCCGGAACGGGGAGGTGTTCTGTCAGAAACACGGCGCGACCTTCGAGGGCGGGACGGGCTACTGTAACTTCGGCCCCTGCGAGGGCGCGGTGCTCGAGGGCGTCGACGTGACGGTCGACGACGGCGCGGTGTACCTCGCGGACGACGCCTACGAGTTCGTCCGGCGCGGTCCGAGCCACCGGGACGACGACGCCGGCGACTCGCGGATCGACTTCACCGGAAACTAAAAGCGCGTGCGGCCGCCGCCGGCGTCCTCGCGGCCGAGCGCCTTCTTGAGGAAGTTCATCCACCGCTTCCGGTCCGCGGCCTCCTGCCGTTTCGCCTCGGTCTCGAGGTCGGGCGCGTTCAGCCCCTCGAGCGCCTCCAGCGCCCGGTCGATCCCGATGATCGACGCCGCCAGCTCCTCGCCGCGCTCGTAGCTCACCTCGTTCTCCTCGATGCGCTCGAGCCGCTCGAGTCGCTCGCGGCGGAGGTTCCGTTTCGCCCGCTCGACGCGGTCGCGCTCGCCCGGCGGGACCGTCTCCCGCCGCTTGATCTCGAAGACGAACGACTGGAGGTCGATCGGCTCCCCCTGGACCTCGATCTCCTCCGGGATCCGTGCGCCGACCGTGGCCGCCTCGCGCTCGACGCGCTCGAGGAGTCCCTTCCGCTCGTACTCTCTCACGACCGGGGCGTAGGGGGCGGTCGCACTTCGCTCCTTCGCCGTGCGGTTCGTCCCGTGAGACGGGGCGTCGAACGCGATCGGTCCGGTCGGGGAGGGACGCCGTTAACCCGTTCGGCGAGCAAACGACGGCATGGAACCGCTCGAAGCCGAACTCGACCGCGCCCGCGACCTCGACGTGGCCGAGTTGGCCGACGCGATCGAGTCGATCGGCTTCGAGTGTACGCGCTGTGGCGGCTGCTGTACGGGGTACGCGCCCGACGAGCCGGGAGGCGCGCCGGCCGACGAGGACGAGAGCGAGGTCGACAGCAAGGCCGACGGCGACCGCGACCGCGACGACCGCGAACCGCACACCGCGACCGTCTTCCCCGACGAGGTCCGCGAGGTCGCCGACGCCGCCGTCGACGGGGCGTACGACTGGCGCGACGTGGCCCGCCCCATGCCGTACGGGCTCGCTGCGGGTGAGGACGGCGACCCCGCCGGCGAGACCTTCGAGTGGGCGCTCGCGACCGACGACTGCGGCGACTGTACCTTCTACGAGGAGTCGGACGGGCGGGGAGCCTGTACCGTCCACGACTCGCGGCCGCTGATCTGTCGGACCTACCCCTTCAGCGTCGCGCTCGGCGGGACGAGCCAGCCGATGGGCGAGGCGGTCGACGGCGAGGGGATAGTTCGCGCCCACGAGTGCGAGGGACTCGGCCGCGACATCGCCCGCGAGGACGCCGAGTCGCTGGCGGCGGCGCTGAAGGAGCGAGCGATCCGGGAGCTGGAGGAAGCGATCGCGGTGCGGGACGGCTACGACCCGACCGCCGCGGAGCGGGCCGACGGCGACGTCGTCGTCTTCGACTCGGAGGGGCCGAAGCACGCGGACGGGACGCCGATCGGCGGGGAGTGACGGGCCGCGTCGACCGTCTCACACCGCGTCCAGCGCCGCGTCGACGTCGGCGCGGATCGCCTCCCGTGCTGCCTCGTCGGGGAGCGTCAGCGGCGGCCGGACCGCCGGGTCCGGAACGAATCCCCGGTGGGCCGCCGCGACCTTCGTCGCGGGCGCGAAGCCGTGCTCGCCACACCGATCGAACAGCGGGACGATCGCCCGACGGTGGAGCCGCAGGGCGCGGTCGTCGTCGCCGGCGCGGATCGCGTCGCCCATCGCGACGAACGCCTCGGGGATCACCTGCGAGAGCGCGTGGATCCCTCC
The DNA here is from genome assembly GCF_002252985.1 of Halorubrum halodurans. Classification (GTDB taxonomy): domain Archaea; phylum Halobacteriota; class Halobacteria; order Halobacteriales; family Haloferacaceae; genus Halorubrum; species Halorubrum halodurans. The sequence continues at coordinate 11,527 of NZ_NHPJ01000115.1, read as the reverse complement.
GTCGACCCCGAGGGACACGCTCGGATACAGCTGGGAGTCGAACCCCTGGAGGACGGTGAAGGAGTCCGGGGTCGCGCGGATCTTCGCGTCCAGTGCCGAGACGTCGCCGGTCGTGTCCTTCGCCCCGACGACCGCGTCGTGGGCGGCGACGTCGGCGATCACGCCCGGATCGATCGCCTCGCCGACCGTCGACGGGATGTCGTAGAGGAGTATCGGCAGCGGCGCGTCGTCGGCGACCGCCTCGAGGAACGCCAGTTGTCCCTCGGGGTCGGTCGAGGTGTGGTAGTACGGGAGCGTGACGAGCCCCGCGTCGGCACCCGCGGACGCGGCGAACGAGAGGCGTTCGCGCACGCCGGAGACGGTCGTGTCCGCCGCGCCGGCGACCACGGGGACCCGCCCGTCGACCGCCTCGACGACCGTCTCGACCACCGTGCGGTACTCCGCGTCGTCGAGGCTGGCGAACTCCCCGGTCGTCCCGCAGGGGACCATCCCGTCGAGGCCCGCCTCGACGAGCGCGTCGGCGTGGCTCGCGAGCGCGTCGGCGTCGACGTCGCCGGCGTCGTCGAACGGCGTCACGATCGGGGGCGAGACGGCTCCCTGGCGGAACTCGGGTCCGGTCATGGAACTCGGTTCGCCGGGGCGTCACAAAGGGGTTCGTCCCCCCGCGGCGGTTGCCGGGAGCGAGGAGCCGGACGCGGGACCGCGGAGGGCGGAGCGGCGGGCGTCGCTCGGACCGCGGCCGCGGGTCGGCAGCGGTACAACTATGGTAACCGGTCTCGACGTACCGGTCGGAGTATATCATGGAAATCTCCGAGAAGCTCCTTTGTCTGTTCAGCGCCGACGTCCGCGAGGAGGACGGCGAGTACGTCGTGGAGGTACCGCGCCGCGAGGTCGAGACCGGGTCGATCGAGGCGGGCGAGACCTACCGGGTCGCGCTCATCGATCGGGGCGGCGGCGGCGAGAGCGACGAGCGCGACGGCGCGTCCGCGTCCGCCGGCGACGGCCCGCAGCCGCCGGTCGAGCCCGGCGAGATGCGGTACGTCGAGATCGAGGACCTCGGCAAGCAGGGCGACGGGATCGCCCGCGTCGAGCGCGGGTACGTGATCATCGTCCCCGACACGGAGGTCGGCGAGCGCGTCAAGATCGAGGTGACGGAAGTGAAATCGAACTTCGCGGTCGGTGAAGTGATAGACGAGGACGTCTAGCGGGGAGTCGGTCGGCCCGCAGTCACTCGGTCAACAGCGCCGCGTCGCCCGCCGCGGTCCGCTCGATCCAGAGGAGCGCGACGAGCGAGAGGATGATGACGCCGTACGCGGCGGCGGCGAGGAGGGCGTCCTGCGTGCTCGCGTACTCCCCGGTCCGGAAGATGATCGCCTTCCGCACCATCGCGATGACGCCGGTGTAGATCACCAGCCGGACGATCCGCCGGGTGTCGTTCTCGTTCACGTACGCGAGCACCGTCTGATACACCTCGACGATGATCAGAAGCAACAGGCCGGTGTCGATGAAGCCGATGACGACGAGCGGGTCGGTGATCGCCCCGCTGCGAACGGCGCCGAGGATCTGGATGATGAGGTCGAACACCCCGACGGCGAAAAGCAGCGCGAAGACCGTCGCGGCGGCCAGTTCGACGACGCGAACGAAGCGGTCGACGAGACGGGAGTACCGGTCGGAGAGCGGGACGTCGTCCGCTCCCTCGGCCGAGGCGGGTCTCGGGGACGTCGATCCGTCGTCGCCGCTCATGGACGATCGGAGGTACGGTCGTCACGCGTATAGTCTGTGGGTCGGTCGGCGACCGGGCGGCGCGCGTCGCGGTCTCGGTCGCCGTGCCCTCACTCGTCCGCGATCCGGGCGTCCCAGTAGGAGACCGTGGCGACGTAGTCGCCGGGGATCGTGTTCCCGATCAGTTCGTCGACGGCCCGGAACGGCTTCGCGACGGCGCTCGGGAGGCCACGGTAGAAGCCGTAGGGCAGCACGAAGTCGTGTTCCTCGTCCGCGAGGGTCATGTCGGCCGTCCCGAGGAGGTCCGCGACCTGCCGTTCGGAGTAGAGCCGCGAGCCCATGGGGAGCAGCCACGTGTACAGCACCCGGAGGCTGCGGGCGTTGAACGTGTCGAAGAACACCTGATCGCTGCTCACCCGGTGGAGCTCCCGCATGAACTCGAGCGGCTCGTCCATCAGGTGGAAAAAGCGCATCGCGACGACGGAGTCGAAGTGGTCGTCGGGAAACGGCAGCCTGGAGGCGTCACCACGCAGGAACTCGACCGCGTCCGAGACGTCCGCCTCGGCGGCGCTCTCCCGCCCCTGCTCGAGCATCTCCCTGGAGATGTCGAGTCCGACGATGTCCGCCCCCTGGTCCGCGAGCATGGTCGTGAACCGACCGGTGCCGCAGGCGACCTCCAACACCCGGTGGCCGTCGTCGATCGGTCCGAGCGCGGAGAGCACCGCCTCCTTCTCGCGCCGGTCGATGAGGGCCCCGCCGCCCGAAAAGCGGAGGTCCTCGTACTCCTCGGCGACCTCGTCGGCCTGATACCAGTCCTGACCCTTCACGTTGTCTCCGGTGGACGCCGAACGACCAAAACCGTACTGGATGCGCGTCGCCGGGAGGCTCCCCGACCGGGGGGAGTCCTCCGGGGCGCCGGCGATCCGGGACCGTCCGTGGCGGCGATCGGACGGCGACCGTGATATTAACACCTTATATAATAACCATCGTATACCCCTGTATGTAGCCAACCTTTACCATCGGCCACGGATTCTCTCGGGCGTATGAGTACCAGTCCCGTGGAGTCAGCCGATCAGGACCGTCTCACCGAGAGCGAATACCGCGAGCGGCTGCGCGAGCTCCCGCCGAGCGCCAAGCTCGTCGCGAAGGTCCTGGAGGGTGACGCTCCCCTCTCGCAGGGTGGACTCGCCGAGGAGTCGCTGCTGCCCGACCGCACCGTCCGCTACGCGCTCAACCGCCTCGAGGAGGAGGAGCTCGTCGACTCCCGCTACAGCTTCAAGGACGCCCGCAAGCAGGTCTACTTCCTGACGGTCTAGATCGGTTCCAGCGCGCGATCTCGCCGTCCCACCACGGAGCCCTTTTTTACCCTCGACCCGATGGACACGCGTATGGATCTGTCGGTCGTCGTCCCGACGCTCAACGGTCGGGACCGGTTAGCCGCCTGCCTCGACGCGCTGGCGGCACACGCGCCCGGCGCGGAGGTGATCGTCGTCAACGGTCCCTCCGCGGACGGCACGACCGGGATGGTACGCGGCCGCGACGACGTCGACGTCCTCGTGGAGATCTCCGACCGGACCGTCAACGTCGCCCGCAACGCGGGCATCGAGGTCGCGGGCGGCGACGTGGTCGCGCTGGTCGACTACGACAACCGGATCGGCGAGTCGTGGCTCGCGGGCGTCCGTGCGGGGCTCGCGGACGCGGACGTGGTGACCGGGCCGGTCCGCTCGGCCGGGTCGCGGACCGCGCCCGAAGGGACCGCCGGCGAAGGGACCGCCGCCGAGGTCGACGACCCCGCGGGGACCGACGCCGGGGAGCGTGGTGATCCCGAGGGCCCGGAGCGCCGTCGGATCGCGGGTCGGGAGGTGACGTATTTCGCGGGCGGGAACGTCGCGTTCCGGCGGGCGGCGCTGCGGGATCTGGACGGGTTCGACGAGTACCTCCGGATCGGCGGCGCACGCGACGCCTCCCACCGGCTCGCGCGGATGGAGCGCGAGGTCGTCTGGCGCTCCGAGGTGTCGGTCGTCGAGGAGCCGCCGAGCCCGACGGCCGCAGACGGCGGCCGGGCCGCCCGCAACTGGGGCTGGAAGTACCGGGCGCTCGCGTACCGGCTCGCCAAGAACTACGGCGTCCGCCCCACGACGCTGGTTCGAACCGGCAAGCACGCGGTCACGGACGCGACCGCGGTCGCCCGCGACGTGGTCCGCGGCGAGGCCACGCCGTCGGGCTGGGTCGCGAACGGCCGCGACGTGGTCGCCGGGATCGTCTCCGGCGGCTCCGACGGGCTGGTCGCTCGGGCGCGCGACCGGAGCCCCGCGCGCAACCCCAACGGCGTCTCGACGCGCGCGGACCGCGCGGTGGCCCGGTACGACGTCCGGGAGTGAGTACGCGACCGCCCGCCCCGTCCCCGCGCCTTTTACTTCCCTCGTCGCGAACGGTCGACAACGAATGGGACTCACGAAGCGGATCATCCCCTGTATCGACGTCGACCTCGACGACGACGGCGACGCCGCCGTCTACACGGGCGTCAACTTCGAGAACCTGGAGTACACCGGCGACCCGGTCGAGCTGGCGAAGAAGTACAACGCCGCGGGTGCCGACGAGTTCGTCTTCCTCGACATCACCGCCAGCGCCGAGGGCCGCGAGACGATGCTCGACGTGGTGAACGCGGTCGCCGACGAGTGTTTCATCCCGCTCACGGTCGGCGGCGGGATCCGGACGAAGGCGGACATCAAGGAGACGCTCCGGGCGGGCGCGGACAAGGTGTCGATCACGACCGGCGCGCTCGAGCGACCCGAGCTCATCGAGGAGGGCGCGGCCGCGTTCGGCTCCCAGTGTATCGTCATCTCCGTCGACGCCCGACGCCGACACGACGACGCCGGCGACCACTTCTACGAGGACGCCGACGGCGAGGAGGTGTGGTTCGAGTGTACGAAGAAGGGCGGCCGCGAGGGCACCGGGATCGACGCGGTCTCGTGGGCGAAGGAGGCCGAGGAGCGCGGCGCGGGCGAGCTGTTCGTCAACTCCATCGACATGGACGGCACGAAGGACGGGTACGACGTCCCGCTGATGACGGCAGTGTGTGAGGCCGTCTCCACGCCCGTCATCGCCTCGTCGGGCTGTGGCGGGCCGGAGGACATGTACGAGGTGTTCACCGAGGCGAACGCCGACGCCGGGCTCGCCGCCTCCATCTTCCACTTCGGCGATTACACCATCGAGGAGACGAAGGAGTACCTCGACGAGCGGGGCGTTCCGGTTCGGCTGTAGGACCGGACCGCGACCCCACACGCTGGACGTTCGATCAGTTCTGTGGATCGATCCGGCGGTTCGGCTGTCGTGTCCGACGTTTCCCGAACGCGAGTCCAGACCGACAACTATTATCCGATGGACCATGAACGATCATGTATGTCCACGTCACCGATGCGTGTTCGCGGCGAGCGGCCGGAGATCGTCTGCCGGTCGGCGGCGGATGAGGAGTCCTCGGACGCCGAGGTGACGTTCTTCGAGGCGGATCGGGACCCCGACGAGCGGACGACGCGGTGGATCACGGTGCGGGCGGCCGACTGCGTGCCGCGCGAGGAGTGGCGGTAGGTGGTTCGGTACGGTCGATTCATCAGCGGCGTTCGACCGATCGGAGGATAGCCCACGTCGATCGTTGCTGACGCTGCTGACGCGGAGTACACCGCCAAAGTCCCACCCGACCGCAACCGTCCCGCACCTCACGCCTCCCCAGCCTCGTCGCTCACTTCGTTCGCGACGTCCCTCGCGGGCGGTTCGCGCCCGTCTGGCGCTCACCGGCGCGCCACCGTTCCCGTCTCGGGATCGGTCAGTCGTCGGCGGGGACGGGCTCGGCCGCCAACGCGTCGTGGTCGTCGAGCAGTCCCACGGTCGCCAGCCGGATGGCGTGGGGCCACCCGAGCGGCGTGGCGCTGTCCGGCGTCCCGTCGTCGAAGAACTGCTCGGGGAGGTAGCCGGTCGGCTCACACAGCGGTCCGGCCGGCGAGACGAGCCCGAGCAGGTCGCGGGCGCGCTCGGCGAACCGCTCGGCCCGCGGGTCGTCGCGGGCGTCGAGCAGGGCCGAGAGCTCCCCGCAGGCGTGTGCGCCCCACGCGGTCGAGACCGTCCACACCTTCTCCGTCGGCTGGTCGCCGCGTCGCCAGCCGTCGCCCTCGTAGCGGAACAGCCCCGATATCTCGTCCGTCTCGCGGGTCAACCCGTCGACGACGGTCTCGACGTGTGAGACCAGCCGGTCGAGCCGCTCGTCGTCGACCGCGCCGCCGGCCGCCGACTCCGCGTCCTCCTCGCCGAGCGCGTCGTACGCGCGGTGCGCGCTCGCGAGCGCGAGCGTCGCGGAGTCGATCCGGTCGTCGAGGTCGCCGTGGACCGTCTCGCGGAGCGCGTACCGGCCGCGGTCGGGGAGCCAGAGGTCGTCGATCGCGTCGTACACCTCGCGGGCGCGGTCGCGGGCGTGGGCGGCCGGATCGCCGCCGAACCGGGACTCGTCGTCTTCGAGCCCCCGGCCGTGACGCGCCAGCGCGCCGTACGCCTCGAGGAACGTCGCGGTCGTGTGCGTGAACCGGCCGATCGAGTCCTCCCAGGCGTTCTGACAGGCCACCGGGCGGCCGTCGTCCGCGAGCGTCGAGTCGAGGCTCGCGAGCGCGTCGACGAGCGTCGCGTCGAGCCCGTCGACGAGCGTCGCGTCGAGCCCGTCGACGTCGACGCCCGCCCCTCTCGCCCGCGCGAGGAAGGCGATCACGCTGCCGGTCTGGTCGGCTTGGTAGTCCACGTCGGGGCCGTCCTCGATGCGCGCGTTCGCCCAGCCGGGCGCGATCGCGCCGTTCCGCGGCCACACCCGATGGGGCCAGGAGCCGTCGGGACGCTGGGTCTCGACGTACATCGCGGCCGATCGGGCGTGCCAGTCGTCGAGTTCCAGGCCGAGCCGGTCGTCCGACTCGAGGAGGAACGTCGCGATCTCGGCGTCGTCGCGGAACCAGGTGTAGCCGTAGCCGCCCGAGTGCTGGTAGTGGGGATCGAAGTCGGGGCCGGCGATCCGGAGCCCCGTCTCGGCGGAGAGAAGCGACAGCACTCGCAGGTCCGCGACGACCGACTCGCGTTCGGGGACCGAGGCGGGAACCGCCGGGGTCGTGTCGGCGGCCGCGGCCGCCAGCGCTTCCGGGGAGTCCAGCTCGGCGAACAGCGTGTCGAGACGGCTCCGAGCTTCCTCGCGGGTCGTCTCCGACCGGTCCGAAAGCAGCGTGCCGAGGGTGGCCGCGCCGTCCTCGACGGGGACCTCGACGACGACCTCCCCGGAGAGCCGCTCCTCGTCGTGGCGGGCGGCGTCGCGGTCGCGCGGGAGGTCCATCGGCGCGTCGTCGAGCACCTCGGGGAACGTGGGCGGGAGCTGGCCGCGGAGGTCGGCGAGGCCGGTGGCGCTCGCGAGGAAGTCGTGTTCGTCGGCGTGGTACACCTCGACGGCGTCGTCGTAGCGGAGCTGTCCGACCCGCTCGTCGCGTCCATCGGGGGCGAACGCCGCGTACGCGACGAGCGCGAAGTCGTCGGCGTCGCGGTCGGCGTCCGGGGCGGGCTCGACGGTCGCGCGCGTCAGGTGGGCGTCGCCGACCGCGAGGTCGTGCCGGCGCACGGTCGCCCGGTCGGTCTCGTGGACCGTCTCGACGAGCGGCGTGTCGTCGACGTAGCGCTGCCGCGAGCGGGAGGCCTCGAACCAGGTCACGTCGCCGTCGACGGCGAGGCCGAACCGCGAGCGGGTGAGCCCGGTCTTCCCGGTGAGCGGGTAGCCGAAGTCGCGGAGCCCGCCGTCGGGGGCGACGTGGACGAGCCGGCCGTCCCCGCCCGTGAACCGTCCCTCGACGGTGCGTCGCTCGCCCGCGAAGAGCCGCTCGTGGCCCGCGTGTCGCTTGTAGTCGTCGAGCGCGTCGCGTAGTTGCATTGGTCGCCGGGACGTGCCGAACGTGAATGAATCTTTGGTGAAATTATCAATCACGATTTTCCGTGTGGGAAACGTTCAAGCGCGTCCGGGCTCGGGTGGGTGGCATGCACGAGCCCGGCCCGCCGCGGGCGACGAGCGTCGGGCGGCCGGTCGAGTTGGCCCCCCGCGATCCGGACCCGTCGGAGCGATACGAGTGGACGCTGCTCGAGACGCCCGCCGACAGCCGGGCCAGCGGCGACGACCGGCCGGACGACGACGGCGACGACCCCGTCCTCGAGCCCGGCGAAACGAGCCGGCCCGATGACCCGGTCGTCCATCTCGACCCGGACGCGCCGGGAACGTACGTCCTCCGGCTCGACGCCCCGGATGGTTCCCATCGCCAACGCGTCCGGGTCTTCCCCGACGAGCGCCGCGGGACGACGATCCGCGTCTCCGCGGACGACCTCCCGATCGACGACGACGCGGTCGACCGGGTCTCGCTCCTGTGGCGGTACAACGACCGCCTGCTCGCGCGCGACCGCCCGACCCGCGAGGGCGACGAGTGGGTCTACCGGACCCGCGTCCCCCCGGGCCGTCACGGCGTCGGTTTCGTCGCCAACGACGACCGCGCGACCGAACGCCACGTCGTCCACGAGGTCGAGGGACCGGGCCGTCCCCGGCTCTCGCTCGACTGGCGGGTCGAGGGCGGTGGCGGGAACGCCGACGGCGACCGCGACGGCGTGGGCGACGACATCGGGAACCCCCGCCTCGTCGTGACCGCCGACGTCGGCGTCCCGCCGGACTCGGAGACGGATCCCGGAGACGTCGAGGTGACCTTTCTGGTCGACGACCGGGACGCGGATCCCGAGACCGTCGCCCGGATCGAGGGGGGATCGACGGAACGCGCGCTGACCGTTCCCCTGGCGGACCTCGATTCGACCGGCGCGACCGGGGGCGACCTCCGGGTCCACGCGGTCCCGCACGCGGAGCGACACGGAACGACGGCGACCCTGCGGCTCGGCCGCGACTCGGAGGGGCGGCCGACGGCGACCGACCCGCACGCCCGGCCGGCGTGGGCCGAGTCGCCGACGGTGTACGAGGCGTACGTCCGGTCGTTCGCGGGCGACACGCTCCCGACGACCTTCGCGGAGATCGAGCGCCGGGTCGAGTACCTGGAGAGCCTCGGGATCGACGCGCTCTGGCTGACGCCCGTGCTGGCCTCCCCGACCGAACACGGCTACCACGTCACCGACTACTTCGAGACGGCCGCCGACCTCGGCTCGCGGGCGGCGTTCGAGTCGCTGGTCGACGCCTGCCACGACGCCGGGATCCGGGTGATCTTCGATCTGGTGATCAACCACACCTCGCGGGACCACCCGGCGTTCCAGCTCCACTCGGCCGGAGTCTCCGAGTACGCCGACCGCTACCGCCGGGCCGACGCCGCCGCCGACGTGACGGGGATCGACTGGGCGGCGCTGCCGGCGGGCGACGTGCCGGAGTACCGCTTCGACTGGGGCCGGATCCCGAACCTGAACTACGACGACCCCGCGGTCCGAGCGTGGATGCTGTCGGTCGTCGACGAGTGGGCGGCCGTCGTCGACGGCTTCCGCGCGGACGTGGCCTGGGGCGTCCCGCACGGCTTCTGGAAGGAGGTCGCCGACCGCGTCCCCGACGGCTTCCTGTTGCTCGACGAGACGCTCCCGCACGACCCCTTCTACGGCGAGGGCGAGTTCGACCTCCACTACGACACCTCGCTGTACGGGACGTTGAACGCGATCGGGGCCGGGCGGGAGCCGGCCGACGCGCTGGGCGACGCGCTCGAACGCGCGCGGTGGCTCGGCTTCGACGACCCGAGCGCGCAGCTCCGCTACATCGAGAACCACGACGAGGACCGCTACCTCGCGTCCCACGGCGAGGCGGCACTGCGCGCGGCCGCGGCGGTGACGTTCACCCTCCCCGGCGCGCCGATGGTGTACGCGGGCCAGGAGCGCGGCAACGAGACGACGCGCGGGCCCTTCCGCTGGCACGACGGCGACACCGCGCTCACGGCGTACCACCGTCGGCTCTCGGCGCTCCGGGACGCCGAGCCCGCGCTCCGGTCGCGGGCGGTCGACTTCGCGGCCGGGCGCGCGGCCGTCGAGGTCGTCGACGGCGACCCGGACCGGGTGACCGCCTACGAGCGGACGGCGGCCTCGGAGGCGGCGACGGGACCCGCCGGCCGACTGCTCGTCGTCGTGAACTTCGGCGCGGCTCCCGCGACCGTCGCGGTCCCGGACCGGGTCGATCGGGAGCTGTTCGCCGGCGAGCCGGCGGACGGGGAGGTCGTCGTCGAGCACGTCGCGGTTCTCGCGTGAGGAGGCCGGTCGGGCCGCCACCGACCGCTATAAGTGTCGCGTTCTCCCGTTCGACGTATGGACGACCGAACGCTCGCGGACCTCCTCCGGCGGTTCGGGCTCTCCGAGAAGGAGACCGACACGTACCTGACGCTCCTCGAGTACGGCGAGGCGAAGGCCAGCACCGTCGCCGACGCCGCCGGCGTCTCGAAGCGCTACGTGTACAGCGTGAGCGAGTCGCTCGCCGACCGCGGGTTCGTCTCGGTCCACGACCACGCCGTGCCGACGACGATCCGGGCGAACCCGCCCGAGGAGGTGATAGAGCGGCTCCGGTCGGACGCGGACGCGATCCGGCCCGGCCTCGAGGAGCGGTACTCGCGGGCGGAGCCCGACGACGAGCAGTTCGAGGTCGTCAAGTCCCGCGTGACCGTCCTCAAGCGAGTCCGGTCGCTCCTCGAGAGCGCCGAGGGGGAGGCGACGCTCTCGATCCCCGCGAAGCACCTCTCCGCGGTCCGCGAGACGCTGGCGGACGCGCGCGAGCGCGGCGTCCTCGTGTTGCTCATCGTCACCGACGTCGCGGACGCCGCCGAGGTCCACGACGCGCTCGGCGACGCCCCGTCCGCCCTCGACGCGATCGCGAGCGTCGTCCGGACCTGGACCGAGGCGATGCCGACGATGCTCACCGTCGACTCGGCGCGGGGGCTGGTCGCGCCGCCGGAGCTGTTGCGTCGGTCGGACTCGGACCGGCAGGCGATCGTCTTCGCGCAGGCGCAGCTCGCGCCCGTCATCGTCGGCGCGTTCATGGGGAACTACTGGCCCGCCGCGACCGAGGCGGCCCTCGCCGAGCCGGACGCGCTGCCGGCCGAGTACGAGGACTTCAGACACGCGGCGTTCCAAGCCACGCTCCGCCGCCGAGCGGGCGAGGCCGTCCGCGCGACCGTCGCCGGCAGGCGGATCGACGGGGCCGCCGAGGCGGTGGAGGTGAGCGGTCGCGTCCGGTCGAGCAAGCAGGCGATGGTCGAGCCGACGACCAACGAGTTTCCCGTCGAGAACTCGCTCACCATCGAGACCGACGAGGGGCCCGTCTCCGTCGGCGGGCGGGGCGCGTTCGTCGAGGACGTGGAGGCGGAACTCACCCGGCTGGAACTCGAGTGATCGGGAGGAAGGTCAGATCCGCCGGTCGCGGAACGCGCGGATCACGTCCTGACGCGCGATGAGGCCGACCAGGCTCCCGTCGTCGTCGACGACCGGCAGACGGTTGATGTCCGGCTCGCCGCCGGAGAGCAGATCGAGCACCTCGTCGACGTCGGTGTCGGGGGTCACCGTGGCCGGGTCGGCGGTCATCACCTCCGAGATGGGCCGGTCCGCGTTGCGGACGAGGTCGATCCCGAGGTCGAGGTCCGCCCACGGCGGTTTCACCTGATACGTGAGCGTGTCGACGAAGGGCGGGAGCCCGATCGGGATCCACAGCGTCTCCTCCTCGGGTTCGAAGAGGTCGACGAGGTCCGACTCAGTGACCACGCCGACGACGACCCCGTCGTCGTCGACG
>NZ_NHPJ01000117.1 GCF_002252985.1 Halorubrum halodurans | reverse complement strand
GGCGAACATGTCCGCCGACGTCGCCGCCGAGGCGGACGTCATCGCGACCACGCCCTTCGAGGTCATCCTCCTCCAGGCGAAGATCGGGCTCGTCGTCGGCGCGATCGTCTGTCTGCCCGCGCTGGTCTACTTCACACGCGACGAGCTCCGCGAGCGCGGGCTGTGGCCGCAGTCGCCGGTCGCCCGCTGGAAGCTCGCGGCGATCGGCCTGCTCGGCGGCGGACTCTTCGCCGTCGGCGTCGCCTACGGCGTCTACGCCTTCTTCCCGATCATGTTCTCCTTTCTGGCCGGGTTCGGGCTCGAGGCCGGCATCGAGCCGACCTACGGCATCGTGATGTGGACGGAGTTCATCGTCTTCCTCTCGCTGTCCTTCGGGCTCGCCGGCCAGATGCCCCTTCTCATCACCGGGCTCTCGTACGCCGAGATCGTTCCCTACGAGACGTTCCGCGACAAGTGGCGCTACGCGGTCGTCGCCATCTTCGTCTTCGGCGCGGTGTTCTCGCCGCCGGACCCGTTCACCCAGCTGATGTGGGCGTTCCCGCTCGTCGCGCTGTACGGGTTCAGCCTCTACCTCGCGAAGCTGGTCGTCACCGCGAAGCGCAGCTCCGACCGGATCCGCGTGCTCGGCGCGGTCCGGAACCACTGGAACGTCGTCGGCGGCGCGGCCGTCCTCGGCGGCGGCATCGTGTACGCCTTCTACGAGTACGGCGGCCGGACCGCCGCCAACGGCCTCCTCCGCACGCTCGACAGCGACTGGCGCTTTCTCGCGCCGGGCGAGGGGCTCGGCCTCGACCCGACGACCGCCGCCGCGGCGTACGCCGCGGCGTGGGCGCTCGCGTTCGTGACCGTCGCGACGCTGTGGGCGGTGTACACCGACCTCGACACCACGAGCGCGGGGTACCAGTACGGCGACCCGGCCGCCATCGACCTCGACGAGCTCGACGCCGCGGGGATCCGCGCCGCCCCCGAAGAGCCGTTCCGCGAGATGTCCGAGGAGGAGTCGCTCGCGCGGGCGCAGGCGGCGATCGACGACGACGACCACGAGAAGGCGCAGGCGATCCTCGACCGCTTCGACGAGGCGACGGACGCCGACGGGGTGGGTGGTGACGGCGGAAGCGCGGACGCGGCGGGCGGGAACGCGGGCGGCGGCGGTGCCGGCGGCGGCCTCGCCGCGTCGGTCGGCGATCGCACCTCCCGCGCCTCCTCGACGTTCCTCTCCGAGCTCACCGGCGACGACGAGGCGGAGGACGACATCGGCGGCTACTACAAGGACCTCAAGTTCATCTTCGACGCGATCCGCTCGAAGTCGTTCATCCTCCTCGTGGTGTTCGGCGGCGTGATGGCCGCGGCGTTCACCTGGCTCTACATCGGCGGGCTCGCGGCGGTGCGGGCGGACCTCCAGCGGCGGGTGCCGGCGGAGGTGGGCGGCGGGATCAACATCATCACGCTCCACCCCGTCGAGGCGCTGATCTTCATGGTGAAGTTCTCGCTTCTGATCGGCGGGATCGCGGTCTTCCCCGTCCTGCTGTACTCGGCGTGGCCGGCGCTTCGCGACCGCGGGTTCGTCGCCGGGCGGATCCGGCAGGTGTACCTCTGGGCGGGCGCGCTCTTTACGGGGCTGATCGGCGGCTTCGCGCTCGGCTACGCGTACATCGCGCCGCGGATCATCGGCTGGCTCGTCACCGACGCCGCCAACGCGAACATGATCATCACCTACCAGGTGAGCGACTTCATGTGGCTCGTGATCTTCACCACCATCGGGATCGGCTTCCTAGCGGACATCCCGGTCGCGATGGTGCTCCTGAACAACGCCGGCGTCCCCTACGACGTCTTCCGCGGACGCTGGCGGGAGGTCACCGTCGGGATCATGCTGTTCGCGGCGGTGTTCACCCCCGCCGACGTGATCACGATGTTCCTCGTGACGATCCCGCTCATGCTCGCGTACGGGGTCGGGCTCGGCGTGCTGTACCTCCTCACGCTCGGCGGCCGTCGAGACCTCTCGCCGCCGGCCGAGATCGTCGGGCGGTAGCGGGGCGAAGCCGATCCGATCGCCGGCGGACCGGGTCAGTCGCCCGCCGCGATCTCGTCGAACAGCGCGATCACGCGTCGTTCGATCTCGTCGCGGATCCGCGCGACCGTCTCCGCCGACTTCCCGTCCGGGTCCTCCAGGCTCCAGTCGCGGTTCTCGCCGGCCCAACCCGCCGGACAGACGTCCTCCGCCGAACAGCCCATCGTGATCACGTAGTCGCTCGCGCGGATCTCCTCGAAGGTCACCTCCCGTGGCGTTCGGTCGCCGAGGTCGACGCCGACGGCGGCCATCGCCTCGACGACCTCGGCGTGGACGTGGTCCGCGGGACGCGTCCCGCCGGTGACGAGTTCGACCGCGCCGTCGAGGCGGCGGGTCGCGAGCTCGCGTTCGGCGAACGCGTGAGCCATCTGGGACCGGCCCGCGTTCTGTACGCAGACGAAGGCGATTCGTGTCGGGTCAGCGTCGGTCGGAGTGGACATGATCGTAGGGGCGTGGTGGGTCGTCGTTCGTCGCGCTCGGTTCGTCGGTTCGCGTGTTCCGGCCTCGACCCCGGCGGTCGAGGTCGCTACGGGTCCGCATCGCTCTCGTCCCTCGCCGGAGCGGGAACGGTTCGGTCGCGGAACGCCTGCTCGCTCGCGTCCGCGGCGGCGCGTCGCATCAGTTCCTCCTGGACGCTACGCGGCTCCTCGCCCGGCTCGGGAGTCCGTTGGACGTAGCTCCCGTCGGACCGTAACAGCCACGCCTTGCGGTCGTCCGCGAGGTAGCGTTCGAGGATCGACTCGAGCTCCGCCCGGATCTCGGGGTCCTCGATCGGCGTGACCGCCTCCACGCGGCGGTCGAGGTTCCGCGTCATCCAGTCGGCGGAACCGACGAGGTACTCGGGATCGCCGGCGTTTTCGAAGTAGAAGATCCGCGAGTGTTCGAGAAAGCGCCCGACGACGCTCCGGACGGTCACGGTGTCGGTGACGCCCTCGATCCCCGGTCGCAGCCGACAGATGTCGCGAACGACGAGGTCGATCTCGACGCCGGCGCTCGCGGCCCGGTAGAGTTCGGTGACGACCGCCGGATCCTCGAGGGCGTTCATCTTCGCGACGATCCGGCCGCCATCGCCGTGCCGTGCGTGATCGGCCTCGGTCCGGATCCGCTCGACGAGCCCCGGCCGGAGCGTTCCCGGCGCGACGAGCAGCGTCCGGTACTCCTCGTGGAAGGAGTGGCCGGTGAAGAAGTTGAACAGCCTCGTGAGGTCGTGGCCGACGTCCGCGTCGTTGGTCATGAGCCCCAGATCGACGTACCCCTTGGCCGTCTCGGCGTGGTAGTTCCCGGTGCCGATGTGCGAGTACAGTTGGACGCCGTCGTCCTCCCGACGGACGACGAGCGCGGTCTTCGTGTGGGTCTTGAGCCCGATCGTGCCGTAGGCGACGTGGATCCCCTCCTCCTCCAACCGCTCGACCCAGCGGAGGTTGTTCTCCTCGTCGAAACGCGCCTTCAGCTCGACCATCACGGCGACCTGCTTCCCGTTTCGTGCCGCCTCGATGAGGTTCTCGATCACCTGCGAGTCGCGCGAGGTGCGGTAGATCGCGGCCTTGATCGCCAACACGTCGTCGTTGCGCGCGGCCTCTCCGAGGAACATCTGGACGGTCTTCTCGAACGAGTGGTACGGGTGATGGACGAGGACGTCGTCCTCGCGGATCACGTCGAAGACGTCCCGGTCGGTCTCGTCGTCCGCGACCCCCGCGAACCGCGGATGCGGTTGCGGGGTCCACGACGGGACCGAGTGGTCGGGCCTGTCCAGTTCGGCCAGTCGGGAGACGTGACGCAGGTTCAACGGCGGATCGCGCTCGAACACCTCCCGTTCGTCGAGGTCGAGCTGTTCCCGCAACAGCGTTCGGACCTCCGCCGGCGTGTCGGACGAGACCTCCAACCGGACGACGGTCGCGAAGCGGCGATCGCGGAGGACGCCCTCGATCATCTCGATCAGTCCCTCGGCCACCTCCTGGTTTCGGCGCACTTCGGCGTTCCGCGTCACGCGGAACGTCGACCAGTCGAGCACCTCGACGTTCGGGAACAGGAGGTCGAGGTTTGCGGCGATCACCTCCTCGAGGAAGACGAACCGGTCGACCTCGTCCGGGCCGTCGAGCGGGTCGCCCGCGCCCTCCGCGGCGGCGGACGCGACGTCGAGCAGCCGAGGCTGGTTCTCGGGGATCTTCACACGGGAGAACTTCGGCTCCTCGCCCTTCCGGCGCGTCCGGACCGCGAGCGAGAGCGACAGGTTCGAGATGAACGGGAACGGGTGTGCGGGATCGAAGGTCAGCGGCGTCAGCGTCGGGAGGATCTCCGCCTCGAAGTGAGCACGCAGCGCGTCGCGCGTTCCGCTCGGCAGGTCCTCGTAGCGGACGAGCTCGACGCCGACCTCCGGCAGCGACTCCCGCGCGAGTTCACGGTAACACGCGTCCTGCCGCTCGAACAGGTCGCGAAGCGTCTCGAGCGCCAGCCGCCACTGCGCCTCCGGGGTCCGCCCGTCCGGCGTGAGGTCCGACACCTCTCCGGCCATCTGCTGTTTCAACCCCCCGATCCGTTTCATACAGAACTCGTCGACGTTCTTCGAGAACAACGCGAGGAAGCGCGTCCGCTCGAGGGTCGGGTTACGCGGATCGAGCGCCTCGTGGAGGACCCGCTTCTGGAAGGAGAGCTCCGAGAGCTCCCGGTTGAGATACCACTGCGGGTCCGAGAAGTCCGGCGACGACGTCGTCCGGTCGATCTCCGGCACCGGGTCGGCGGCCAGCGGCCCGTGGACGACCCGCGTCGGGCCGCCGTCGCCGGGGGCACAGACCGTCCCGACGCCGGAACCGGTCGGGGTCGAGGCGTCCTCGTCCGGCTGCTGTCGGTTCTCGTCCGGCTGCTGTCCGTCCTCGACCGCCCGCGCTCCGCCGGCGGCCTCGTCGCGTTCGGTCATCGCGAGTCGAGCGCGATCCGGTCCGGGTCGACGACCTTCTCGTCCGGCCGGGCCTCGTAGGTCTCCCGTGCGGGGACGCTCACGAAGGCGTCGTCGCGGTAGTCGTACGCGGTCAGGGAGCCGCCGTAGACGCAGCCCGTGTCGAGGCCGACCGCCCACTCCGTGCGTACCGGCTCGTCGAGCACCGTGTGGCCGAAGAAGGTCCGCGGCGCTCCCCGACGCGTCTCGAACCAGAACGGCCCCGCATAGCCGTTTCCGGGCGGCACCGAGCGGCAGTTCAGCAGCGACTCGATCCCCTGGGTTGCGAGCGGGCGCGTCGGGTCGACGCCGCCGTGTACGACGAGCGCGTCGTCCCACGAGAGTGCCACCGGCATCGACTCGAGATACCGACGGTCCGCGTCGCCGAGGTCGTCGAGGCGTTTGCGGTCGTGGATGAGTTTGTCCTCGTTGTTTCCGCGGACCGAGACCAGGTTCTCCCGCTCCCGGACGAACTCCACGACGGCCTTGCTGTCCGGCCCCTTTCGGACGAGGTCGCCGACGAACACGACCAGGTCGTCCGGGCCCGGATCGAGACGGTCCATCAGGCGACGCAGCTCCTCGATACACCCGTGAACGTCGCCGACCACGTAGACGTCGTCCCGGTCGGTCACGTCGAGCCGTCGGTGCCGCTCGGCGACCGCGGGGTGGAGGTCGGCGTCGGAGACCGTCGTCGATACGTCGGCGAGCGGCGTCGGCGTCGGTTCGTTCCCCGGCGACGCGGTATGGTCCATACGACACGGTGACCGGAACCGCCGTAAACGGTTGCTATGACCGCTACGTGGACATATATACCGGTACGTCGTGCTCCCCCGATCGTCCGCGGACCGAGCGCCGGCGCGGTCCGACCTCCGGACTGGCGTCCGCCGACCGTCCGGCCCCCGACCGGTCGGATCGCCGGCCGCCGACCGCCGAAACCGACGGGTATTCCCGCGCGCGGGCGCAACACGCGGGCAGAATGAGCAAGGACTACATCGAGGTCCGCGGCGCGGAGGAGCACAACCTCAAGGACCTCGACGTCCGGATCCCGCGCGAGGAGTTCACGGTCGTCACCGGCCTCTCGGGGTCGGGCAAGTCGTCGCTCGCGTTCGACACGATCTACGCCGAGGGCCAGCGCCGGTACATCGAGTCGCTGTCGGCGTACGCCCGCAACTTCCTCGGACAGATGGACAAACCGCAAGTCGAATCCGTCGAGGGGCTCTCGCCGGCGATCTCCATCGACCAGAAGAACGCCGCCAACAACCCGCGATCGACGGTCGGCACCGTCACCGAACTCCACGACTACCTCCGGCTGCTGTACGCCCGGATCGGCGTCCAACACGACCCGATCACGGGCGAGGAGGTCGGCGAGCAGTCCGCCCAGGACATGGTGAACCAGATCCTCGAGTTACCCGAGGGCACCCGCGCGAAGATCGCCGCGCCGGTCGTGCGCGACCAGAAGGGGGCGTTCGAGGACCTCTTCGAGGAGCTCGTCGCCGACGGCTACGCCCGCGTCGAGGTCGACGGCGAGCCGCTGGACCTGACGCTCGACGACCCCGACCTCGACCAGAACTACGACCACACGATCGACGTGATCGTCGACCGGGTGACGGTGTCGCCGGACGCCCGCTCGCGGATCACGGACTCCGTCGAGACCGCCCTGGAGGAGGCCGGCGGCGCGCTCAAGCTGATCGTCCCCGATCCGCCCGCCGACACCCCGTTCGCCTCGAACGCCCGGTCGACCGGGTCGCTGGCGGCGGACGCGGAGGGCGACGACCGGCTCGTCGTCGAGTTCTCCGAGGAGCTCGGCAACCCCAACTCCGACTTCCAGTTCTCCGCGATCGAGACGCGCTCGTTCTCGTTCAACAGCCCGTACGGCGCGTGTCCCGAGTGCGAGGGGATCGGCTCGACGAAGGAGGTCGACGAGGACCTCGTGGTCGTCGACCCCTCGAAGCCGCTGAAACACGTCTTCGAGCCGTGGAGCTACAACCGGACGTACTACTCCAGACAGATCGACAACGTCGCGGAACACTTCGGCGTCGACCTCGAGACCCCCTTCGAGGAGCTCGACGAATCGGTCCGGCGGCAGTTCCTCCACGGCACCGACGACGTCGTCCACTTCGAGTGGACCACGAAGAACGGCACCCGCGAGAAGACGGAGCGCTTCGAGGGCGTCATCCCGAACCTGGAGCGCCGCCACGTCGAGACCGACTCCGAGCGCGCCCGCGACCACATCGAGGAGTACATGGCCGTGACGACCTGTCCGGAGTGTGAAGGGACGCGGCTGAAGGAGCAGTCGCGACACGTCCGCGTCGCCGGCACGCCGATCACCGAGGTCAACCGGCTGTCCATCGCCGAGGCGCGCGAGCACTTCGAGGGGATGGAGGCGGAGCTCGGCGAGCGGGACACGACGATCGCGACGGAGATATTGAAAGAGATCCGCGCCCGCCTCGGCTTCATGGAGGAGGTCGGGCTGGAGTACATCACGCTCGATCGGGAGGCGTCGACGCTGTCGGGCGGCGAGAGCCAGCGGATCCGGCTCGCGACGCAGGTCGGTTCCGGGCTCGTCGGAGTGTTGTACGTGCTCGACGAGCCCTCCATCGGGCTCCACCAGCGCGACAACGACCGGCTGTTGAACACTCTGGAGGGGCTTCGTGACCTGGGCAACACCCTGCTCGTCGTCGAGCACGACGAGGAGACGATGCGGCGGGCCGACGAGATCGTCGACATGGGGCCGGGACCGGGAAAGCGCGGCGGCGAGGTGGTCGCACAGGGCGACTTCGACGACATCGTCGCGGCCGACGACTCCGTCACCGCCGACTACCTCGCGGGCCGGAAGTCGATCCCGGTCCCCGACGAGCGGCGCGATCCGGACGGCGAGCTGGTCGTACGCGGCGCGCGCCAGCACAACCTGAAGGACCTCGACGTGCCGATCGAACTCGGCACGCTGACGACCGTCACCGGCGTCTCGGGCTCCGGGAAGTCGACGCTCGTCAACGACGTCCTCTACAAGGGGCTCGCCCGCGAGATGAACGACAACACCTCGGTCGACCCCGGCGAGCACGACGCGATCGAGGGAATCGACGGGATCGAGACGGTGCGGCTCATCGACCAGTCGCCGATCGGCCGGACGCCCCGGTCGAACCCCGCGACGTACACCGACGTGTTCGACCACGTCCGCGAGCTGTTCGCGGAGACCAAACTCGCGAAGCGTCGCGGCTACGAGAAGGGGCGGTTCTCCTTCAACGTGAAGGGCGGCCGCTGTGAGGAGTGCGGCGGCCAGGGCACCGTGAAGATCGAGATGAACTTCCTCTCAGACGTCCACGTCCCCTGCGAGCAGTGCGGCGGGGCACGTTACAACGACGAGACGCTCGAGGTGACCTACAAGGGCGCGACCATCGCCGACGTGCTCGAGATGAGCGTCGCGGAGGCGTACGACTTCTTCGAGAGCCACCAGGGGCTCCGGCGCCGCCTGAAGCTCCTGAAGGACGTGGGGCTCGGCTACATGGATCTCGGACAGCCCTCGACCACCCTCTCCGGCGGCGAGGCCCAGCGCGTGAAGCTCGCCGAGGAGCTGGGCAAGAAGGCCACCGGCGACACGCTCTACCTCCTCGACGAGCCGACGACCGGGCTCCACAAGGAGGACGAGCGGAAGCTGATCGAGGTGCTCCACCGGCTCGTCGACGCCGGCAACACGGTCGTCGTCATCGAACACGAACTCGACCTCGTGAAGAACGCCGACCGCGTGATCGACCTCGGTCCCGAGGGCGGCGAGGGCGGCGGCGAGCTCGTCGCGCGCGGGACGCCCGAGGCGGTCGCCCGCGAGGACGACTCCCACACCGGACGGTACCTGCGCGACCTCCTCCCCGACGTCGACATCGAGGGGCCCCGAAACGACCGGCGGAAGCCCGCGACGGCCGCGGACGACGACTGAGGCGGGCGGTCTCGCGGCGAGGGGCCCCCGCCGACCCGCATCTTGATATACCGCCCCGTCGTCGCACGGAACGATGAGGGAGATCACGAGCGACGACGTCCCGGACGCGCTGGGGCCGTACTCGCAGGCCATCGTCTCGGACGGCACCGTCCACGTCTCGGGCAAGACCGGCGTCGACCCCGAGACCGGGGAGGCCCCGGAGTCGGTCGGCGAACAGACGACCCGGACGCTCGCGAACGTCGAGCGGATCCTGGAGGCGGCCGGCACGGACGCCGACGCGATCGTCCGCGCCACCGTCTATCTCACGGACATGGACGACTACGACGAGGTGAACGAGGCGTACCGGTCGTACCTCTCCGAGCCGTACCCCGCCCGGACCTGCGTCGAGGTGTCGCGGCTCCCCGCGCCGCTCGACGTCGAGATCACGGTCGACGCGGAGCTCGACGGCGGCGAGTAACCCCGATCGGCCGGGCGGAACCGACGCCCGGTCTCGGACCTTCGCTACGCTCAGAACTTCTCCAACAGGTCTCCGTAGAACCCGCCCCCGCGGTCCTCGGCCAGCTTCTCGACGATGAGCTCCGGCGTCGACCGCGCGAGGTGGCCCTCCCGCGGCGAGCGGTTCACGCGGAGCTCGCCGTCGACGAGCCCGACCGCCTCGATGCCGTCGACGGCCACGTCGTAGTCGGCGGCCTCGCGGATCTCGCGGGCCAGGTGCGAGACGAAGACGGCGGTCGTCTGCTGGTCGGAGAGCGCCTCGAGGATCCCGGCGATGATCTTCGCGGACGCCCCCGGCTCCGTGATCGACTCCAGCTCGTCGACCAACACGAGCCGGCCGTCCGCGCCCTCGACGAGGTCGCCGAAGTCGCGCAGCGTCGCCTCGAACGCACCCGCGTCGAGGGTGCCCTGGGACTTGGCGTAGTAGTGGACCTCCTCGAAGCGGTCGAGCTCCACCTCCTCGGCCGGGACGGGCATCCCCATCTGCGCGAGGACGACCACCAGAGCGACCAAGTCCAGGGTCGACGTCTTCCCGCCGGAGTTCACGCCGGAGAGCAGCCGTACCCCGTCGACGGCGTAGTCGACCGGCTCGACCGCCTCGAACTCGACGTCCAGAAGCGGCGAGCGGCCCCCCTCGAGCCGGAAGCCGCCGGGAACGCCGTGCTCGCTCTCGTCGTCCTCGCCGTCCGGTCGCTCCGCTGGGCCGGCGGGATCGCGGACCTCGGGCATGACGCAGTCGAAGTCGCGGGCGAAGCGGGCGATCGCGAGCTCCACGTCGAGCTCGAGGGCGTCCCGAACGAGGTCCTCGACGGGCTCGCGGAGGTCGCCGAGGTCCGCCGCGAGGTCGGCCTTCAGCCGGGCGGCCCGCCGGTCCCGGCCGGCGGCCAGCTCGGTCCGGAGCCGCGAGACGGCCGACTCGTCGCGTTCGACCGGAAACGAGGGGTCGTCGTCGAAGACGCGTTCGGCGAGGTCGGCCTCCTCGGGCGCGAGATCGAGCGCGTCGACGAGGTGGTCGCGGGCGCGCTCCATCGCGGTGTCGTACTCGTCGGCGAGCTCGCGGTCGAGCAGCGAGTCGACGCGCGCGCCCTGCTCGACGAGCGAGAGGAAGTCGGTCCCCTCGATGGTGACGTCGCGCTCGCGGATCGCCTCCCGGAGGTGGTCGTCGGCGACGGACTCCGCGGTCGAGACCGCCGCGTCGAGGTCGTCGACGGCGGCCGTCAGCCGCTCGAGCTCCGCGTCGCCGACGATCGTCCCGTCGTCGTCGAGCCGCGAGAGGGCGTCTCGGAGCGCGTCGAGGTCGGCGGCCGCGTCGAGGTCGGCGGCCTCGTGGACCGCCGCGGCCGCCTCCAGCCGCCCGCGGTTCGCGGCGAAGAACGCGAGCAGGCGCTCGGGGACGGTCTCGGCGGGCGTCTCGAGCGCGTCCGGGCGCACGTGGACGTCGCCCTCGACGTCCATCCCCGCGAACTCCTCGTCGAGGACGATCACGGTCGCGTACGACCGCGCGAGCTCCGCGACGTCTCGAGTGTCCTCCACCGTCTCCACCGAGAGCTCGGGAACGCGAGCCTCGGCGCGGGCGTACACCTCGGCGTCGGCGGTCGCCAGACAGCGGTCGCGGACCCTGACGGTCGGCGGGTCGGCGAGCGGCTCGACGCCGGAGAGCGCCTCGAGGACGGCCGGGTCGGGGTCGCGGTCGGTCGCCGCGGCCGCGAACGTCTGCGCCTCCGCGATCCGGGAGGCGGACGCGCTCGGGTAGAACGTCTCCAGGCGCTTCTCGGCGTAGTCCGTCACCGTGCGCTCCTTCAGCAGGTCGAGCGCGTCGCGGTACACCTCCCGCGCCCGATCGGTCGCCAGCACGCGGCTCGCGTCGTCGTGGCGGCGGCGGATCGCGCCGCGAGCGACGCGGACGGCCCGCGCCTCGTTCACGCCCGGTGCGCGGGCGATGGCCGCCACGTCGCCGGACTCGACGGTCGCCGCCGGCGCCTCCAGCTCACGGAGCGCCCGCGCCGTCTTCTCGCCCACGCCGGGGATCGACTCCAGATCCATTCACGCCTCATATCGCGGCAACCCGCAAAAGGATGCGGGTGTCGGCGGGGGTCGAGGAGGCGCGAACCACGCCGACGCCCTTTTTCGCGCCGACGACGAACCGCGGGCATGGACCAGGACGTTTCCGCGGCCGGGATCGACGACCCGATCGCGGCGGGAACCGACCGTCTGGACCCCGAGACGGCGGAGAAGGCGCGATCCGCCCGCGAGTCGCTCGCCGCCCACGACGGGGTGCTCGTCGCCTTCTCCGGCGGCGTCGACTCCTCGGTGGTGTCGGCGCTCGCCCACGACGCGCTCGGCGAGGACGCGGTCGCGTGTACGGCCCGCAGCGAGACGCTGCCGGCGGCCGAGCTCGACGACGCGAAACGGGTCGCGGAAGAGATCGGGATCCGCCACGACACGGTGACCTTCTCGGAGCTCGACGACCCGAACTTCGTCGCCAACGACGGCGACCGCTGTTACCACTGCCGGACGATGCGGCTCGGCCGGATGTACGACCGCGCCCGCGAGCTCGGGATCGGGACGGTGTGTGACGGGACGAACGCCGACGACCCCGGCGAGGGCCACCGGCCCGGCCTGCGCGCGGTCGAGGAGCTCGAGGTCTCCTCGCCGCTTCTCGACGCGGGGATCACGAAAGAGGAGGTCCGCGCGGTCGCCGAGGCGTACGACCTCTCCGTGGCCGACAAGCCGTCGATGGCGTGTCTCTCCTCGCGGATCCCGACCGGACTCGAGGTGACCGAGGCGCGGCTCTCGCGCGTCGAACGGGCGGAGAACCGGCTCCGCGAATGGGGGTTCGAGGGGTTCCGCGTCCGCGACCACGACGGGCTCGCGCGCGTCGAGATCGCCCCTGAGGAACTGGAGCGCGCGCTCGATCCCGCCTTCGCCGACGCGGTTCACGAACACCTCACCGACATCGGCTTCGAGTACGTCACCCTCGACATGGCGGGGTATCGAACCGGCAGCGTGAGCCCCGGCAGCGACGGCGATGACGGCGGCGGCGAGAGCGACGAGGCGGCCGAAGACGGCGACGCTCGCGGGGCCGAGGGCGGTTCGATCGACGCCGACGGACCCGACCTCGACCGACGGTACCCCCGCTGACGCCGGCGAGAACGACCGTCGCGGCGCCCGGTTCGCCGGGAACGCGTCAGCCGGTTCACGTTATCAGCCGGGAGAATCCGGCGCGAACGCTTATACCCCGCATCGGCCGATCCCACGCCATGGGCGAAGCCAACACGCTCGCGGTGCTCGCGGGCGGGGTCGGCGGCTCCGTCGGCGCGTTCGTCGGCGTCGCGATCGGCGGGGACCCGGTTCGGGTCACGCTGACCACGCTGGTCGTCGCGCTCGCCGTCGGCACCGCGGTCGTCGCCAGCGCGGTCATCGCCGGCGACGTCGAGTTCCTCGTGGACGCCGACGGCGAGTGACGAGCCCGGATCGCCGGGCTGCGGACCGAAACGCACTGGTTCCTCGAGACCCTTCCCGCGACCGTGAGCGACACGGACGAGCCGGGCGGCTCCGCGTCGGAGCCCGCCGACGGGGACCCCGTCGGAGTCACGATCTACACCCGCGACGACTGCGCGCTGTGCGTCACGGCCCGTGAGACGGTCGAGCGCGTCGCGGCCGATCTGGCCGTCGAGGTAGACCTCGAGACGGTCGACGTCGACGCGGACCCCGAGCTCGCCGACGAGTACGGCGAGCGCGTCCCGTACGTCCTCGTCGACGGCACCCCGGCGTTCAAGTACGAGGTCGACGAGCGGGAGCTGCGCTTGAAGCTGCTCGCGGCGTCGTGAGCGACGGGAGCAAGCGGAGACGGGACGAAACGGGCGAGCGACGTGGGCGACCGATCACCTATTTACCCGACCGCGCCGATGACACCTCCATGACGGCATCACGCGCGCCGGCCGAGCCGGCGGTCCGCGAGTTCGAGTCGACGGTCGAACGGGTCGACGGCCGCGAGGTCGTCCTGGCGGAGACGTACTTCTACGCCGAGTCGGGCGGCCAGCCGGCCGACCGCGGCACCCTCGCGGGCGTCCTCGTCGACGACGTGGTCGAGCGCGACGGCGAGGTCGTCCACGTCCTCGCGGAGGACCCGTCCGCGGGAAGCGCAGGCGACGTTGAACCCGGAGCCACCGTGACGGGCGTGGTCGACGACGACTTCCGCACGTACTGTATGCGCGCGCACACCGCCTCGCACGTCCTCTACGGCGCAGCCCGCCGGACCTGCGAGGACCTCGGCTACGCCGGATTCGACATCTCGCCCGAGAAGGTCCGCGTCGACCTCACGACCGCCGACCCGCTCGACGACGAGGACCTCGTCGAGCTCGAACGACTCTCGAACCGGGCGGTGTGGGACTCCCGACCCGTGTCCTGGGAGGTGCTCCCCGAGGCGGAGGCGCGCGACCGCGACGGGATCGCGTTCAACACCAAGACCGAGGAGGGCGCGATGAGCGGCGGCGAGTCGGTCCGCGTCGTCACCGTCGAGGACTGGGACGTGGCGGCCTGCGGCGGCACCCACGTCGAGAACACGGCGGAGATCGGGACGATCACGGCGCTCGACCGGTCGAACCCCGGCGAGGGGGTGACGCGGGTGGAGTTCGCGGTCGGGCCGACGGCCATCGACCGCGTCGCGGACCGGCACGCGGCCGCGCTGGAGGCCGCGTCGGCCGCCGACACCAACGTCGAGGACCTCCCCGAGGAGGTCCGGCGGCTCCGGAACGAGGCCGACCGGCTCGACGCGGCGCTCCGGGAGGCGGAGTCGGACCTCCTCCGCGCCCGGCTCGGCGAGTTCCCGACGAACGAGGTCGACGGAACGGTCTGGGCGGTCGGGACCGTCGCGGACGCCGACCCGAACGACCTCCGAGAGCCCGCGACGGCGCTGCTCGAGGCGGATCCCGACGTCGACGCGCTC
>NZ_NHPJ01000049.1 GCF_002252985.1 Halorubrum halodurans | reverse complement strand
CCCCGACCCACGCCGGCCCGCGGGCGCTACCCGTCGCTCCGAAACTCGAAGCGTGCCCCGGACCCGCTCCCCTCCGCGTCCCCCGCCTCCTCGGCCGTCACCCGCCAGCCGTGTGCGTCGGCTATCTCCCTGACGATCGCCAGTCCGAGTCCGGAGCCGTGGTCCGCGCCCGTGACCCCGTAGCCCATCGCCTCCGCCGGGTCGACCCCGTCGAACCCCGGCCCGTCGTCCGCGACCAAGAAGCCGTCGGAAAGGGGACCGACGGTCACCGTGACCGCCGGACCGTCGGCCGATCGGGGCGGCGTCCCGTCGCCCGCGGACCCGTGTTCCACGCTGTTCCGAAAGAGGTTCTCGAACAGCGTTCGGAGCCGCTCCGGGTCGGCGTGGACGGTCGCGTCGCCCGCCTCGACCTCGAGGGCGGCACCGGCCGTGTCGACGGTCCTCCACGCCTCCCGCACGGCGTCGGCGATCGCGACGGACTCCGGCTCGTCGACCGTCCGTCCCTCCCTCGCGAGCTCGAGGAGGTCGTCGATCAGCTCGCCCATCCGCGCGTGGGCGTCCTCCAGGCGATCGAGCTGTTCGTGGGCGTCCTCGCCGTCGATCAACGGACGGAGGAGATCGACGCGCCCGCTCGCGACCGTGAGCGGGTTCCGGAGGTCGTGTGAGACCACGCCCGCGAACTTCTCGAGGCGATCGAGCTCCCGCTGGAGCGCGGCGTCGCGCTCGCGGAGCTGTTCGGTCCGCTCGGCACGGTCCAGCGCGGCGGTCACGTTCGCGGCCAGCACCCGCGCGAGCTGGACGTCCGTGTCGTCGAAGAAGCCGGGGTCGGGAGAGCCGAGCGGCATCACGCCGTGGTCCTCGAGGGACACGACGAGCAGACTCCGGAGGTCGCCGTACTCCACGACGGTCTCCTCGGCCGCGAGGTCGTCGATGCGGACCGCTTCCCCTCGGTCGTAGGCGTCCCACAGCGCCCCGTCGCCCGGCCCGAACGGGGGGCGTTCGCCGAGCGCCGCCGTCGCCTCCTCGCTTATCACCGTCGGCTGGAGCGTTCCAGCGTCGGGGTCGTACAGCCGGACCCCGCTGCTCGGGAACCCCAGCGTGTCGATCGCGGTCCGTGCCGCGACCTCGGCGACGGTCTCGCGGTCCTCGCCGGCGAACATCTCCCGCGTCGCCTCGTGGAGCCGGCGGAGGGTTCGTTCGACCTGCTTCTGCTCGTCGATGTCTGCGTACACCAGATGGAGGAGGACCGTCCCGCTCCGCTCCGTGGGGATGGCGTTCAGGATGAACTCCCGGCACCCCGAGACGGTCCGGCGCTCGACCTCCGTCCGGATCGGCTCCATGTCCGTCTCGGACCAGTCCGGCTCGATCGACTCGACCCCCTCGGGAACGATGGCCTCGCACATCGCCTCGTAGGTGTCCTCGCCCGCGACGCAGCCGAACGTCGACTCGAACGCGTCGTTCGTCGCGTCGAGTGTGCGCTCGCCCGACCCGTCGATCACGAGCCGCGCCACCGGCGACGGGACGTTGTCGAAGAGCACGGCGAGCCGGTCACGCTCCGCCCGGAGCGTCTCCTCCGTTTCGATCTGCTCTATGGCCTCCGCGGCGTGTGCGGCGACCAGCTCCGCGAACTCCACGTCCCGCTCGTCGAAGGCCGCGTGGCCGCTGGAGATCGCCTGAAGCAGCCCGTATCCGCCGATCGGGACGCTGATCGCGGACTCGACGTCGTCGGCGACGGGGGCGGCGTCCGGCGATCCCTCGACCGCCTCGACGAGGAACGTCCGCTCCTCGGCCACGGTCCGTCCCGCGAGCCCCTCCCCGAGTTCGAAGCGACGGACGTCGTCGTCGGTGACGCCCTCCGAGAGCGCGGCCGGATCGACGTACTCGCCGTCGCGTCTGGCCGTGAGACAGCGGTCGAACTCGAGGACCTCCTCCGCGACGTCGACGACGCGCTCGAACACCTCGGCGGCGGTCTCCGCGTCCGACAGCTCGGTCGCGAACTCGTGGATCGCGGTCACCTTCCGGTTGACCGCCCGCAGGTTCGACTCGGCCCGTCGGCGGGAGAGCGCGTTGTCCACGCGGTTCGCGAGCATCTCGTATCCGTCCGCGCCGCCGCCCTTCTGGAGGTAGTCGGTGACGCCGGCGGAGATGGCCTCGCTCGCGATCTCCTCGGATCCCTTGCCCGTGAACAGCACGAAGGGGAGGTCGCCGACCTCCTCGCGGACCGTCTCGAGCAGCTCCAACCCGTCCATCCCCGGCATGTCGTGGTCGCTGACGATACAGTCGACCCGCCGCTCGCGGAGCCGAGCGAGCGCCGCGGCCGGGGACGTCTCCGTGACCGTCTCGATCCCCTCGAGGAGGCGTTCGAGGTACGTCGCCGCCAGATCCGCCGCCTCCGGCTCGTCGTCGACGACGAGGACGACCGCCCGGCGGCC
Organism: Halorubrum halodurans; assembly: GCF_002252985.1. GTDB lineage: Archaea > Halobacteriota > Halobacteria > Halobacteriales > Haloferacaceae > Halorubrum > Halorubrum halodurans. The sequence goes on along the minus strand of NZ_NHPJ01000049.1, from coordinate 33,168 downwards.
CGCGTCGGAGCCGTCCGGCGCGGGCTCACTCACGCCCGGCCCCCCGTCCGGGGCACGGTCCCGCCGCCGACTCCGACGCGGGCCGTCGGCCGCGGAACGTCTCGAAGCCGCCGGGCGGCCGCCCGGACGGCGACGTCAACGCACCCTCGATCGGTCCCCCGGAACCGATCTCGGGACGTCGTCTCATACGACCCGAAACACCTCGTGCTCATTTGAAGGTTTCGCGGAAATATCGAGATCGATTCTTCCGGGCTCAGTGCCGGAGCGCGGCTCTACAGGAAGCTCTCGACGTGGTCGGCGACCTCCTCGGGGGTGTCGCCGACGGGGACGCCCGCGTCGTTGAGCGCGTCGATCTTCGACTCCGCAGTGCCCGTCCCGGAGCCCGAGACGATGGCGCCCGCGTGCCCCATGCGCTTGCCCGGCGGGGCGGTGCGACCGGCGATGAAGCCGGCGACCGGCGTGTCCATGTGCTCGCCGATGAACGCCGCGGCCTCCTCCTCGTCCTCGCCGCCGATCTCGCCGCACATCACGACCGCGTCGGTCTCCGTGTCGGCCTCGAACGCCTCGAGGGCGTCGATGAAGGAGGTGCCGATGATCGGGTCGCCCCCGATGCCGATGGCGGTCGTCTGGCCGATCCCGCGCTCGGTGAGGTTGTCGACGACCTGGTAGGTCAGGGTGCCGGAGCGGGAGACGAGCCCCACGTTGCCGTCGGCGAAGATGTTGCCCGGCAGGATGCCGAGCTTCGCCTCGCCCGGCGTGATGATGCCCGGACAGTTCGGCCCGAGAAGCCGCGTGTCGGTCTCGGAGAGCCGCCTGTTCACCTTCGCCATGTCCTGGGTCGGGATCCCCTCCGTGATCGCGACCGCGAGGTCGAGGTCCGTGTCGAGCGCCTCGAAGATCGCGTCCGCGGCGAACGCCGGCGGCACGAAGATCACGGAGGCGTCGGCGTCCTCCGCCTCGACGGCCTCGTCGACCGTGTCGTACACCGGAACGCCGGCGGCCTCCTGGCCGCCCTTGCCGGGCACCGCGCCGGCGACGACGTTCGTCCCGTACTCGATCATCTGTTCGGCGTGGAACTTCCCTTCCCCGCCGGTGATCCCCTGGACCACCACCCGCGTGTCGTCGTCGACGAAAATGCTCATTGGGTCACCTCCTCCGCGTTCTTCACCGCGCGCTGGACGGCGTCCTCCAGCGTCTCCTCGACCTCCACGAGGTCCGTGTTCAGGATCTCCATCCCCTCCGCGGCGTTCGTGCCGGCGAGCCGGACGACCACCTGCTTCGGGATCTCGTCGAACTGCTCCAGCGCCTCGTTGATCCCCTTCGCGACCTCGTCGCCGCGGGTGATCCCGCCGAAGATGTTGAAGACGACCGCGTCGACGTTCTCGTCGGAGAAGACCATGTCGAGCGCGTTCGCGACGCGGTCGGCCTTCGCGCCGCCGCCGATGTCGAGGAAGTTGGCGGGGGAGCCGCCGTAGTAGTCGACTAAGTCGAGCGTCGTCATCACGAGGCCCGCGCCGTTGCCGATGATGCCGACGTTGCCGGAGAGACGGACGTAGTCGAAGCCGTACTCGCCCGCCTTGCGCTCGAGGTCGTCCTCGTAGGACTCCTCGGCCATCTCCGCGAGGTCGGGCTGGCGGAACAGCGCGTCCTCGTCGACGTTCATCACGGCGTCGGCGGCGACCACGTCGCGGTCGCTCGTGACCATCACGGGGTTGACCTCGATCTCCGAGGCGTCGCTGTCCTCGTAGAGGTCGTACAGCGTCGAGAGGATCGACGCCACGTCCAGCGCCACGTCGGCGTCGACGCCCGCCTCGTAGACGACCTTGCGGGCCTGATAGGGGTGGAGCCCGAACGCGGGGTCGACGTGCTCGCGGGCGATCGCGTCGGGGGTCTCCGCCGCGACCTCCTCGATGTCGACGCCCCCCTCGGTCGAGACCATCAGGACGGGCTCGCCCTCGCCGCGGTCCATCGTGACGCCGACGTACAGCTCGTCGACGAAGTCGACGCCCGCCTCGACGAGGACCGTCTCGACGGTGTACCCCTTCAGGTCCATCCCGAGGATCTCCTCGGCGTACTGCTCGGCCTCGTCGCGGTCGGTCGCGATCTTGATCCCGCCGGCCTTCCCGCGCCCCCCGACGTGGACCTGTGCCTTGATCGCGGCCGGGTAGCCGATCTCGTCGACGGCGTCGAGCGCCTCCTCGACGGACGTCGCGAGCCGGGAGTCCGGTACCGGGATCCCGGCGTCCGCGAAGATAGACTTCGCTTGATACTCGTGAAGTTTCATCCGTGTGGGATCGATACCGACGGCGGCTTAAATGGTGCCGATTCGCCTCGCGCGGCTGGCTCGCGTCGCGTTCCGACGGGGGCGCGCCCGCGTCGATCCACGGATGCGCGGCTACTTTACGTCGGGACGGACGGGGAGACGACATGGCGGAGACTGGACTGCGGGCGAACGCGCTCGGACTCCTGATCAGTCTCGCGGGGACCCTGCTGCTCTTCGCGCACGTGACCGACGAGTACAACGCGGCCATCCAGGACGTCGGATCGATAGCCCTCGGATACCTCGGGCTGATCGTCTTCGGGCTGTCGGTGTCGGTCACCGGCGTCGCCCTCCTCGTGCGGACCGGCCGCGACTGAACCGGCGTTCGCGACTGAGCCGGCGATCGCGACCGGCGGCGACGCGCCTTTTTACCCGCCGGCGCGGTTGCGATCCGCATGGATCCGAGCGAGTTCCTCCGTGACGGAACCGTCAGCGTCTCGTCGGAGACGTACGCGGTCTGCCGGACCGACCACGACCACCCCGACGCGTTCGCGACGGTCCGCGAGGCGGGCGAGACGACGGTGGTCGTCGAGAGCGACGACGTCGAGGCGATCGCCGCCGACGCGGTCGAACCCGGATGGAGACGCCTGACCTTCGAGATGGATCTCCCGTTCGAACTCGTCGGGTTCCTGGCGGCGGTCGCGACGGCGCTCGCGGAGGCGGACGTCTCGGTGTTCGTCCTCTCCTCGTACGCGACCGACCACGTGTTGGTCAAGGAGGCGGACCTCCCCGCAGCCGTGCGACGACTCGAGGAGCTGGGGTGTGCGATCGTCGAGTGACGGCGACGCCCGGCGAGGCGGTCCGGGTCGGCGGGCGTGGTAGGGCTGGCGGGCGTGGTAGGCGGGCGTCATAGGGTCGGCGACCGCGACCGACGTCCGGCGGCTTACTCCTCGTCACCGAGGATGACGCGGTGGGTCATCGCCTCGGGGTCGAGCACCTCGTCGGCCTCCGCCTCGGTGAGGTACCCCTCCGCGACGGCGACCTCGCGAACGCTCTTGTCCTCCGCGAGCGCCTTCTTGGCCACCTTCGAGGCCTTGTCGTAGCCGATCGCGGGGTTCAGCGCGGTCGCGAGCGCCATCGACTGCTCGACGCGCGTCTCGCAGTGCTCCTCGTTGGCCTCCAGCTTCGCGACGAAGCGCTCGCCGAACGTCTCGGCCGCGTTCGAGAGCAGCGCGGCCGACTGGAGGAAGTTGTGCGCGACGACCGGCTTGTAGAGGTTCAGGTCGATCTCGCCGCGGGCCGCGCCCGCGGCGACGGCGGCGTCGTTGCCGACGACCTGCTTGTGGACCTGGTTGACCGACTCGGCGACCACCGGGTTGATCTTGCCGGGCATGATCGAGGAGCCGGGCTGGTTCTCCGGCTGTTCGATCTCGCCGAGGCCGTTCCGGGGGCCGGAGGCGAGCAGGCGGAGGTCGTTCGCGATCTTGTTCATGCTCCCGGCGACCGTCCGCAACGCGCCGTGGGCCTCCGCCATCGCGTCGTGGGCGGCCTGCGCCTCGAAGTGGTCGTCGGCCTCGCGGAACTCGGTGCCGGTCGCCTCCGAGATGTACTCCGCGGCGAGGCCGGGGAACTCGGGGTGGGTGTTGAGCCCCGTGCCGACCGCGGTGCCGCCGAGCGCGAGCTCGCGGAGGTTCGACTGGACGGCCTCGACGCGCTCGATGCCCTTCGCGATCTGCGTCCGGTAGCCCCCGAACTCCTGGCCGAGCCGGACCGGCGTGGCGTCTTGGAGGTGGGTGCGGCCGGTCTTGACGACGCCGTCGAACTCGGCCTCCTTCGCCTCGAGTTCGGCGTGGAGCGTCTCGAGGGCGGGCACGAGGTCCTTCTCGACGGCCTCGAGGGAGGCGACGTGCATCGCCGTCGGGATCACGTCGTTCGACGACTGCCCGTAGTTGACGTGGTCGTTCGGGTGGACGACGCGGTCGCCGATCTCCGCGCCCGCGATCTCGGCGGCGCGGTTGGCGATCACCTCGTTGGCGTTCATGTTGGAGGAGGTGCCGGAGCCGGTCTGGAAGATGTCGACCGGGAACTGGTCGTCGTGCTCGCCCGCGATCACCTCGTCGGCGGCCGCGACGATCGCCGCCGCGGTGTCGTCGTCGACGAGCCCCAGGTCCCGGTTCGCCTGCGCGGCCGCCTTCTTGACGACGCCGAGCGCGCGGACGAACCGTCGGCCGAACCCGATCCCCGAGATGGGGAAGTTCTCGACGGCCCGCTGGGTCTGTGCGCCCCAGTAGGCGTCGGCCGGCACCTGCATCTCGCCGAGGCTGTCCTCCTCCGTGCGGTAGTCCTCACCCATGCTCGGGCCTTCCCCGGAGACGGAGTAAAAGCTACCTTTCCCGGCGTGGCCGCATCGCTTTTGTCGTCTCCCGTCGAAGCGCGAGCATGCGCGCTCACCTGCTCCTCGCCGCCGGACTCCTCGGGCTGATCGAGGCGGTCGCCCCCGGTCCGCTCGTTCGCGTGCTCACCCGCGTTGCCTACCGGAACGCCGAGGACGCGGAGCCGAAGCCGTGGATCCTCGCGGCCGCCCGCGTCGAGGGAATCCTCATCGTCGTCGGCGCGCTCGTCGGGCTCTTCCGGCTCGCTCGCACCGGCGACGAGGGGGAGGCGGCCGCCGGAGCGCCGCCGGCGGTCTCCGGCGGCGAGTAACCGATCCCGAGCCGTCGGATCGCTCGCCACCGATCGACCGATCGATCGGTTCGGCCCGCCGACCCGAAAGTATATTTCGTGCGACCTTCTCCCGTACTATCATGACGGATCCCCTCCACGGACCGCACGACGCGCGAGACGGGCGGATCCGGATCCTCCACGTCGACGACGATCGGGCGTTCACCGACCTCGTCGCCACGTACCTCGAGCGCGTCGACGACGCGTTCTCGGTCCGCTCGGAGACCGCCGCCGACGACGCGCTGGCGGCGCTCGAGTCGGAGGGCGGACGGATCGACTGTATCGTCAGCGACTACGACATGCCGGGGACGGACGGGTTGGAACTGCTCGAGACGGTCCGCGAGCGCGACGTCGACGTCCCGTTCGTGCTGTTCACGGGCAAGGGATCCGAGGAGATCGCGAGAGAGGCCATCTCCGCCGGCGTCACCGACTACATCCAGAAGGAGGCGGGAACGGACCAGTACACCGTGCTCGCCAACCGGGTCCGAAACGCCGTGGACCAGTACCGGTCCAAGCGGGCGCTGGCGGCGAGCCAGGACCGGCTCTCGCGGTTCATCGAGCAGTCGCCCCTCGGGATCATCGAGTACGACGAGTCGTTCGAGATCGTCCGGGTGAACCCGGTCGCCGAGGAGATCACCGGCTACGACGCCGAGGAGCTCATCGGCGGCACGTGGATGCCGATCGTTCCGGAGAACCAGCGGCGGCACGTGGCGGAGATCGAACGCGGCCTGCTCGCCGATCGCGGTGGCTACCGGAGCGTCAACGACAACGTCACCCGCGACGGCGATCGGATCCGGTGTGCGTGGCACAACCAGGTGGTGACCGACGACGACGGGGAGGTGATCCGGATCTTCTCCCAGTTCGAGGACATCACCGAACGCGAGGCGCGGAAACGCACGCTCGAGCGCACGACCGCCGTCCTCTCGACCGTGTTCGACACGCTTCCGCACGGCGTGCTCGTCGAGGACGCCGACCGGTGCGTCCTCACGGTCAACGACCGGCTGTACGAGCTGTTCGGGATCGACGGCGACCCCGAGGAGGCGGTGGGCGTCGACTGCGAGCAGTTCGCGATCGACGTGAGCGACCGGTTCGCGGATCCCGAGGGGTTCGTGGCCCGGCTGAACGAGGTCATCGAGGCTCGGGAAGCGGTCTACGACGAGCGGCTGGCGCTCGCCGACGGGCGAACGTTCCGGCGCACCTACCGGCCGATCGACCTTCCGGAGGGCGAGGGGCACCTCTGGCTGTATCGGGTCGACGAGGATGAGGACGCCGGCGAGTAGGACGCGGGCGCCGGCGAGCGGGACGGCGGACGTCGCTACAGGTCCGAGAGCCGGATCCCGTCGTCGACGAGCCGGAAGTTGCGCTCGCGGTCGAGCTCGCCGGCGAGCCACTCGTGTTCGTACAGCTGGCCGATCAGCTCGACGTAGAGGTTCCGCCAGGCGATCGCGTAGATCGGCGACTGTCCCCACGCCCGGAGTTCGGGGACGAACTCGTGGTAGGTGCTCGCCTGCGCCTCCATGCGCTCGACCGCGTCGACGACGACCGGCGCCGCCTCCGACGGGTCGCTCCCGTCGATCTCCTCGTTCAGGCGGGACTGGATCCCGGCGATGGCCCGCCGCATGTCCCGCTCCGCGGTCTCGTCTCCCTCCGGCAACGACTCGATGACCCCTCGCGGGACGCCTAACTCGATCTCCGGCATGGAACCGTGTCGGGCGCCGACGGACAAAAAGACACGGCAGTCGGCTCGAACGCGGTGGCTGGAGGCGGCCTCGGGACGCGGCCGTCGGCTCAGGGGGTCGGCGCGGCCTTCTGGAGGGCGGTCTCGGCGACGTTGCCGCCGTAGTCGGCGGACCGGAGGACGGAGTCGACCACGAGCCCCAGAAGCTGTGCGCGGGTCGGGTCGAGCCCGCGGAGCAGCTCGTCGATCGCTCGCACGCGCTCGTCGATGGCGCGGACGCCGGTGCGTGCCTCGTTCGCGAGCCGGGTCGCCTCGTCGTTGTCCTCGGCGAACAGCGCGTCCATCGCGGTGTCGACCACCTCGACGGCGTCGCCGTGGAGGTCGTCGATGGCGTCGATCACCTCCTCGGGGAGCGGCTCCTCGATGTTCAGCGTCAGGTGGGCGATCTTGGTCGCGTGGTCGCCGACCCGCTCCAGCTGTCGCGCGCTCGAGTGGTAGTCGAAACACTCCTCGCGGGGGAGTCCGAGCTCCTCCGCCGCCTTCGGCGTTCGGAGGGTGGCCCGGAAGATCCGCGAGACGACGAGCCACAGCCGGTCGAGGTCGTCGTCGCGGTCGATCACGTCGCGCGCGAGGTCGTGATCGAGCTCGGAGAGCGCGGTGATCGCGTCCTCGAGCATCGACAACGAGATCAGCCGCATCCGGGTGACGGCGTTGTGGATGGACAGCTCGGAGGAGTCGAGCAGGTCGCGGACCACGACGCGGTCGCGCGTCTCCTCCAACACCTCGAGGCCGACGAGGCTCTGGACCGCCTCCCGGATCGTCGAGCGCTGCTCGGTGGTGATCTCGCCGCCGGCCAGCTCGATCACGTCGAACCCGCTGACGTACATGGTCGTCACCGCGCGAGTGAGGTCCTGGCCGGTCAGGCCGGCGATGTCGAGGGTCCCCCGCGTCCGCTCCTCCTCGGACCGCGGCGTGAGAAACAGCGAGTCGCCGTCCGGATAGAACTCGACCTCGCTTCCCGCACCGACGTCGTTCTCGGTCGCCCAGGACTTCGGGATCGAGACCGTGTACGTCGAGCCGCCGGTGACCTGCACCTTCCGGGTTTCCATACGGTCGTGTCGTCGTCGTCCGTACTTAACGTTGTGGAAGATATATAGATCCGTTCGCCCGCCGGTCACACGGTGTGGGCGGAACCGGGCAGTTCGGGCGACCGCTCCGGACGACGCGAGACCGGACCGATCGAATACATAGCGGGTATCGTGTATATATATTTACGTTCGGCCCGGACCGACGCCCGCGGTCTCGCCGATCTCCGGCCTCGCGGCTGTCCCGCGGATCCGTGTGAACGCGTGACTGGGCGGGGAGGAGTTGAGAAGAGTTAAACCGGATCCGTCACAACGAACGGTCGCGCTCGGTTGGTGTAGTCCGGCCAATCATGTTGGCCTTTCGACGAACGCGGTACCAGACGTGCCGGTTCGGAAGACAGCCGACGACCAGGGTTCAAATCCCTGACCGAGCACTTCTCGTGGAGCCGTCCGCCGAGCCGCCGGCTCGCGTCCGTCGCCGACCGGAAGGACAAGAGTGACGACCCCGGCCGCCGAGAAGCACCCATGAGCGATCCCGACCCAGCGGACGACGGTGTCGACGCCGACGACTTCCGGTTCGAGACGCGAGCGATCCACGCCGGCCAGGAGCCGGACCCGGAGACGGGCGCGCTGATGACGCCGATCCACGCCAACTCGACGTACGAACAGGACGGCCCCGGCGACCACCGCGGCTACGAGTACTCGCGGACCGGGAACCCGACGCGCACCGACCTGGAGGAGAACCTCGCGGCGCTGGAGTCGGGCAGTCACGCCCGCTGTTTCTCCTCGGGGATGGGCGCGATAAACACCGTGCTCAACCTGCTCTCCGCCGGTGACCACGTCGTCGCCGGCGACGACGTCTACGGGGGCACCCACCGGATCCTCACGCAGGTGTACGACCAGTACGACCTCGAGACCACCTTCGTCGACACCACCGACCACGACGCGGTCCGCGAGGCGATGGAGCCGAACACGGAGCTGGTCTGGGTCGAGACCCCGACGAACCCGCTGATGAACGTGAACGACATCGGCGCGCTCGCCGACATCGCCCACGAGGCGGACGCGCTGTGTGCCGTCGACAACACGTTCGCGACGCCGTACCTCCAGCGCCCGCTCGAACACGGCGCGGACGTCGTCTGTCAGTCGCTCACGAAGTACCTCGGCGGCCACTCCGACACGATCGGCGGGGCGCTGATCGTCGACGACGCCGACCTCGACGAGGAGATCGGCTTCTACCAGAACTCGGTCGGCGCGACCCCCGGCCCGTTCGACGCGTTCCTCGTCCTTCGGGGCACGAAGACGCTGCCCGTCCGGATGGACCGCCACTGCGAGAACGCCGCCGAACTCGCCGAGTGGCTCCGGGACCACGACGACGTGAGCCGCGTCTACTACCCCGGCCTCGAGTCGCACCCGCACCACGAGCTCGCCGCCGACCAGATGGACGACTTCGGCGGGATGCTCTCCTTCGAGTTCGACGGCAGCCTCGAGCAGGCCTCGACCGTCGTCGAGGAGACGGAGGTGTTCACGCTCGCGGAGTCGCTCGGCGGCGTCGAGAGCCTCATCGAGCAGCCCGCCGCGATGACCCACGCCGCGATCCCCCGCGAGGAGCGGCTCGCCGCCGGGCTCACCGACGGGCTGATCCGCGTCTCGGTCGGCATCGAGCACGTCGACGACATGAAGGCGGACCTCCAGCGGGCGTTCGACGTCGCGCTGGAGTGAGGCCGGCTCCCCGTCCGCCGGGACGTCGTCGGGCGCGCCGACCCGGTCCCGGTAGTCGGGGCCGCGGTACCGAGCCTTTTGGTCCCCCTCGCCGTCCCCACGGCCATGGCCGACCCGGACGTCGTCGTCTTGCGACAGAAGATCCACGGTATCGAGGGCAGCGACTACGCCGAGATACTCCGCGAGCGGCTCCCCGACCGCGAGATCGCGCTCGCGCGGACGCCCGCGGAGGAGCGCGAGTACCTCTCGCGGGCACGGGTCGCGACCGGCCCCACCGCCGACGGGGAGGACCTCGCGGCCGCCGAGAACCTGGAGCTCTTCGCCTGCGTGTACGCGGGGACGGGCCACCTCCCCCGCGAGGCGTTCGAGGAGCACGGGATCGCGGTGACGAACGCCTCCGGCGTCCACGGCCCGAACATCGCCGAGTACGTCGTCGGCGCGATGATCGGCCACGCCCGCGGGTTCCATCGCGCCCAGCGACAGAAACGGCGCCGCGAGTGGCGCTCGTACCCCACGACCGAGGTGTACGGCTCGCGGGTCGCCGTCGTCGGCCTCGGCGCGATCGGCGAGACGATCGTCGACCGGCTCTCCGCGTTCGACGTCGAGACGGTCGGCGTCCGCTACACGCCGGAGAAGGGCGGCCCGACGGACGAGGTGGTCGGCTTCGACCGGATCCACGAGGCGGTCGCCGACGCCGAGTACGTCGTGCTCGCCTGTCCGCTCTCGGACGCGACGGAGGGGCTGATCGACGGCGACGTCCTCCGGACGATGCGCTCGGACGCCGTGCTCGTCAACATCGCGCGCGGCCGCGTGGTCGACACCGACGCGCTCGTCGCCGCGCTGCGGAACAACCGGATCCGGGGGGCCGCCCTCGACGTGACCGACCCCGAGCCGCTCCCCGAGGACCACCCGCTGTGGGGGGTCTCGGACGTCACGATCACGCCGCACAACGCGGGGCACACGCCGGCGTACTTCGACCGTCTCGCCGACGTCCTCGCGGGGAACCTCGATCGACTCGACGCGGGCGAGGAGCTCCGCAATCGGGTGTTTTGAGATACCCGCCGTCCGGATCGCCGATCAGAACGTGACTCGCCGCGGGTCCTCGTCCGTGAGCCGGCGCACCGTCAACACGGGAACGTCACAGGTCCTGACGACGTTCTCGGCGACGGACCCGATGAGAAAGCGGTTCTCCCCGTGTCGCCCGCGGGTCCCGGTGACGACGAGGTCGGCGCCGATCCCGTCGGCGTACGAGACGATCTCTCTGGCCGGTCGCCCCTCGCGCACGTCGGTCACGACCTCGAGGGCGTCGTCGCGGTCCGCCCCGCGCTCGACGACCGCCGCGAGCGCGCGCTCCCCGTGGTCGTCGAGCGCGTCGCGGAGGTCCTCGCGCACCTCGTCGGGCGACGACTCGACCTCGCCCGTGTCGAGGACGTACAGCGCGTGGACCGCCGCGTCGAAGCGGGCGGCCAGGTCGATCGCGACGTCGACCGCCCGACCGACGCTGTCGGAGCCGTCCGTCGCGACCACGATCGTGTCGAACATGCCCGACCGTTCGCCGACGCGAAAGTTAAAAGGGTGCGGTCGCCGCCGCCGACGGTCCGCCCGGTCGGGACGACCCGCCGGGCCGGACCGTCGCGGCCGTCAGGCCAGGAAGACGTGTCGCGGCCGGTCGGCGAGGACCTCCCGACCCCACTTGACGGTCTCGCGGAAGTCGTCGGAGCCGAAGAAGTCCATCGCGTCCTCCTTCGCGCGCCACTGGCTGGCGATGAACATGTCGTTTTCGTCCTCGACGTTCACCATCAGGTCCGTCTCGAGGTGGCCGTCCATCCCGGCGAGCGCCTCGCCGACCTCGTCGAAGGTGTCGGTGAAGTCCTCACGGTGTTCGGGCTTGACGGTGTAGAACATGCCCATCGTCCCGAAGCCGGACTCCTCGCCGGCGCGACCCACGACCCCCGGCAGCTCAGAGAGGAAGCCGGCCGCGGTCTCGGCCGCCGAGGAGGTCTCCCAGAGGGAGACGACGGCGGCGCGGTCGGTCCCTCGGCCCTCGTACACCGCGGTCTTCACGTGGGTGCCGTAGTGGTCGAAGTTGGCGCGGAGCCCCTGGACCTCCTCGAAGAGGTCGTCGACGTCGGCCTCGCTGTACAGCACCGTCGCGAACACGTCCTCCCCGTGGGGTTTGCCGGCGTAGATGTCGAGGTCGGCGAGCTCGCCGCGGATCCCGTCGGCGTCGGCGGACTCCCCGGCGTCGGCGTCACCGTGGGCGTGGTCGTCCCCGCCGTGGGGATGGTCGCCCTCGCCGCCGGCGCTCCCGTCCCCGTGGGGGTGATCGCCGTGAGCCGAGCCACCCTCGCCGTGGTGGTCGTGTGCGCCGTCGCCGTGGTGGCCGTCAGCGTCGCCCTCGCCGCCCGCGTCGCCGGTCGGGACCGCCTCGCCGGCGAGGTACGCGCCGAGGTCGCCCGGCGGGAACCGGCGGCCGACGTAGAACCGCCCGAACTCGCCGTACCGCGAGGAGGCCTCGTCGAAGCGCATCTCGTAGACGATGTCCTTGATGTCGGTCGGGTCCGAGCCGAACAGGGTCACGCCCCACTCGTGGTCGTCGAAGCCGACGGAGGAGGCGATCACCTGTTTGATCCGTCCGGCGTACTCGCGACCGACGTCGCCGTGGCCGGCCATCAGATCGGCGCGCTCCTCGAAGGAGAGGTCGTACCAGTTGTACTCCTCGCCGCGGCGCTTGCTCATCGGGTAGAAGGAGACGTACTCGTCGTCCGGGATCTCCGGTTTCAGCTTCCCCTCGATGTACCGGCGGAGCTCCTCGTCGACCTCGTCCTCGTCGCCCTCGAAGTAGGCGTCCGAGACGTACCCCGACACCTCCGTGACCGAGACGTACGACGACTCGGTGGTCGTGAACTCGGCGAGCGCGGTGTTCTCGAACCCGCGCTCGATCGTCGACAGCTCGTCGAGCGTCGGACGGAAGTGGATCGTCAACAGGTCCGCCTTGTGTCCGAGCACGGAGAAGACCGCGGAGTCGCCGGCGTCGGCGGCCGCGAGCTTCTCGCGGTGGAGCAGGTACGACCGGCCCTCCTCGACGGCGCGTTCCCGCTTCCGCTCGGGCGCGTCGCGCCACGCACCCCAGTCGATCGACCGGAACTCGTGTAGCGCGAACCACCCTTCCTCCGTCGCTGGTGCCTCGACCATACGCGAGGTTGGGTCGCCGTGACTTAGGGGTTTTCGAGTCGCCCGCGGCCGTGACTCGATCCGGGCGGGGCCGGATCGATCCGGCCCGGCTGCGACGCGCGCTGCGTCCCGAAGGACTATATCGGCCACCCGTCACTCTCCGAGCGATGTCTTCCGAGGAGCCGACCGTCCCGATAGTGTGTACCGACTGCGAGACGGAGACGCGGGTTCCCCTCTCGGACGTGGCGGACGCGCTCTCCCGGCACAACGACGGGAAACACGACGGTGAGGAGGTGGCGGAGGTCGATCCGGGGCTCAAAGACCGGCTGGCCGACCTCGTCGCCGACGACCTCGGGCTGTTCGAGGAGGAGTGAGGCCGGCGCCTGGACCTCCCCGGCTCAGTCGTCGTTCGCCAGCGCGCCCTCCGGATGACCCTTGTGCTGGAGGTTCCGGTTGTCGCGCTTTTCGACCGCGGTCGCGGGGATCACCACGTCGACCTCCGATCGCGGCCGACCCGTGTAGCCGTGGTCCGCGGCCTCCTCGCAGTGGGCCATCGCGTCGTGTGCCCCCTCCCACGGTCCGGCGTCACACCCCTCCGCGGTACAGACGAAGACTATCTCTTCTGACATGCTATCCGGCCGTTCTCGACACGGACGTAAAAAGATCACACGCAAACTATCAGTAGTGATATTCGTGTGTCTCGGCGGCCGCGGCGGCGCCGTCGACCGTCCCGGTCTCGACGACCCCGCGGAGGAACCGTTCGACCCGTCCGCAGGTCTCCTTCCACGTCGGGTGCCCCCGGAACGTCTCGCGGGCCGCCTCGCTCAGCCGGCGGAGGCGGTCGCGGTCGCGCGCGAGGGGACCGATCGCGTCCGCGACGGCCTCGGCGTCGCCGGGCGGGACGAGCGCGCCGTTGTGGTCGCCGACGAAGTCGCTCGCGCCGCCGTTCGCCGAGGCGATCGCCGGCAGCCCGAACGCCATCCCCTCGAGGTAGACGATCCCGAACGGCTCGTATCGCGAGGGGACCGCGAGGAGGTGCGCCGAGCGCAGCTCCCCGCGGAGCGCGTCGTCGTCGACGCGCCCGGCGAACGCCACCCGCTCCGCCACCCCGCGGCGGTCGGCGAGCGCCCGCAGCGACGCGACGTGCTCGGGCGCGACGTCCACGTCCCCGACGACCCGGAGCCGCCAGTCGATCCCGTCGTCGAGACGCGACAGCCCCCGGATCAGGGTCGCGATCCCCTTCCGCGGGGTGACGTTGCCGACGGCGACCACCTGGAACGGGTCCCGCGTCAGCCGGTCGCCGGAGAGCGCCGGGGCGGTCCCGAGCCGGTCGCCGGCGGGGGGCGCGACGACGCCCGGAAGCGACGTCCCGGCCGTCCCCTCGGTCCGCTCGGGATCCCCGATCCGACCGGAGCCGCCGACGCCGCACAGATCGGCGACGGCCTCCCGCGTCGGCCGGCTGTTGAACACGTACGCGTCCGCGGTCCCGAGGTAGTCGCGCTCGATCGCCCGGACGACCCGGCCGCCGACGCCCTTGCCGACGACCGCCGACCGGAGGTAGTGGACCAGCGCGACCACGGGCGTCCCGACCCTGCGGTTCGCGAGGAACAGCGACGGGCCGCAGTAGGCGTCCTCGACGACGACGTCGACGCGGTCGAGGCGATCGACCAGTCCGGGCGCGAGGTTCGTGAGGAGCGACCGGCGGTAGGACCGCTCGGGCAGCGAGACGACCTCGACCGTCCAGCCGCGGTCCGCGAGGTGGTCGGCGAGCCGTCGGTCGTAGAGGAATCCTCCCGATCGGACGTCGAGATCGCCGTAGACGACGATCCCGACATGGGGGGCATCGGCCCCCTCGTCGGCATCGGAGGCCTCGCCCTCGGAGCCGCCGCCCCGATCGCCCATCTCAGTCGCTCGCGGCGGGCGCGCCGAACAGCTCGACCGCGGTCCCGGCGTGACGGCAGTCCTCCAGCGCGTGTTTCGCGGCGAACCCGGCCTCGTGGGCGGAGGCCCCGTGGCCGATGCCGACCTGAAGCTCCACGTCGACGTCGGCGACGACGTGGTCGACCGCATCCACGAACGCGGACTCGGGCATGTCCGGACAGACCGCGATCACGTTGTCGCCGCCGACGAAGAAGGAGAGCGCGCCGTGCTCGCGCCGGAGGTACCGCATCAGCGACGCGTACGCCCGCTCGATGTCGATGAACGTGTCGAACTCGTTGAGTCGGTCGGTGTACTTGCCGGTCACGTTCACCACGTCGAAGTGGGCGATCTGGACGTCGCCGGCGACCTCGGTTCGTCCCTCGTCCTGCGCGCTCCCCTCCGTCTGGAGCCGGGCGTTGGCCGCCTCCAGGGCGTCGATCGGTCGATCGCTCACGGCGGTGCCGAGGCTGACGGTCACCGGATAGCGGTTGCCGATCGACTCCTGTAGCGTGGCGTGGGCGTCGCCGTCGACCCCGTTCGTCACCGCGATCATGTTGTCGAAGCGGGTGAAGAAGGCGTACCCGTCGCGGTGGCCGAGGAACTCGGCGATGTCGGCGAAGAGGCGGGACTGGAGGCTCTGGAGGTCCATCTCCCGTCGAGGCTTCGGCGTCACCGTCCACGGTCCGTAGTTGTCGATCTGGACGAGGGTCACCTGGGTCGTCGTCACAGTACGCCTCGATTCGGACCGGCGCCGCTTTACGCTTCCGTTATCACGAAGCTGCGATCGATCCCGGTGTTGGAACGATCGTCGGGCCGGCTGGGCCGGCTGGGCCGGCTGGATCGTCCGACCGCCGACCGAGCGCAACCCATACGGCGACGGCGGCCCACGGACGGACATGGAGTTCTCCGGTGCCGTCCTCGACGTCGACGGGACGGTGGTGCGCGGCGACGATCCGATCCCCGGCGCGCCGTCGGGCTACCGCCGGCTTCGCGAGGCCGACGTCGAGACGCTGTTCGTCTCGAACAACCCGACGAAGGCGCCGCCGGCGTACGTCGACCGGCTGGGCGCGGCGGGGTACGACGCGACCGCGGAGGACGTGATCACCGCCGGGAGCGTGACCACGGCGTACCTCCGCGAGCACCACGCCCGCGACGACCTGTTCTGTCTGGGTGACCCCGGCCTCCTGGAGCAGTTCGCCGACGCGGGGCTCTCGACGACGGAGGACGTCGAGGCCGCCGACGCGTTCGTCGCCTCGATCGACCGGTCGTTCGACTACGACGACCTCTGTACGGCCCTGTGGGCGCTCGACCGCGGCATCCCGTTCATCGGGACCGACCCCGACGTGGTCATCCCCGCGGCCGAGCGGGACGTTCCGGGGTCCGGCGCGGTGATCCGCGCGGTCGCGGCCGTCGCCGAGCGCGACCCCGACGTGGTCCTCGGGAAGCCCTCCGATCCCGCCATCGAGATGGTCCGCGACCGGCTCCCGTATCCGCCCGAGCAGTGTCTCGTCGTCGGCGACCGCCTCGACACCGACGTCGCGCTCGGCGCGCGCGCCGGGATGACCACCGTCCTCGTGCTGTCGGGCGTCACCGACGAGGCCGACCTCGCCGACACCGACCTCGAACCGGACCACGTCCTCGAGCACCTCGGCGAGATCGACCGAGTGCTCGAGTGACCGAAGCCGGACGTTATTTCCGCATAATTTATGTAGGAGTACGGTGACCGTCGAGGCATGACAGCGGTTGACTCACACGACGCGGCCGCGGACGACGACGAAGCCGACCCCGAGGACGAGGTTCCGGTCATCGAGGGTCACGCGGTCCAGTTCAACGAGTACCGGTACTGAGCCGCGTCGACGTCGCTCCCGTCTCGTCACGGATGCCGCCGAGCCGCCGGACCGTCGTCTTTCGACCGTCAGCCGTCCGTCGCCGTCTTTCGACCGTCAGCCGTCCGTCGCCGTCTTTCGACCGTCAGCCGTCCGTCGCCGTCTTTCGACCGTCAGCCGTCTTCCGGTCGGCCGCCGGACGACCACGCCGCCCCGCTGTCGGGAGGGTTAAGTGGTCGTCGCGGGTACTCCCGAGCGTGTATCGGAGGCTCAGACGCGCGAGCGTGTTCGCCGCGGTGGCCGCGCTCGCGGCGTTCGCGCCGGCGCTCGGCACCGCCGCCGCCGTCCCGTTCCTCGCCGCCGCCGGCACGTTCCTCCTCGGCATCCGCGACGGGGAGTGGTTCGAGACCCTGGCGCTGCCCGGCGACAGGGAGGAGGAACGCCTCTATGGCGTCGGCGCGTTCTCGCTCTCGCTCGCCGGGCTCGCGCTCGTCGCCACGTTTCCCCCCGTTCCCCTGCCCGCGGGAGCGTTCGCCGCGGCCGCGCTCGCGGTCGGCGGCGGGCGACTCGGTCGGGAGCTCGTCGGGACGCGCTCCGACGACGAGTTCCGGCTCGTCGCCGGCTACCTCCTCGCGGGCGGCGTCGCCGCGGCGGTCGGACAGGTCGTCTCCGGCGCGGCGGCCTCCCTCGTCGGTGGCGGCGGCGGCGACGCGCTCGCCGGCGCGTTCCCCGCGTTCGCGTTCCTCGGCTCAGTCGCGGTCCTGACCGCGGCGCTGGTCCGTTCGCTGGTGTACGCGCGCGACGCCCACATCACCGTCGTCGTCGTGGCGCTGGTGGCGTGGGGGTTCACGGCGCTCGATCCGACCGTGACCCCCGTCGGCGTCGTCGCGGCGCTCGCCGTGACGGCCGCCCTCGGCTACGCCTCGTACGCGCTCGGGGCCGCCTCGGTGCCGGGGATGCTCACCGGCGTGTTGCTCTCGCTTCTCACCGTCGTGCTCGGCGGCGTGGCCTGGTTCCTCACGCTGATGGCCTTCTACGCGGTCGGCGGGCTCGCCTCGAAGTACCGTTTCGACGAGAAGGCGGACCGCGGCGTCGCCCAGGAGAACCAGGGCGCGCGCGGGACGGGCAACGTCCTCGCCAACTCCGCGGTCGCGCTCGCGGCGCTCCTCGGCTACGCCGCGGCCCCCCACGTCGGCGTCCCCGAGTGGATCTTCCGGCTCGCGTTCGCCGGCGCGGTCGCCACCGCGATGGCGGACACGCTCTCCTCGGAGATCGGCGGGCTCTTCGACGCCCCGCGGCTGATCACGACGCTCCGGCCGGCGGAGCCGGGGACCGACGGCGCCGTGACCTGGCAGGGCGAGCTCGCCGGCCTCGCCGGGGCGGCGTTGATCGCGTCCCTCGCCGCCGTCCCGCTGCCGGTCGTCGATCCGGTCGTCGGCGGCGGCGCCCTCCGCGCCGGCGGGATCGTCGTCCTCGCGGGCGTGTTCGGCATGACCGTCGACAGCCTCCTCGGCGCGCTGGTCGAGGGCGACCGGGTCGGCAACCAGGCCGTCAACTTCCTCGCGACGCTCTCGGGCGCCGCCCTCGCGGTCGGCGTCGGTGCCGGCGTCGCGGTCGGGTGACCTCGATGGCCGATCTCGACTCCCGTTCGGACTCACGGGTTCGCCCGATCCGTCCCGCCGACGCCGACCGGGTTCGATCCCTCCAGCGGCACCTCCGCGAGCCGAGCTCGGACCTGTTGGAGTACGGCGTCGCGATCGGATCGGGGTTCGTGAGCGTCGCTGACGGCCGCGCATCTGACGACGCGGGCGTCGCGGAGGGCGGTTCGGCCGCGGAGGGCGGTTCGGCCGCGGAGAACGGTTCGGTCGTCGGCTACGCGCTCCCGGTGGACGCGCCGACCCGCCCCGGCTGTCACCTCGCCGAACTCGTCGTCGCCCCCGACTTCCGCCGGGAGGGTCGTGCCCGCGGGCTCCTCGCGGCGGCCGTCGCCGACGCGGACGGTCCCGTGACGCTTCAGACGCACCCCGACAACGACGCCGCGCTCACGCTCTACGAGGCGTGCGGGTTCGAGGTGGTCGACCGGCGGCCGGACGCGTACGCCGACGGCGACGCGCTCGTGTTGCGCCGGGAGTAGACGGGTGGTCGCGTCACACGCTCTGGAGTGAGGATCCCGGTTTTGCTTCGTCTCTCCGATCGAGAGGCATCCGCGAGCGTTGGATGCTTATGGAACGGGTGTTACAGATGGTCTTACTCTGACAGAAACGCGATCGTCGCTGGCGCGGTGACCACCGCCAAAGCCCCAGCCGGCTCCGGTTGAGGGCCTCGCTGTGGTCCTCGTCGCTCACTGCGTTCGCCCCTGCGGTCCTTGCGTCGGCCGTCTTCCCGGAGCCGGCTGCCCCTTTGGGCCCCACCCGACCGCAACCGCCCCGCACCTCACGCCTCCCCAGCCTCGCTGCTCGCGCGTTCCACGCGCTCGCAGCGTCCAGCGAGAATCGAAGATTCTCTGGCAGCCGGCGGCGACGCCACCGCGATCGGTCGGTGCTTGGACCGTACTGACCGATCCCCTAGCGCTCCGAGACGGGAACAGACACAAGGACTATTCGAGGGGCCCGCCTCGGGCGAGGTATGACCGAGGCCGACGCGGACGCCGACGTGGCGGTGGAGTTCGGCGAGGACGGGCTGGTCCCCGCGATCGCACAGGACGCCGAGGACGGCGAGGTGTTGATGCTCGCGTACGTCTCGCCGGAGGCGCTCGAGCGAACCCGCGAGACGGGCGAAGCCCACTACTACTCCCGGTCGCGCGAGGAGCTGTGGCACAAGGGCGGCTCCTCGGGCCACATCCAGACCGTCGAGGAGATCCGCGTCGACTGCGACGCGGACACGCTGTTGTACCTCGTCGACCAGTCGGTCGGCGCGTGTCACACCGGCCACCGGTCGTGTTTCCACCGCACGATCGACGGCGAGCACGTCGGCGAGCGCGTCTTCGACCCCGACGAGGTGTACTGATGGCTCGCGGCGAGACCGCGGGCCGGCGGGTCGTCGCCGACGGCGGCACCGACCCCGATTCGATCCCCGACGCCGACGCGATCCGGTCCGCGGGCGAGGCGGCCGCGGAGCTCCGCGAGCGGTACGACGAGCTCTCCCGGCTCGAGTCGCGCATCGCGGACCTGGGCCGGGACCGCGTGGAGGCGGCCGCGGACGCCTACCGGCGGGCCCACCGCGTGCTCGACCAGTACGAGGAGGACGCGGTCGGCACCGGCGACTTCGGCTCGTACGTCCAGTTCGAAGGGGAGTTCGCGAACGCGGTCGACGTCGACGACGACACCCCCGCGGCGGACGCCTTCGCCGCCGCCGACGAGGCCGTCGACAAGCGCCGACTCTCCGAGTCCGACTTCGCCGCGGCCCGCGAGGCGCTCGAGCCCGCGGGCGACTACGTCGAGTTGCTCTCCGACCGCGACGACGCGGTCGACGAGTACCGGCGCGCCCGGAAGGCCGCCACCGACGCCCGCGGCGAACTCGCCGACCGGCTCGAGGACCTGCGCGGGATCGCCGACATGGCCGATGCCGACCTCGACGCCGACGTCTCGCGGCTCCGCGAGCCGATCGAGGGGTACAACGACGCGGTCCGCGAGGGGTTCCGGGAGTTCTACGCCGCGGAGTCGGCCCGCGACGTCTTGGACTTCCTCGAGCGCGCGGACGCGACCCCCTTCGTCGACGCCGACCTGCCGCCGGCGGACCTCCGCGAGTACGTCGACGAGCACCCCGCCGGCGAGGAGCCGATCCCCACCCTCCTCGAGTACGCCGACTACTCCAACTCGAAGCTCGACCACTACGTCGACGACGTGGGCGCGCTCCGGACCGCGGTGGCCGTCCACCGGACGTTCCTCGACCGGATCGACGCGGAGCCGCTGACGCTCGACTGGCCGCCCGCACCGGGCGACGAGCTGGCCTACGAGATCGACGAGCTGGTCCCGCTCGTCTCGCGGATCGCCGCCGACGAGACGGTCGCGGCGCTCCGGTCGATCCGCGACCTCGCGCGCTCCGACGAGTACGAGCGGCTCCGACGCGCCGCGGTCGTGCGCGACGCGCTGGACGACGAGGGACTCGCGCTGATCGCCTCCGGGGAGATCGACGACCGGGTCGCCGAGGCGGAGCGCACGCTCGCGCTCGTCGACGACGTGCTCGCCGAGACGGAGCGGTAGGGACGGCGTGGCAGGCAACCGGCAGGTAGTCCCGCCGACCGCGGCAGTTTAAGTCGCGAGGGCGACGAGACGACGATATGACCCGATTCGACGCCGCCACGGAGTCCGAGCGGCTGGCGCTGTTCGCGGACGGGGCGGCGGCCCACCGCGCCCGGTCGAGCGACGTGATGACCGTCGACGTCGACCCCGACAGCGACGTCACGGACGGCGGGGAGGTCCCGCCGTGGATCCAGCTCGCGGGCACCGAGCTCGTCATGGACTGTACCGACGACGAACTGGAGCGGCTGACGGACCTCCTCTCCGAGTTCCCCGAGTTCCGGATCGACGAGCTCGTGACGCCGGAGGAGGCCGAGGGGACGAACGCGGTCGTCACCGCCCGGTCGGACGCGAACCGCGTCGCGGGGTTCATCGAACGCGCCTTCCGGGAGGTGTACGGCCTCGACGAGACGTACAAGGCGTGGGTCACGGCGGTCTGACGGGCGCCGATCGTCGCGCTCCCGTCCGATCGTCCGCGGGATCAATAGCTTGAAACCGGCTCCGGACCCGTACACGCACATGGCGCTCGAAAAGGACGTGGACTGTCCGGACTGCGGCGAGACGCACGCGTTCTACCGGACGGCGGCGACGACCCTCCACCTCGGGGAGAAGACGAAGTGGCGGTGTCCGGAGTGTGGCTTCGGGTACGTCCAGATAAACGGGATCAGCACGCTGTCGGCCTGATTCCGCCTTCGGATCGCCGCTCGGCTCGCCCGATCGGCTCGGCGAGTTCGACGAGTTCGAGCGGTCGGTAAGTCGAAGGGTCCGGCGACGACGCACGCGTGACGCGACGCGGCCGACGCGACCGTCGTCGCGACCGCGTACCGGAAACCGAACGTCGAGCCGCCGTTACAGGTTCGCGCTGCCCGCGCCGCCGTCGAGGACGATCGACTGGCCGTTGATGTATCCCGACTTCGGCGAGGAGAGGAACGCGGCGGTGTTGCCGAGCTCCATCGGGTCGCCGATGCGCTCGACCGGGATCCCCTCGCCCCAGTCGGCGAGGCCCTCCTCGTAGGAGTCGTACTCGCCGCGCTCGACGGCCTGGTTCACGAGGTCCTCGATCCGGCTCGTCTCGTGGGGACCGGGGAGGACGGCGTTCGCGCGCACGTCGGGGGCGAGCTCCTTCGAGAGCGTCTTCTCCAGCCCGATCACGCTCATGCGGACGGAGTTCGAGAGGACGAGCCCGTCGATGGCCTCCTTCACCGACCGGGAGGCGACGTTGACGATGGTGCCGCCGTCGCCCTCCCGCAGCGGGTCGGCCGCCTCGCGGCAGAGGCGGACGACGCTCATCACCAGCAGGTCGTAGGCGTGGTACCAGTCGTCGTCGTCGGTCTCCAGGAACGGTCCCGACGGCGGGCCGCCGGCGGAGGTGACGAGGTGGTCCAGCCGGCCGAACTCCGCGAGCGTCTCGTCGACGAGCCCGACCACGTCCTCCTCCGCCGTCAGGTCGCCCTGTACGGGGTGGATCCGCGCGTCGCCCGCGGCCTCCTCGCGCAGCTCCTCGGCGGCCGCCTCGAGTCGGTCCCCGTCGCGGCCGTTGATCACGACGTTGACGCCCTCGCGGGCGAGAGCCGTCGCCGCTGCGTTTCCGAGCCCGTCGCTGGACGCCGTGGTCAGCGCCACGTTGCCCTCGATGTCTAGGTCCATACCCTCCGTGTCGCCCCCGGTGAGTTAATCCTTACCGACTCGGCCACCGGGACCGGCGACGAGGGCTTTATGCCGGTCGGCTCGGAGGTGCGCGTATGCGAGGAATGCGAGGCAACCATGGTCGGTGAGGCGCGCGATCCGTCGGGCGACACCGGGCCGCTCGACGGCGTCACGGTGCTCGACGCCTCCCGCGTGCTCGTGGGACCGTTCTGTACGATGCAGCTCGGCGACCTCGGCGCCGACGTGATCAAGATCGAACGCCCCGGCGTGGGCGACCAGACGCGGACGTGGGTCCCGCCCGCGTTCGGCGAGGGCGAGAACGCCCAGGGAGCCTACTACTCCAGCGTCAACCGGAACAAGCGGTCGGTCGTACTGAACCTCGCGAGCGAGGAGGGCCGCGACGTCTTCCGCGACCTCGCCCGCGAGGCGGACATCGTCGTCGAGAACTTCCGGGTGGGCAAGACCGCCGAGTGGGGGCTCGACTACCCGGACCTCGCCGAGGAGAACCCGGAGATCATCTACTGCGGCCTCTCCGGCTACGGCGAGTGGGGTCCCGACCGCGACGCGCCGGCGTACGACATCGTGATGCAGGCGAAGGGCGGGCTGATGTCGATCACGGGCGTCGAGGACGGGCCGCCGGTCCGGGTCGGCGTCGCGCTCGCGGACATCGGCGCGGGGATGTACGCCACCCAGGCGATCCTGGCCGCGCTGCTCGAGCGCGAGCTCGGCGACGGCACGGGCCAGAAGATCGACGTGAGCCTGCTCGACGGGCAGGCCGCCTGGATGAGCTACATGGCGGCGAACTACTTCGCGAGCGGCGACCCGCCGGGGCGGATGGGGAGCAAACACCCGAACATCGCGCCGTACCAGGCGTACGAGACGGCGGACGACTACGTCGTCGTCGGCTGTTCGGCGGACTCCTTCTGGCCGCGGCTCTGCGACGCGCTCGACCGGCCGGATCTGCTTGCCGACGATCGGTTCGAGGTCAACGAGAAGCGCGTGCGGAACCGCGACGCGCTCGACGCGGAGCTCGAAGCCGAGTTCGGCACGATGACGACCGAGGAGGCCGTCGAGACGCTCACCAGCCACGACGTGCCCGCGAGCCACGTCCGCGACATGGAAGAGCTGTTCGACGACCCGCAGATCGAGGCGCGCGACATGCGTCTGGAGATCGATCACCCGGAGGTCGGCACCGTGGAGGTGCCCGGATCGCCGATGAAGTTCTCGCGGACGCCCGTGACGGTCCGCCGGCACCCGCCCATGCTCGGCGAACACACCGAGGAGGTCCTCCAGGAGTACGGCTACGCCGACGCCGACCTCGACCGGCTCGTCGAGGCGGACGTGATCCCCGAGCCGGTCGAGGACTGATCCCCGAGCCGGTCGAGGACCGGCCCCGCGCTCCCGTCGGCGATCGGGTCCCCGGCTCGCCGGCGACCTTCGTCGACCGATGGACCGAAGTCCCCCGGTGTGCGATCCCAGCGCATGGAGACCACCGACGCCTTCGAGGGGCTCTCGTGTGTCGACTGCGGGGAGACGTTCGACGCCGGGACGGCCACGCACCGCTGTCCGGACTGCGACGGGATCCTGGATCCCCGCTACGACCTCGACCGGATCGACCTGACGCCGGCGGATCTGGCGGCCCGCCCCGGCGAGTCGATGTGGCGGTACGAGGAGCTGTTGCCGTTCACCCGCGAGGCCGCGGTGACGCTTGGAGAGGGAGACACCCCGCTCGTCGAGTGTCCGGCGCTCGCGGAGGCGATGGGCGTCGGGCGGGTGCTTCTGAAGGACGAGGGCGCGAACCCGACGGGAACGTTCAAGGACCGCGGACAGTCGCTCGCGATGACCGCGGCGCGCGAACACGGCGCGAGCGAGGTGGCACTGAACAGCGCCGGCAACGCGGGACAGGCGGCCGCGGCGTACGCGGCCCACGCCGACATCGACGCGCACGTCTTCCTCCCGTCGCGGGCGGGGTTCACCCAGAAGGCGATGACGGAGGTCCACGGCGCGGACCTGACCGTGACCGACCCCGTCGGCGGCAACTCACAGATCGGCGACGCCGGGAAGGCGTACGCCGCCGCGATGGACGACAACCCCGACTGGTACTCGACGAAGACGTTCGTCACGCCGTACCGCCACGAGGGGAAGAAGACGATGGCGCTGGAGCTGTTAGAGCAGCTCGACTGGGAGGCCCCCGACGCGGTGGTGTATCCGACCGGCGGCGGCGTCGGGCTCGTCGGGATGCACAAGGCGGCCCGCGAGGCCCGCGAGCTCGGCTGGAGCGACGACCTCGTGCCGATGTACGCGGCGCAGGCGGCGGGGTGTGCGCCCGTCGTCGACGCCTACGAGGCCGGCGCGGACCGACACGAGCCGCTCGCGGACGACGAGGTCGACACGGCCTGTAACGGGATCGCCATCCCCGATCCGGGGGCGAGCCCGCTGATCCTCGAGGCGATCCGCGAGTCCGACGGCGGCGCGGTCGCGACGACCGACCGGGAGATCCTCGACGCCGCGATCACGGTCGCCCGCGAGGAGGGCCTGGAGGTCGGCGCGACGTGTGCGGCGGCGGCCTCGGGGGCGTTCGCGCTCGCGGAGTCCGGCGAGTTCGGCCCGGACGACACGGTCGTCCTCCTGAACACGGGCGCGGGCAACAAGGACGTCGACACGCTGCGGGCGCATCTCGGCGAGAGCGAGGCCTGACGCGCGTCGGAGGCGGGCCGCCCCGGCGAACCGGAACCACTAGGGCGGGCGGCGGCGACCCCTCGCGCATGGAACTCGGCGTCATCGGACTCGGGCGGATGGGGCGGATCGTCGTCGACCGGAGCCTCGCGGCGGGCCACGACGTGGTCGCGTTCGACCTCTCGGCGGAGGCGACGGCGGCCGCCGCGGAGGCGGGCGCGGAGCCCGCGGACTCCGTCGCCGACCTCTGTGAGCGGCTCGACGGGTCGGACGGGGGCGACGGAGCCGGGGCGGATGTCGAGGACGGAGGCGGCCCGGACGAGACCGGCGGCAAGCGGATCTGGCTCATGGTGCCCGCGGGCGACGCGGTCGACGCCACGCTCGCGGACCTCGAGCCGCACCTCGGGGAGGAGGACGTGGTCGTCGACGGCGGCAACTCCCACTTCGAGGCGTCGGTCCGCCGCGCCGAGACCACCGACGCCGCCTACCTCGACTGCGGGACCTCCGGCGGGCCCGCGAGCGCCGAGGAGGGCTTCTCCCTGATGGTCGGCGGTCCCGAGTGGGCGTACGAGGCGATGGTGCCCGTCCTCGACGCGGTCGCGACCGGTCCCGACGGCCACGACCGGATGGGCGAGTCCGGCTCGGGCCACTACGTGAAGATGGTTCACAACGGGGTGGAGTACGCGCTGATGCAGGCGTACGGCGAGGGGTTCGAGCTGCTCGCGGAGGGCCGGTACGACCTCGAGATGGAGTCGATAGCCCGCACCTGGAACAACGGCGCGGTGATCCGGTCGTGGCTGCTCGAGCTCTGCGAGGAGGCGTTCCGCGAGGAGGGCAACGACCTCGGCGACGTCGCCGACCACGTCGCGGGCGGGTCGACCGGGACCTGGACCGTCGAGGAGGCGCTCGAGCAGGAGGTTCCCGTTCCGCTCATCTACGGGGCGCTCGCCGAGCGGTTCGACTCGCGCAACGAGGGCCGGTTCTCGCGCCGGCTCGCCAACCGGCTGCGGTACGGCTTCGGCCGGCACGAGGTCGCGCGTCGCTCCGAGGGCGAAGAGGAATAACGGTCGAGACCCCCGTGAACCGATCCGGGCGGTGGCGCGCCTCCGAGTGTTCCGAAGGGGCACGAGGAGCCCGCGAGGGACGCGGCGAGCGAGGTGTGAGTGAAACGAGCACCTCGGTAGCGAGCCGCGAGGCTGGGGAGGCGTGAGGGCCGGGGCGGTTGCGGTCGGGCGGGACTCAACGGGGCAGTCGCAATTCCCGCGAGCGTGAGCGAGCGGGAAGTCGAGAGACGAAGTCTCTCGGAAGGGCGACGCTCGGCGACGTAAGCACCGCAGGAGCGAACGAAGTGAGCGACGAGGAGCGCAACGAGCCGCGCGAGTCCTCGTGACTGGGGCTTTGGAGGTCCTCTCCGCGCCAGCAACGCTCTCCTTCTACTCGCCCCAATCTCCATCGAAATACCCGTCCTACAAGCAACTCCCACCGACCGGCTGTTTCAGACAAGAATATATCTGAAGAAGAGGATTCCAACAGAGCTACAGAGCCACACTCCTCAACTGAAACTCACTTCAAAATCGTCTGTCTGGGGATCCAAGCTTCCTATCCACGCTCGAATAAATCCTATTGGGGTCAAATACAGTAGCAATACGGGTAATGAGCTGAGGTCGCTATCGATCGTAAATGCGATACCGGCTAAGATCAACGTCACCGGGGCAAGTACATACACCAACATCAGGAACAATTCAGTGAGTGGAGCGTACACAAACGCCATCGGATCTGTCGGTGACTTCTCTCGGTATGATTGGTCCACAATGAAGTATCGCCAAACACGGCTCAGTTGAAACAGAACGATGCCGGCAATCGCAAGGCCGAGTGACATGGGTAGGTCCGAACTGAGCGTATATCCGGAGCTGACGGAGCGCATAATGACGCCAATGACCACTAGGTTAAACACAGCTTTGAACCAGACAAATCTGATGTTCCGCCAGTACACTGGCGGCAGGAAGTTAATCGGCTGAATCGGGACCGGATCGGTGTCCCATGCGTCTCCGTCGCGACCCTCCACTGGTTCCGGCGTAAACAACGCAACAGGAAAGAAGAACAACTGGATAATCGCTATTTCAATAAGATACACTACGGCGATTTCAACGAGATTCCACTGAAACACGACCACTCCGATGATGAGTGCGAAATTCAGTACAAGCCCAGCAAAAAAGTCGCTTGACTCTTTGAGTACCCCGAAAACGGTGTCACTGATTGACATCCAATTATTTTCGCTCATTTGCTAGCAGGTTGTTCTCATCTATTCATTTTTCTCTGTTGAATTATTTAGAATCTGATAAAAACTTCATGGAGATACAGAGGGTGAGTTTATCATATCAGACTCAGACCTCCAGAACACATATGTTCGCAGCTTCCGACCGAGGAAGTTATGTCCACGCTTCAGTCTGTCCTCCTCGATTGGAATCCGAGTCGGCTCATAAGAGTTGGTATAAGTGGCACTACGGTTCTTTCGTTCCGAGTTACTGATGAGGTTCTGGTGGGCCGTAGTGTGGCAATCGTCTTAGCAATGGTACTCGAGATTCCATGGTGGTTGTACGACCGTCATATCACTCAGTCTATAGATGGCTGACAGACTCGCGCTCTGTATTCAGCGAATGGTTGAGGACAGATCGCCGGTTGGGACTTTTAACGGATCCAATCCGACACGTACGCACGACTCGGGATCGAGGAGGTAGGATGTATGTCAGTGGGGTCGATATTGGTGGCCTCCTCCAGCCGCTCAACACGCAAGCAGATCCTCACGAGTAATTCGATCATCGGGCCGTGAAGTGAACCC
Organism: Halorubrum halodurans; assembly: GCF_002252985.1. Lineage (GTDB taxonomy): Archaea > Halobacteriota > Halobacteria > Halobacteriales > Haloferacaceae > Halorubrum > Halorubrum halodurans. The sequence continues at coordinate 5,385 of NZ_NHPJ01000049.1, read as the reverse complement.
CGTGACGGGAGTTCTATGACCCCATATCGATCCGTCGGCGACTGACCGGCCGTGGACGTGTCACCGATCACCGAGCGCGTGTCGGCGTCTCGACCGTCACGGCCGAGTACAGAAACTGGTTTATCGGTGTCGGCGGAACGGACGCCCATGATCGTACCCGGATCGAGTTCGCAACCGCTCGCGGCCGCGCTCGCCGAGGAGACGGGACGCCCGCTCGCGACCGCGACGTACGACCGCTTCCCCGACGGCGAGCGGCTCGCCGCGGTTCCGGAGTTCGCCGGCGAGGAGGCGGTCGTCGTCGCGTCGACGGACTCCGACGAGGCGTGGGTCGAACTCCTCCAGCTCCAGGACGCCGTCCGCGAGGCCGGCGCGGAGCGCGTGACGACCGTGCTCCCGTACATGGGGTACGCCAGACAGGACGAGTCGTTCCGCGACGGCCAGCCCGTCTCCGCGCGGGCGATGGCGCGGGCGGTCTCGACCGGCACCGACCGCGTGGTGCTCGTCAACCCGCACGAGCCGGGAGTCGCCGACTTCTACGACGTCCCCGTCGAGACGGTCGACGCCGCGGGCGTCCTCGCGGCCTCCCTCTCGGACCTGCGTGATCCGCTCTTTCTCGCGCCCGACGAGGGGGCGATCGGGATCGCGGAGACAGTCCGGGACGCGTACGGCCGCGGCGAGACGGACCACTTCGAGAAGCACCGCGACCGCGAGACGGGCGCGGTCGCGGTCTCCCCCTCCGACGCCTCCGTCGTCGACCGCGACGTCGTCGTCGTCGACGACATCGTCGCCACCGGGTCGACGATGAGCGAGGCGGTCGACGTGCTGGTCGATCGCGGGGCCGAGCGCGTCGTCGCCGCCTGCGTCCACCCGATGCTGGCCGCGAACGCGGTGACGAAGCTGCGGGCGGCCGGCGTCGACCGGATCGTCGGCACCGACACGATCGAGCGCGGCTGTAGCGTCGTCAGCGTCGCGCCGGTGCTCACGGAGGCGCTCGCCGCGGGCGCGGCCGCGGAGGAGGGGTGATCCTCGCGCGGACGCGTCGATCGCGACACGCTCGACCGCTCCGCAACCACTAAACGGCGCTCGCGCCTTCCTCCGGTAATGGCCGACTGGACCGAGCGGTACCGCCCGAGTACGCTCTCGGAGGTCCGCGGCAACGACAAGGCCCGCGACGCCTTCGCGGAGTGGGCGCGCTCGTGGGACGACCACCGCGAGGCCGTCATCCTCCACGGGAGCCCCGGCGTCGGGAAGACGAGCGCGGCACACGCGCTGGCGGCCGACATGGGCTGGGAGACGGTGGAGCTGAACGCCTCCGACCAGCGGACCGCCGACGTGATAGAGCGGTTCGCCGGGCGCGCGGCCCGCAACGCGACCCTCGGCGGGAGCGCGGCCGGCGGCGGCGCGAGCGGCGGCGACACTGCCTCCCGACAGCTCGTGATCCTCGACGAGGCGGACAACATCCACGGCAACTACGACCGGGGCGGGGCCTCCGCGATCACGGACCTCGTGAAGGAGTCGGGCCAGCCGATCGTCCTCATCGCCAACGAGTTCTACGACGTCTCCCGCGGCCTGCGGAACGCGTGTCAGGAGATCGAGTTCCGCGACGTCTCCGCGCGCTCCATCGTGCCCGTCCTACGGGACGTCTGCCGCAAGGAGGGGATCGAGTTCGAGTCGGACGCGCTCCAGCGGATCGCCGAGCGCAACCGCGGCGACCTGCGCGGGGCGATAAACGACCTCCAGGCCGCCTGCGAGGGGCGGTCGTCGATCGCGGTCGAGGACGTCGTCACCGCCGACCGAGACAAGGCGATGGGGATCTTCCCGTTCCTCGACGCGGTGCTCAAGGAGGAATCCGCGGAGGAGTCGCTCCGGTCGGCGTACGCGGTCGACGAGACGCCCGACGACCTCACGAAGTGGATCGAGGACAACGTGCTCTCCGTGTACGACGCGGCCGAGGCGACCCGCGCGTACGACTTCCTCGCGAACGCGGACGTCTGGCTGGGTCGCGTGCGCGCCAGCCAGAACTACTCCTACTGGCGGTACGCGACCGACAACGCGGCCGCGGGCGTCGCCGCCGCCCGCGACGGGACCAAGGGCGGGTGGACCCGGTACGGCCGCCCGCAGTTCTGGTCCTCCTCCGATTCGACCGCCGACGAGGTCGTGGGGCGGATCGCCGAGACGAGCGGCTGTAGCGTCGCCACCGCTCGCCGGGAGGTGTTGCCGTTCCTCGCCGCGATCACCCACCACTGCAAACCCCGCGAGCTCACCGTGGCGATGGCGGCCGCCTACGACCTCGACGAGGCCGGCGTGTCGTTCATCACCGGCTCCGGCGAGTCGACGAACAAGGTCGAGTCGATCGTCGAGGACGCGCAGGAACGTCGCGAGGCGCGGATGGCCGACCACGCCGAGGGCGCGTTCGCCGGCGGGGCCGACCGCGGCGGCGACGCGGCGACCCCGGCCGACGGGGACGCGGCGGGCGGGGTCGCCGCGGACGGGACCGATGCCGGCACGGCGGCCGACGACGTCGCCCCGAACGACGCCGAGGAGGACGGCGACGACGGCCAGTCCGGACTGAGCGACTTCGTCTAGGTCGGAACTCGTGGCGGCTGAAAGGGGCAGCGCGGCCCTCGGTCGGCGGAGTACGTGCTCACTCGACGGACCGCGGCCCCGCGTCGCACCCGGCGGTTCCGCTCGCCGCGTCGTCGCCCGCGGCCCCTCCTGGGTTCTCGTGGCTCTCGACGCCGGCGAACTCGAACCGGGCGCCGCCGGCACGGCTCTCGGTCACGGAGACGGACCAGCCGTGTGCCTCGGCGATCCGCTCGACGATGGCGAGCCCGAATCCCGTCCCCTCCTCGGCGGTCGTGTGACCGGGCTCGAAGACGGCCTCGCGGTCGTCCTCGGGGATCCCCGATCCGTCGTCGGCGACGTAGAACCCCCCGTCGGTCCGGCCGACGAAGACGCGCACGCCGTCGGCGTCGACCCGGCGAGCGGCGACCGCGTCGCCGTCGACGGACGCCGCGTCCGCGGCGAGTCCCTCGGCGGATCCGTGCTCGATCGCGTTCCGGAAGAGGTTCTCGAGTGCCTGTCGGAGCCGACTGTGGTCACACTCGATCCGCGGGAGCGGCTCCTCGACGACCAGTTCCGCGTTCGCCGGTCGTCCGACCGTGGCCCACGCTCGGTCGACGACGGCGCGGAGGTCGGTCTCGGCGGTCGCCTCGACCGAGCGCCCCTCGCGGGCGAGAGAGAGGAGATCCGAGATGAGCACGTCCATTCGGTCCAGCGCGTCGTGTGCGCGGTCGATCCGATCGACCGCCTCCTCGCCGTCGAACCCGCGGGCCAGCTCGAGGTTGCCGACCGCGACCGAAAGCGGGTTCCGCAGGTCGTGGCTCACGACGCTCGCGAACTCCTCGAGCCGCTCGCGCTGCTGTTCGAGCCGGCGCTGTCGCTCGATCCGTTCGTACGCGGGAAGCAGGTAGCCGATCACGTCACCGGCCTCGACGCGTCGACCGTGCTCGTGGATCCACGTGGGGTCGTCGTCGCCGTCGTGGTCGACCCGGTAGGCGACGTCGACCTCGCCGGCCGCGAGCTCCTCGCGGAGCCGATCGCGGTCCTCCGGGTGGACGGCCTCGAGCCAGGCGTCGTTCGGGAGGTCGTCGACCGGGACCGCCGGGTCGCCGGCGGACTCGATCTCGAGTCGGTCGGGGTCACCGTCCGGTCGTCGATAGGCGACGCCCGGTCGCGGGTCGGCCCCCGAGGACATGTATGGTCGACTCGTTCGTGAACCCTGATAAATCTTATCTGAATAACATTTGTTCGACGGTGAGATCAACGCTGAGACGGAGGGAATTAACGCGCCAGTCGGTGAAATAACGGGGATCCGGTACGCGGCTGACGGCGTACGACGGCGACCCCGACTCTGACCTGAGCCCGACCCCGATTCTGATCCTGGTCCCGACCCGATCGCCCCCGCCACGCGCCGTCGCGAGTCGAGGGGGCGGCTCCGATCCCGCGCGTCAGCGTCACCCCGCCGCCGGAGGGCACAACACGTATGCCGTCGGGCGACGACCGGCCACCATGCGCGCGGCCGTCCTTCGCGAGTACGGCGAGGAGTTGGCGATCCGAGACCTCCCCGAGCCGGAGCCGGGACCGGACGACGCCGTCGTCCGCGTCGACGCCTGCGGGGTCTGCCGGAGCGACTGGCACGCCTGGAAGGGCCACGGCGAGTGGGCCGACGACCGGGTACCCCGCGGCCAGGTGCTCGGCCACGAGCCCGCCGGCGAGGTCGTCGCCGTCGGCGACGCGGTCGACCGGTTCTCCCCCGGCGACCGCGTCGTGGTGCCCTTCTCGCTGGGCGACGGGACGTGCTCGTACTGTCGGCGCGGCCACGGCAACGTCTGTGCGGACGGGAGCGCCCTCGGCTTCGAGCCCGACGCGCCCGGCGCGTTCGCCGAGCGGGTCGCCGTCCCGCGGGCCGACTACAACCTCGTCGAGCGCCCGTCGTGGCTGCCCGCCCGCGACGCCGCGGCGCTCGGCTGTCGGTACATGACCGCCTACCACGCGCTCGTCGAGCGCGCCGGCGTCGGCGGCGGCGACCGGGTGGCGGTCCACGGCTGTGGCGGCGTCGGCCTCTCGGCGGTCCAGATCGCGGCCGCCGTCGGCGCGCGGGTCGTCGCCGTCGACGTCGACGACGACGCCCTCTCGCGGGCCGCGGACCTCGGCGCGGCGGAGACGGTGCGGGCGGGCGGTGGAGGCGGAGGAGGAGCGGCCGACTCGACCACGTCCGTCCCCGAGCGGATTCGCTCGCTCACCGACGGCGGCGTCGACGTCTCGATGGACGCGCTGGGTATCGCGGAGACGTGCCGCAACTCCGTCCGGTCGGTCCGCCCGCGCGGGACGCACGTCCAGGTCGGGTTGACCACCGACGCGGAACGCGGCGAGGTGTCGCTGCCGACGGACTGGATGACCCGCTGGGAGGTATCGTTTCTCGGCGCGCGCGGGATGCCGCCGACGAACTACGACGACCTCTTCGCGCTCGTGGAGGCGACCGCGATCGACCCCGGCGCGCTCGTGACGCGGGAGCTAGCGCTGTCGGAGGTGTCGGACCGGCTCGCCGCGATGGACGACTACGAGGTGCGCGGCGTCGAGGTCGTCACCGAGTTCTGATCGCCGCCGAACCGGCCTCCGTCGAGGCTCATCTTTCAAACGCCTCAGTGTGAAACGCCCGGTCGATAAAGTCCAACCACCGACCGATCGCGGTGGCGCGCCTCCGAGTGCCCCGAAGGGGCACGAGGAGCCCGCGAGGGACGCGGCGAGCAGAGCGAGCCGCGAGGCTGGGGAGGCGTGAGGTGCGGGGCGGTTGCGGTCGGGTGGGACTCAAAGGGGCAGTCG